>JAFGSN010000035.1 GCA_016934575.1 Vicinamibacteria bacterium
TCGACGACGAACTCGGCCGCGCGATCGATTCCGTCGATGAGGATGCGCACGGTCCCGAGATCCACGGCATTGCCCGCGCCCGAGTCGACGTCCTGATACGTCACTTCGAAGACCGCGGGAGAGCCGACCACGGCGTTAGGCGCCGGGCTCGCGATCGCGACGGCGGGCGGGATCGTGTCCACGATAAAGGGATGCGGCGATATCGCGGCCTCATTGCCCGCCAGGTCGGAAACCTTGAGCGCGGCTTCGTGACGACCGTCGGCCAAAGCGTCGCTCTCGAGCAGCGAGGCCACGGCTCTCGTCTCCTCGGGCGCAAGACGCGCCGAGAGGTCGGCGCCGTCGATCCTGAGCTCGAGACCCCGAAGGTCCACGCCGGTGCGATCGTCCGCGTAAGTCATCTCGAAAACCGGCGTGGCCGCGCCGACGAAGGCGTTGATTCCGGGCACGACGAAACCGTAAGTCGGAGGAACCGTGTCGAGCACGAACGATGATGACGTCGTCGCGGCGTTGCCGGCCCGGTCGGACAGTTCGGCGCGCAGGCGATACGTGCCGTCCGCGAGCGGCGCGGAATCGGGGATCGAGCCCTCGGCATCAGTCTCGCCGATCGCGAAGTACGCCGTGATCTCGGTCTCGGGCGCGTCAGGAGGAGTGGCGGGCACGATGAAGATGCGCACCGAAGAGGGATCGACGCCTGCCTGCCAGCCGGCGGGCGCAGGCAGGCCCGTGCCGCCCGGGTCATCGTATGCCAGGCGCAGATCCGGAGTCGCATCATTCATATATGCGCCCGGCGCCGGCAGGGTGAATAACGCGGCGGGCGCCGTGCGATCCACGCGGAAGACGCGCTCGATCGGTTCCTGGTTGACGTTGCCCGCCTCGTCCGCGAGCGTCAGGCTCAACCGATGTTCGTCTTCGGAAAGCGGCGGATCCAGGGACAGAGCGCCCTGCGCGCCGTCGTCGACCAGGGTGAACAATGACGTGACGTCGCGCGCGCCGTCGAGGAGGATTCCGACCTTGCTCCGATCGACCGCGGTGCCCGTGCCCGAGTAGTTGAGCCGGGCGAGCGGAGCGAGATCCGTCGTCACCTCGGGCGGCGACAGGAACTCGCCCGTGGGCGGGAGCGTGTCGACTCTGAAAGCGGACCGCCCCTCGCCGACATTGCCCGTAATGTCCGCGATTTCGGCCTGGATCACGGCGTCTCCCTCGGCGAGCGCGAACGCGTCCGGCAGCTCGGTCGTTGCGCCGTCGGGGCCGGCCTGGAACAGATTCGTCCGGTCCACGCCGTTGATCCGGACGGCGAGCGTGGCGACGTCCACGCCGTCCTCATCCGCGTAGCGCAGCGCGATCGACGGCGTCGCGTCGTTGACCGCCGAGCCGGGCGCCGGCTTGACGATCACGACCTCGGGCAGCGTAGTGTCGACGAAGAACCGCGACGTCGCCGTCGCCGCGCGGCCGGCGCAATCGCAGATCGTCGCCGTAAGCTCGTGCCAGCCGTTGGCGAGCGCGCCCGTCTCGCCCTGAGCCTCGAAGGGCCCGGCGGCGAGCGTAACGGACGCGCCGTCCACGTTCGCCGCGAGAGTCCCGAGATCGAGACGCTGATCGTCCGCGTACTGAACGACGATCGCCACTATCGCCGTTCCGTGCCGCGATTCGGGGGCCGGAGCGACGATCGTCACGGTCGGCGGCGCGACGTCCACGATGAACGTCGTGGACGCTTCGGCCGGGCGGCCGGCCAGGTCGCGGATCGACGCGATCGCCGTGTGCGAGCCGGGATCCAACGTCAGCTCGGCCGCGGCGCCCGCGGCGTCCTTGACAAACAGTCCGGTGCGATCCTCGCCGTCGACGATAATCCGGAGCGATCCGAGGTCCAGGCCCATGTTGTCCTGATAAGTCAGGCGTATCGGCACCCGACTATCAGGAGCGCAGAAACCGTTCGTCGGCTCGACGATTTGCAGGATCGGCGGCGTGAGGTCGACGCGGAATTCCGAGACACCCTCGCCTTCGTTGCCGGCATGATCCTTGACCGTGGCGCGGAGACGGTGCGCGCCTTCGGAGAGCGCCAGTGCATCGAGAAGGTCGGCGAACGCTTCTTCGGGAAGCTTGGTGAACAGATCTGTCCGCTCGACGTCGTCGAGCCACACTCGGAGCGTCGATGGATCCACGCCCGAGGCCACGGGCTCGGATCCGGATCCGGTCGAGGCGCAGATCTCGATCGTCAGACGCGAGCCGGGCATGCCCGCAAGCTCGACGACCAGATCCGCTCCGGGCTCGAAAGCGATCTCGCGCTTGATCGCATGAGACGTCCTTATGAAATCCGAAGGATCGAAGATCTCCTGTCCGTCGATCGAGATCCACGCGGCCGTGACGCGGCCCCACCTGCCGTTGCCACCGTTCTTGACGCGGATTTCGAAGGGTCCGCTCACTCCGGACGGTAGAGTCAAGGTCTCCTGGTAGCGCGTCTTGCCTTTGCCCTTGCCGCGGATATATTCCTTGGGTCCGAAAACCGTGCTCTCGCAGGGATTGAGCGGCTTGTCGCAGTGCTTCTTCGGACCGCATCTGCCGCACGGCCCGTGAGCCATGCGCCGTGAGCCGTGCGCCGATTGGACGTTGCCCGTTGCCGGTTGCCCGTTGCCCGAACGAAGACCGCCTTCCTTACTGTTAGGTTCGGGAAACGGGAAACGGGAAGCGGATGACAGCGCCGCCGACGCGGAAAGCGTCGGCTGATCTTGGTATTGCACGACGAGGCGTGGCGTGGGGTCCGGGATCGTCGCGCCGGGCGGGGGCTCGGTCCACGTCACGACCGGAGGCGTTGTGTCACCGCCCTGACCGCACAGGCGAATCGTCAGGAACGAACCGGGCGCACCGGCGATCGTGATCTTGAGATGCGTCTTGGGCGAAAGCGCGACCTCGCGCGTGAGCTCCGACACGTTATGGCCCAAATCGCGCGGCCCCACGACCTCGACGCCGTTCAGCTCGATCCAGGCCGCCGAGACGCGGCCCTTCCAGGAGTGCCCGCAGTTCATGTCGCATTTCTTATTCGGGCAGCGTGATGGCCCCATGCGGCCTTTTTGTGTCGAGGCCGCGTCCGCTTTCCCGTTCCCGACGAGCAAGAAGTACGGCGGCGCCGCTTCCGGAGGCACGTCGATCGTGGCCTCGTATACGTTCTTCCATCCCTTGGTGCGGGCGTAAGTCTTCGGACCGAAAATGCCGACGTCGCATGTCGCTTCGGCCGGGCAACGCGTGGAATCCGACTTTGCCGTCGCGAAGCGCTTCTTCCCGTCCGGCCCTTCGAGAGTCCAGGTCAGCGGTCGGCCGTCGAAGTCCACGCTGAAAACCGAAACGTGGCGGCCGGGCGAGAACACGCGCGGCTGGCCGCGATCGGACGGATGAGGCGTGAAGCCGTTCCGCGCGCCGACCTTGATCTCGACCGCATCGGCGTTCTCGCTCTCGTATCCGAAGCGCGCCGTGTACGTCCCGTCCTCGTTCTCGCTCACGCACTCGAGGATCGGATGGACCGCGCGTTTGTCCTTGGGACAGGTGACGCAGGCCAATATAGGTAATGTGGGAATCGGAGCGACTGCATGTGCCGTGCGAAGCGCGCCGTGCACGTGAACGTGACCCGACGCATCAGGGGTTAGGGACGAGGGGCGAGGGGCGAGAACAAAAGACGGGAGCTGAGAGGGAATAGGTGATAGGGAATAGTGAATAGGAAGAGAAGAGGAGGATGATGATGCTTCCTCATGACTACCGCCTACCGTCTGCCGTCTACCGTCTGTTTTTTCGAATTCGGAGAACGCGCCACGCCCAACGATGCCGTGGAAGTACATCGTAGCCGCCCCGGACTCCGGCCCCCGAACCTCGGCGCTCGTTATGGGCGGCGAAGCCGCCCATAACGTCGTTGCCGGAAAGATCCACGAGAGGATCAGCGCCGTAGCGCGTGTCATCAAGCCGTGCCTGCTTCTCTCAATCGCATCCATTGCCATGCTCTCTTCCGTTGCTTTTCCGAATTACGGCTGAGTGGATCCGAAGTTGACGATCGTCGATCTCTCTTCCGCCGTCAGGCCCAAAAACGCGTCCGGGTGCGTCGCCGCGGCGAGCTGTTCCGCGATCTGTCGAGCGCTGTCCAATCCGCCTACAGGCTGCTCGACGACGAATTGCATGAAAAGCCTGGTCATGTTCGCGGGAACCGGGAACGACCACGTCTGGAAGCTCGATATGCTGCCATCGCCAAACCAATCGAAGAAATCGGGACGAATCGTCGCTGTCTCGCCCCTCAAGACGAAGGCGGTTGGAAAGGTCGAGGGAGCGGACAGGACCACGAGGGAATCGCTCTCATCCACGAATCCGTCGCCGCTTGCGTCCTCGACCGTCCAGGCCTCGCCGGTTGCGGAAGACATGGAACCGTCCAACCCAAGAGTGGCGGTCGTATCAGCGGACGTCGTGTTCTCGATCACGTCGATCAGACGCACGAAATCGCCCGATGCAGGCACAAACACTCGCCGGCTTGCGCGCAACTCCCCGAAGTCGTATGGACCAACGACGATCTCGCGTCCGGCTTGGCGCGACACGCCCTGAGTGTTGTCGTAAGGGAACCAGAATCCATTGACGCCGCTCCACGTTCCGCAGAAGGGGGTGCAGGACATGCCCGGCCCGCCGGCAGCGCCGGAAGCGTCAACGTCGTAGGTCAGGCCGTTCGTACCAGAGAGCGACGTTGGTAGCGACATATTGGGCCTGAAGTAAAGAACCACGGGCGACATCGAAGGCGGAACGACAATCGGCTCCGGCTCGCCATTCGAGGGCGAGTCCCACTCAAGGATCGCTTCCCCAAGCGGCACGCCGAGGAAAGCGCCTTGGCCGTTTCCGTTAAGAGTGAGGCTGGGTCTCCAGAAAGGCGCGAATCCGGGCATCGCCAACAGAACCGTCGCACCGGCCGCCGGATCGGACGTGCCTTCGATCCAGCCCTGAACAGTTATTCCCGCGGTCTCCTCGACCGGAGGTAGGCTCAAGTTGCCGTCGGCCGCGGTTCCTCCGACGATTTCGATGGGCTTTTGTGCAGGGCGGTTCTCGATCGGGTGGAAGGCGACGAGCGTGTACGAGCCTTCAGCAATCTCGTCGAACTGATAGTTGACCGCCGTCGTCTCGGCGGTCGTCTCCGCTTGGGCCACGAGCGTGCCCGTAGCAGACATCAGGCCGACGCGTATGCCGGCAACCGGCACACCGTTGTCGGTCACCTGGCCCGAGACCAATCCCGTCTGCGGCGTCTCGAAGTTGACAATGGCCTGCAACTCAGCCGCGGTGAGGCCGATGAGAGCATCCGGGTGGCTGAGATCGGCGAGCTTCTGAGTGGTCTCCAGGACCTGGGCTTCGTCGCTGCCGATCACGGAGAAGGTCAGAAACGCCATGGTCTGGCCTGGATCAAGCGTCAGCTTGTTCGCGAAAAGGACACCGGGAGGTCCGCCTTCCGAGTATCTTTCATTAATCCAGAACGAACCTGGGTCCCCCGGCAGAAGCTCGCCAAGAACGACGGATTCAAGAGTCAGAACACCCGATACAACCACATAAGCGTCGCTCTCGTCGAAGATGAGGTCGCCGCTAGAGGTGCTTTCCACTTGTATCTCTTCCGATGCTGATACGAGTCTCGATTCCAACCTTACAGTGACCGGCTCCGTCCCCGAATTGTGGATAGTCGTCAACGTGCGCGCGAACGCTCCGGATTCGGGAACGTAATGCTGGCGGCGCATGCGCACGCCCTGATCAGCTACGAGCAGGCTGCGTAGCGCGCGTTCGTGGAACTCGGGTCGGGCAAGGTTGGGGTAGCTCTCAGTCTCGTATTGTTGGCGATTGCTCTCGACGAATGAGCCGCAGGGAGTCGACGCGCCTTCGTCCTCGCAGTAACCCGCTCCGGCAGAGTACCGCGCAGCTTCTCCCTCGAGCGTTCGCGGCAGTCGCACATGGCTTCCGCTATCGAGCGTCACCTGTCGACTCTCATCCTTGGCGAGCACTCCCTCGTTCGCGGCCGGCGGCGACTCGAGGTCGTCGTAAACGACTCGGTACGCTCCGATGGGCACGGTAACCGTGACTCGTCTCGGACCGCCGATTGCGTCGGTCAACGACAACTCCGCCGTCCATGGATTGGTCGGGTCGCGTCGGGGCGCATCAAGCGCCTGGACGCGCACGGGGCCGCCGATGAGAGAGCCATCCCGATCGAGACCGATATCGAGCGAGCCGGTCGCCGCGAGTTGGACGTCGAGCGGCAGGTTCGCGCCGGCCGTAACCGTGCCGCCGTTCTCGCCGGGGATGAGGTCCCTAACAGCAAAGACGCGCACGGGGCCGGGGCGCACGTGCGCGCAGAAATACGTGCCGTCCTCCACGACGCACGTTCTCTCGCGGTAATCTTCATATAGCGTCATGACGGCGTTCGAAACGCCGTTGCCGTCGGCGTCCAGGATGGATCCGCTCACCGCGCCGGTTTCAGGCAGTGTGAGGTCGAGTGAATGCGTCGTGGCTGGACGATATTTGAAGCTTGAATATGCCCGCAGGGACGAGCCGTCGGTGACGGTCGCCGTCACGCTGACACTCACGGACGTGGACCACGCCGGAAGTCCGTAGAACACGTAATCCCCGTTCGGCGCGCTCCGACGAGTGTCACAGACGCTGTAGTAGCAAGCTCTGACGTCGGCGATTGTCGTCGTGCTGGGCGCCGTTGGGTCGTTGATTTTTCCGCGCAGCACGGCGACCGGCAGCGTGAAGTCGGCGATCTCGGTTCCGCCGGAGATGGCGATCGTTTGATCCAACGATACCGTGCCGGCGGGCGTTTCGAACGACGCGTTGAGCGCGTGCTCTCCGGGAGCGACGTTCGTGAACTCGTATTCGCCTTCCGCGCCCGTCGTCACCGACAATGCGCCGTCCAGCGCCACGGTCGCGCCGGGGAGAGGCGCCTGATCGTCGCCGTTGCGCACCACGCCGGTGATCGTGCCTTCCAGTGAGGTAGCAGGAATGACGATGTTGAAGGCATCGTTCGCTCCTTCTCCAGACGCCGATCCGATGACCACATCCGAGCCGCCGACGACCTCCACCAGGTATTCACCTTCTCCAGGGACAAGGGGCAGCTCGTAGCGGCCATTCTCGTCGGTGACGGTCGTGTGCGTCGGCAGGTCGAGGTCGTCGCGCGTGAGACGAACCGTCAGCTCGGCGACCGGCGGTCCTTCCTCGGTCTCCCGTCGCACGACGCCCGCAACCAGTGGGCCGGCGTACACACGGAAGAAATGAGGATCGTTGGAAGCGCCAAGGCCCATCCGATAGCTTCCGGTCGTTCCGCCCGAGCCGTCTACGGCAATGAGGTAAGAGCCTGAAACGGGCGCCGTGAACTGTACACGCGAATCCTTGTTCGTGGCGGAGATATCGTCGTTTTCAGCGATTCGTTTGCCGTCAGTGCCGAAGACCGCGATGAGCGGATTGAGGGGATCGGCAGTTCCGGGCCCATACAACGTGATCGTGAATGAATCGTCCTCCGCGGCGTTTACCTGCCACAGATCCGGACGGCCGCTCGTCGAGATCGAGCCGTGCGACATCAGCGCCGTGACGGGCACGTCCGGCTCGATCGTCGCATCGACTTCTGCCTGGTAATACAATTGCCCGGTCGGCGTTCTAGAGTAGTATTCGTTCGCGCTGGCACGCAGCCGCACTGCGCCGGCGGGGACGTTGCTTAATGAAAATTCTCCGGCAGAGCTGGTGTAAGCCGTCGTATATACAAGCGCGTCGTCGATCGCATGTAGAGCCTTCACCGCGCCGTATAAACCGACGCCGTCGCGGGTCGCAAGCGTGCCGGGGACGGACGCGACGACCTCGGGAAGCTCGACGGTTACATCTACAAGCACTCCTTCTTGTTGAACCGCGCCGCTCTGAACCGCATCGACTTTATTATTATTCGGATGCGTGACACGAACCGTAAAACCGCCTGGCACGTTTTTAATGGTGACCTGGCCGTTTTCATCGGTATAGCCTCCTCCCTGTAGTCCCGAAACCGTCTCGGCTTCCCAGTAGACGTAAACGTTCGAGACCGGAACTCCGCTGTTTTGCATGAGCACGGTCACCTTGACGTCCGCCGTCGGCGGAAACGTCAACGCGACCGTCGTCGACTGCCCAGTAACCACCGACGCCGTGGTCGAGACCTGGGCCTTATTTCCCCGCATATCGAGAGCCGAGATCGTGTATTCACCAGGAGGAATATCCTCGATGTAAAACTCTCCGCTGCCCGATTGAGGCGACGCGCTGAAACCGTTCGGTCCGCTGATCGTGAGATATGCGCCGGTCGGGCTTGGAGGCGATGTCGCTTTATACGTGGTTACGCTCAATGCGCCGAACTCGGGGAAAACAAGATCGCGTTCGATCCTCAGATCCGCAAGCTCCGCGGGATCGGCGGGTATCGTGACTTGCTCCGTGACAGTGACTGTGTTGTAGGTGGCGCTGAGAGCGCAATCGCCGGGAGGCACGAGCCAATAAAGGTATATTCCGGCGTTCGCGCCGTAAGAGGAAAGCGTGGTCTCACTCTCGGACCCGCAGGTCAGAGCGACTTGGGTGGACGTGATGGGTGTCTGCCCGGCATCGGAACGCCGCACGATTCCCGTGACGACGCCTTTGCCTGCGAACACGATCTTCGGCTCCGCGTTACCGACGTCCGGGATGACCGCGGAGTACTCCAGCGCCGCGTCGTCAAAGCTTATATACGTATTGTAGTTGCCGGGCGTGATCGTCAGATCAAAGGCGGCGCGCGGCATGCTCTTCGAATTGGAAGAGTTGATATTGAATGCACCATCGAGGTATGGGCTGGTATTGTATGCGCCCAACCAACCGTAATAGGGACTCCGGTTGCGATATTTGATTGAGGCATACACCGGCGTCATCTCGTCTCCTGCGAGCACGACGCCCGTGATCGCGCCGTCGTTGGCCGGCAGCGGATCGAGGCCGCTCTGGAGTCCTTCCGGAACCTGGAAATTCACAATCGAATTCGCCTCGTCCCGCTCCAATCCCTCGAGCAACTCGGGCGGGAGCTGCACGAGACGCTCGGCCGCGGACTTGGCTCGGGCGCGGTCCGCCTGGGCCGAAAAGACGTGCATCAGGGCAACGGTCGCATGCGCCGGGATCTCAAGATCATCCCAACGATGAGTCAGAATCGTCGTCGAATCGCCGCTCGTCAGGCTGACGTCGCTCGGCCGCGATCCTGTGACACTCGAGGTCAGAATGGCGAGCGGCGGGAACTGCCATTCCGGGTAGCTCGTCGAATAGATGTCCTCCGGACAACTCTGGTTGGTCGCGTCGTCGAGTGTGATCCAATCGTCATCGGTCGTGAAAACATCGTCGCCTGAGCTGGTCGTAACGACTTCTGGCACGCTACAGGTTTTTCCCAGGTCATGACGAACCAGAGCATGCAATCGAATCGGCTCGTCCGTCGGATTGTGCAGGCGCTCGAGATATCGGACGAAGTAACCTTGCGTGGGAACGAAGATCTCGCGCGTGACGCGCAGGCCGGCAAGATCCTCCTGCTCAAGAACGATCTCCCGCTTCAGCTCCTCGGACGCGGCCTGGCTGCTATTGTCGCCGGCGAAAACGTGCTCCGTCACGGGATCGTCCACGCGAACGAGCGCAAGGAACGGATTGGGTTCGTTATAGTGAGATCCGAACATGTATCCATGTGATAAGCCGCCGTCAGGGTGAACTTGCCATGACAAGCCGTTCCCATCACCTAATGTGATGGGCAGGTTCACAGTGTTCGGCATCAGGGCGATGTCCAATACGAAGTTCTGGCCGTCGTCGTCGATCGCGCCTCCGCCGGATCCGCGATCAGGGCCGGAAGTGACGGACACGGTGAACTCGCCGACCGGAACGTCCGTGATTGCGTAGAATCCTTTAGGATCGTCGCCCGATGTGCCGTCGCTTGTCGTCGTACGCAAAGTCCCTCCAAATATGCCGGCTTTGCTGGCGAGCGAAACATTTGCGTCCGACACGGGCACGCCGTTCTTCGTGACGATTCCGCTCACCGTCCCCACGCCGATGAGGACGAGGTCCTGCGTCACGGAGGGCGTCTCCGCGCTAATCGTCACCGTCTCGCGCGCGCGGCGCCGGTCGTTGACGTATGCTTCGAGATCGAGCGTTCCTTCGGGAACGTCCTCGATCGTGAACTCTCCGTCCACTCCTCCGCCGCCCGACACCGCGGACGCGCCGGCCATCTTGACCGTTGCGCCGTTGTGGCGCGTCACGCCGTCAGGACCGAAAACCGCGCCGGTCACGGTTCCGATCCGATAATCGACCGTCACGGTGACGCTCGTCGTAGCGCTCTCGTTCTTCGCCTGATCCGAGGCGCGTACGCCGAGAGTGTGCTCGCCCTCACTGAGGTGGCCTTTCTGTAAAGTGACGTTCACCGTGCAATCCGACGTGCAGGAAGACGGATCAGCGATCGTGACCGTGCGCAGGAGTCGCTGGCCGTCGAGCAACTCCACTTTCTGGACGCCGGACATGGCGTCCGACACGCGCGCCGTGAAAACGACATCGTCGCGAACGATGGCGCCGTCCTCGAGGCCTTCGATACTGGGCGGCTCCGGCGGCTCGACGTCGACTCCGAACCGGCCTTCGAAAGCCGCCTCGTGCCCGGCGCGATCTTGAGCGGTTGCCGCGACGATATGCCAACTCTGAGAGAGATCGGCGTCGGGAGTGTAAGAGAGCCATGATGCGGATGCCGTGGCAGGAACGCTCGCGCCGTCCAGGCTCATGCGCGCCGTGTTCGATTCAATCCCGCTCGTCGCGTCGGAAAGGAGGACCCAAATTTGAGGTCTGGCGTTATTCGTCCAACTGTCGTCAGAAGGCGAATGGAGGCTCAATTGAGGATTAACGGTATCGATGGTCTTGAACTGCGAATAGAACGCCGCCGTCTGTTTCCAGCCGAAGACGTCCTCGGCGCCGTTGACGGTGACGTAGTACGTCGAGTCTGAGGCGAGTGCTACGTCCGGCTGGAAGACGACGGTTCGATTCTCGCTGTCCGCGAAGCTCGGAGTTCCGGTTAGGGTCGCGCCTCCATACATTTTGACGACTACGTCCACCGCGGGAGTCGCGCCGCCCGAGACGGCTCCAATCGGCTCGTCGAACGTCACCCGGATCGGTTCACCGACGGCGATCTGGATCTGATTGTTTGCGGGTGAGATCGAGACGACCTTCGGCGGCGAAAGATCGACGGTCGTGAAGAAGTACGACTGTTCCTCGAGCGGGCGCCGGTCAAAGACGTCGGTGACCTCTCGCGTGACGAGCAACGTCAGCGTCATCGAGTCCGGCCACTTGCCGGAGTACGGTTTCAAGGTCATGGTTCGCGCGTCCTGCGAGAGCACGGAATGCGCCGAGACTTGAGTGGCGCCCGACATCACGCGCAAGCCCCAGCTCGTCTTCATGGGCACGGAAAAGCGCACTTCAATGGAGGCTTCCACCGGAACGTCCACGATGTTCCCGTCGGGCGCGACGATTCGCGAATCGACAAGGACCTGCTCAACGGAGAGCGGGCTCTCGATAAGCGCGATGACGCCGAGATCGACCGTCAGACCGTCATGTTCCTGTTCGTTGAGCACGATCGCCGCATATGCCAGGCCGCCGGACAGACTGGCGGCGTGAAGAGTGTGCGATCCCATGGGCGTTCCGGTCACGGAAAAACGCCCGTCTCCGTCCGTGATAAACGTCGCTGCCCCTCTCGACTGGCCGAGGCGAACCACGACGCTGGCGCCGGGAACGCCAATAATTCCGTCGTTCCCATTTCGGACGATCCTGCCCACGAGATTCGCGGTGGGTTCGAGGCGAACGTCGCATTGCACGGATTCGCCCGGCGCGGGCTCCTCGCAGTCGCCCTTGCTCGTGTCGGCCGTGCCGTTGAGCACGAAGTTCCCGATGTGTTGCAGACTTGCGACGAACGGACCGGCCAGTATTTGAGGCAGCTCGTAGTGACCGCCGGCGCCGATCGTCAGATCGTACGAGTACGGATAGCGTCCCTTGCCGCTGACATGCAAGCGGCCGGGCGCGGGTTGTTCGCTCGCCGAAAGCAACGCTCGCCCGCTGAGCGCGGCCACGCCGTTGAGCCGGAGCTCGACGGTCCCGCTCGCCGGCATGTCAATGTCCGTCTCGACGAGGTCCACGCTGTGTCGGACGGCGGCCTTTATTCGCGCCGGTCCGGAAGGCACGTTCGAGAACTCGAATCGGCCATCCTCGCTCGGTCCCGTCGTCGTCGTATATGAGTATCGCGGCCAGCTTCGAGACTGAATCGTGATGTCGCAGATCTCGAGATCGCCATCGATCGCGGGGATCACGACGCCTTCGATCGGTCCGGAGTCGCGCAGAGCGACGTCAAGCTGGAGCAAGCCGCCCTCCCCCACGAGATCGCCCTCGGCTTTGCCCGCCAGCGCGCTCTGCGCCTCTTCGCCCACGTAAGCCGTGGCGACAACGCGTCCTTCAGGCACGCCCACGACGCTGTATTCGCCTCGACGCGATTCCTCGGCGCTCGTCGTGGTCGTAATCTTGACGTCTCCCGAGACGATCTGGACATTGGCACCCGGGACCGGACGCGTATCGCCATCCCCATATTTATGCGTCACGATTCCATGAACCGCGCCCAAGCCCTTGGCGTAAACGTCGATCTCGACAACTTGTCCGTCCTGGGTGATGCTGAGATCCGTCGCGATCCCGCTCCGCAACGTGAGCGGATCCCGCGCTTCGATCGTCAACGATCCTTTGGGAACGTACTCGAACAGGAACCGCCCCGCGTCGTCGCCCGAGCCGGGCGTGGTCATCGTGCCGATGGCTCTTCCGCCCGCTTTGAGCGTCACGACGCTGTAGGGAACCGGTTCATGCGCGCCTTCGCTCGTCGGCCGCAAGAAACGCCCGCGGACCGTGCCCGTGGCGTCGAGCGTGAGAGTGACGTCGACCTCGCTCTCAGGCTCGGGGATCTCGCCATATACGCGCCCGCCGCGCCCGAAGGTGTCCTCGGCCGTTACGCTGAACCGGCCTTCGAAAACGCCCCGGATCGTGGCCATGCCTCCTTCCGCGGGCTCGATCACGGTCTCGAAAGTTCGCCGAGGATAATCCGTTTCCTGAAGGATCAGAAAGGCGTTCGGGGCGGGATTCCCTGAACCGTCGATGACGTGAACATTGACGTTTCCGCGGCCCATGAGGCGCAGATCGTGACGGGCGCTCTCACGCTCCTTGAGATCAATCGTCGTCCGCGACGTGTTTCCGGTCTCGGGATCGAGAGCCGTGAGCTGGTAGCGTCCGGCGGGCAAGACCTCTGGAAAATGATACTCGCCGGTTTCATCCGTCCTCACCTGCACTTCGGGAAGCCGGCCTTCGACGGATACCTGGATTCCGGCCCCGACAGGGGTCTCGCCGTCCGGCAGATGCACCATGCCGCTCAGCTCTTTGGCCATGTCGTCCACGAGCTGAACTTCGAGCGTGACCGTCTCTCCGTCGCGCGTGATCACGCCCTGGGCATAAGCCGGCGGGAAGAAGGGATTCTCCACCTTTACGTTGACCGGCCCGACATTCACCCCGTCGAAGTGGAATTCGTTGGTGTTGATGTCGACGTATCCGCTATGCGAGACGCTGTAGGAAGGAGCGCACTCATTTGCGGGATAGTGTTTCGATATCAGCGACACCTTGCCTCCCGTCGCGACGATCACGGCGCCTTCATCCGGATCGCTCGACGGCGGCAGCACACGGCCGTGAACGGAGCCCCCTCCCCCGAACCGAAGAATCCCTTGCGCCGTTTCTCCGTCCGCCTTGATCGCCGCTTTTCCGCTGGCCACGTCGACGACGTTCACGAACCGCCTCGCGACAGCGACGGCTTCTCCGATAGGCAGGCCCTCGAAGCGGGCGCGGCCGTTGACGTCCGTGATCTCCTCCGCACATCCGCAGCTCTTCGTGCACATGCCGTCGTGCAGTCGCACCGCCTGGTTGGCGACAGGCTGTCCGGCCGGATCGAGCACGAGGAACTCCGCCGCGCCGAGTCCGGAGAGCACGATGACCACGTTATCGACAACGCCGCTCGCGCCGATCAAGACCGACGTCGATCCCTGCCGAAGCCGATCGGTCGTCGTGGCGGCGATCGTTACAGGCCGATTGATCGGCACTCCGGGAAGAATGAAGCTGCCGTCCTCCTTCGTCATGACGCCGCGAGCGGAGCCCTGGGCTCCCACGAACACGCCGGACGCGGCTTCGCCGCTCGGCAGACGCACGAGGCCGCCGGCGATTCCCGTATGCGCGATCGAGAGGACGAAATCCACGTTCTTCTCGTCGCCGGCGCCCGAGCGCAGCGCGGTGCGTCCCGAGTACTCGTGATATCCGTTGATGGCGACCATGAATTCGCCCGGGGGCATGTTCTCGAAGCGGTAACAACCCTCTTGCATCTCGGCCGTGCTTTCCGAGGCCGCCACCGCGTAGTCGATCGTTCGGTATGAAGGCGCCCGCTGATAAAGAACGACCGCGCCGGGAACGGGAACGAGCTGCGAATCGCGCCAGAGGGAAACGCATCCGGAAACGTTGATTGAATCGTCCGCGACGTCGACATCGATCCTGGCGGCGCTTCCGGCGCGCTCGATGCGCCCCCAAGCCGTCCCGATACGCGGGCCGACGCTCGTCTCCGCCAAAGCCTTGACGGAAACGCCGCCGACCGTGAGATCCTCGATCGCATAATAGCCCTGCGCGTCGGTCGTGGCCCGGCCTCCGGTGCCCGGATCGGTGTCGCTCATCGCCACGACTTGCGCGCCCGGAACGACCTTGCCGGCGGCGGTGACGACGCCCTCGACCGCGCCTCGGCCATAGATCACGACGTCGAGAATCACGATCTCGCCAACGCTCCGAACGTAGCCGGCGACCAGCCGCTCGGCGTTGTGAGTCGGTTCATAAACCGCCGCGCTGAACGCTCGCCCCCTCTGTTCCTGGCGCACGTAGCGAATCTCGTAAGCGCCGTTCGAGTCGACGGGGATCGCCGCGATATATGGGTAGCGCGTGCGTGTAACGCTTGCGACCGTCGGCACTGAATCGCCTTGTTCGGTCTGATTCCGGTAATAAACCTTGTCGATCGGCGCCGGCGAACCGTCCGCGTTGAGGACGCGTCCTCGGGCGACGCCGCCTGGAATGCGGAGTTTCGAAACCAGCTCTATTTCACCCGCCGAACCTCGCGTGCCGCGCGGATCGGAGATCGAGTCGACGGCGAGCGTCGTCGGCACATAAGGACCTTCGGGCTGTTGCAGGGTCAGAAAGACGAGCCTGCCGGACAGGCGACGACTCGCGGCCAAAACGCTGTTCTTGGGAATCGAGTAGTGATCCTCGATCGCCGCGTCAGCCTCGTCGACCGCCCGATCGAAGAGGGCCACGGCGCTCATGCCAAAGGGGTTCGCCTGAGAGAGAACCTCGGGACCGATGACCGTGACGGCCACGAGCCGCGGTCCTTGCCGGCCCACTTTCGAGGTCGAGACTTCATCACCGTTCTCTTCGATTGTGACGTCTTCGGGCCGCGTACGATCCACAACAAGCGTCGCGGCGCCCGTCAACGACGCGTTAGCACAGTACAGCTCGCCGTCAAGAGCCGTGAAGCACAGGTCGAGGCTCGCGGCGCCATGGGTTTGAATTCGATAAAGCGTATCCTGCGCCAGCGCGACGAGGCCGATCAAGGGCGCCGTCTCGGGATCTCCCAAGGGGAGTATCACCGAACCGGGAACTGCGGACGCAAGAAGATCCGGATCCGTCCTTTCATAGGACGTGACCCTTGAGGCGGAGTCGGAGACGGCAACGCCGACGGGCTCACCGACGGCGAACGCCACGAGGTCCATGTTCGAGGCGGCCAAACTCGACAGATCCCGCACGAATCCGTCGAGATCGCTGGCTTTGTCCGAAAGCGTCGCGCCGACGGATCGCGCGAAATCGCGACCGGCCGTCGTCTCGCGAAGAATCTGATCGAAGCCCAGGTCCGCCGGCGACGTTCCGTAGTAGTCGACCCACAGGTCGCGCACGGCTTCATCTAGCGGCTGGCCGAGTTGGATCCGCAGGCCGGCTTCAGCGAGAAGCAGCGCCTTGTCCTTGACAGTCGCGCGGCGGACGCGCCGGACTCCCGAAGGCAAGCCGCCTGGCGCGTTGGCGACGCTGTAGGCCTGCCCCAGGACGCGCATCGCGCGCCGAACCACGTCCGAGGGAAGTTCGCTCACGGCCGAAGGGAGCACGAGCGTGTCGGGCGACAATGGAACGCCGCGTTCTCCGACTCCCACGCGAAACCTCAAATTGCCTTGAAGGTAGGGATCGTCGCCTTCCATCCGCAGGTAACTCGCCGTCACTTGGCCCGTTTTCTGGCTGACGAATCGGAATTCCAGGGTTTCAGTGTCGCCTTTCTCAAGCGTATCGATGACCTGTTCCGCGTCTCCAACGAGCAGCGCGCCGGAGACGGAATCGCCGTCGATTTGCACGGTCAAATCATTGGCGTTTCCTTCTCCGGTGTTCGTGATGATGGCGTAGAGCGAGAACGGCTCATCAACGCGAACGACTGAAGGAACGGAAAAGGTCATGTTGAAATGCGCATTGCGCACGAGCACGCCGCCATGCGCCTCGCCCTTGAGCTTGACGTCGCCTACCGGGAGTCCTTCGAGAGTGGCGCGAACGTCGAATCGCAGCTTGTGGTAGCCTTCGATCTTATCGGCGCGCAACAAGAACTCGGCCTGGCCTTGCTCCGCTGGCCGCAGCACAGGATCGTCGTCGCCGGTTCCAACCTTTTCATCCGATCCTGGATTGACGACGCTCATGATCACGGGTTGCCGTATCGTCTGGCCGTCGCGGGATATCTCCGGAAGCGCGAGCGGGTCGTCGTCAGTGCCTGGCGTCAAGTCTTTCCCCGGCGGCATCTCGATTTCTCCCTCGATGTCCTTCAACAGGAGCCCGGAGCCAAGAGGAGCGCCATTGGCGACGAAGAGCTGCGCTGAAAAAAATTGTTTTAAATACCCCACGTTACCGGGTATGACGAGGACGCTCGGGATCCGAATATCGCCAAGGCCGGCGGAAGAAGGCATACCGCCGCCGCCGCTGTCGTTGTCGCCGTCAACTGTCAAAAGAGTCGGATACACGGCGAAGGGCATGTTCACCGGAAGCTCCAACGAAAGATTGTCCGGAATCAGCTCGGGCGCGGGAACGTTCGTCACCGTATTGAAAAGGACGGGAAACGAGATGTCAACGACTTTGGACTCGAGCATGAATGCCATCGTGAACTCGAAGCCGAGATAATCGTCGCTGTCGAGAACGATGCCCTTTTCCTTGATCTCATCGAGCGTCAAGGGCCGTGTCTTGACGGAAGTGACAAGGATTTGGTCGATGACTCTGACCGTGGCGCTTTCAGGATGCACGTCGAGCGAGGGACGGCTTTCCGCGACGATGCGTACGTTCGAAAGCTCGTAATCGCCGGCGACAGGCAGCGCGGGAATGGGCAGAAGCAGCGGATCCGAGGAGGGGGCCTCGCCAGGCCGAAGGTACGGCAACGTTATCGTCGCCGGCAAGCCGGGACCGGAAAGCTCCGCATGGACCTCATAGCCGGCGCCGATATACTCCTCGACCTCATCCGCCGTAAGAGGGACGCCGCCCCGGCTCACTACAATTCGCACGCCCGAAGCAATGCCTTTCGGAACAACGGGTTCCGCGGGATCGATCGTGGCCTGGATGCCGAGAATCTCGAGGCGAAGCTGGCCGAGCTTTCGCAGCAACGGCTCGGCGATAGCCTTGTCCGGCGAGATCCATCCGACCGCCAAACCGCAAGTGATAATAAAGGAAAGCGCGTGTCGATGATGAGAGCTCACGGGTCCCCCTTCAGCCTGTAACCGGCCACTCGCAAAAGTGGAATACGGCCAGTCTTGAAATTGACGAAGAGGATATTCTCAAATAA
>JAFGSN010000183.1 GCA_016934575.1 Vicinamibacteria bacterium
AATCCGCACGCACGGTTTGAAAGGGGGATTCAGGAGCCCGGGCTCGCATGAGCACCGCGCCTGATTTCTACCAATGTCGCGTCCTGAGCAACAACGGGCTTGGAATGCCCGGGATTGGTGCTGCATCAGACTTGCGGGTCTCGTCGTCGCCTGGGGTATCCAGGCGATCGTCACCCAGTCTCTGCTGTTGCGTGAGGCCCTGGTCTTGATGTTCGGCAGCGAGTTCGCCTGGGGCGTGGTGCTGTTCGCATGGCTCCTGGGGGTGGCGATTGGAGGGGTCCTCGGCGGATGGCTCGAATCCAGAATCGGGCGACCCGACCTTTGGTTGGTAAGCGTGCTGGCGACCCTGAGCGCATCGTCATGCGGCGAGCTCTGGATTTTTCGCGGCGCGCGGGGCTGGCTGGACGTCGGGCCCGGCGAGTTCCTGCCGCTTGTGACCACCGCGCTCGCGGCCGTCGCCTTTCTCGCCCCCGTCGGCGCGCTCGTCGGCCTGGCGTTTCCCCTGGCCTGTCGCGTCGCGGAACAAATCCGCGAGAGACGCCGGAACGCGACGGCGCTTGGCGTGGGTCCGCTTGGCGACGTCTACGCCCTGGAGTCGATCGGAAGCTTGATCGGCGGAGCGGCTTTCAGCTTCTGGGCGGTGGAACGTCTCACGCCCGTCGTGATCACGATGCTCTGCGCCGTCGTCACGACTCTCGCGTCCGCCGTTTTGCTTCGACAGACGACGGGACGGTTTCGCGGCCCCGCATTACTGATCTCGTCGGCCGCCGTGATCCTGCTTGCGACGCTCCTGGCCGGTGATCGGCTCCACGATCACTTGACGCGGCTCCGATGGCGCGGTATCGCGGCGGGCTATGAGCTGATCGTGGAGGCCGACTCGAAGTATCAGAACCTCGCGGTGGGACGTCTGGCGGAACAGCACACTCTTTACGCGAACGGTCAGGTCGTCGCGGATTTCCCCGATCCGTACACGTTTGCGCCGCTCGCTCATTTCTGGATGTGCCAGCATCCCACGCCCCGCCGGGTGCTGCTTCTGGGAGGCGGCGCCGAAGGCATCCTGTCCGAGGCGCTGCGCCACCCGATCGAAGCGATCGACTACGTGGAGCCGGACCCGCTTCAGATCGAAATCGTCCGCCCCTATCTGCCCGCAGAGGATCGACGCGCGCTGGCGGACGAGCGCGTCCATGTCCAGCCCCGGGACGCCCGATATTTCGTCAAGAACCGACGCGATGCTTACGATCTGATCATCGCCAGACTCCCGGAGCCAACCTCCGCGCTGTACGCTCGTCTTTACACGGGCGAGTTTTTCGGAGAACTCAGGCGGGCCATGAAGCGGCGTTCGGTGTTGTGCATGACTGTCGCCGCGACTCCCGGCGAGCTCACCGACGCCTCCGGCAAGTACCTGGCGTCGATCGTGGCGACGCTCCGCCTCCACTTTTCTCACATCACGGTGAGCTGGGGCGACCCGGCGCAAGTGCTCGTCGCGACGGAAGAAAATCTGACGAGCGTCGACCCGGCCGCGCTATCCGAACGCTATACGAGTCGAGGCGCGGAGTCGGAGATGTTCCACCCCGTCTGGTTCGAGGGCGCCAACGACTGGCTCGACCTAAAGAAAATCGAACGGCGCGCCGCCGAGCTGAAAGCGGTCCACTCCATTCGGATCAGCTCGGACCTTTATCCCATCGTCTACCTGCAGCGACTCGCGCTTTGGGACCGGATGACCGGCGGTCGTTTCGGTGGAGTGATCGAGAGGCTTCGTTCGATCACCTGGCGACGCTTTCTCGGCGCCTTCATCGTCGTCGCCGGCGTCATCCTTCTGACTTCGAGAATGCGCGCCGGATCCCGATCCGGCTGGGCGCAAGGCGCGGTGGACCTGTCCGTCGGCGCCACCGGATTCGTCACCATGGCGATGAGCATTGCGTGGTTGTTCGCTTTTCAGAACCTCTATGGTTACGTCTACCAGCGCGTCGGCTGGATCATCGCGCTGTTCATGGGCGGATTGGCGATTGGAAGCGCGCTGGTCGGTCGCCAGGCGAAGCGCGCCGAAGAAGCGAGCGCGGCTCGCTTCTTCTCGTATTTATGGCGACGGATGATCGCGGTGGACGTGTTTCTGGCGACTCTCGCTCTCGGCGCGCCGTGGCTGCTGTCCGTATTGGCGTCACTCCCGGCAAGCCGCCTCTCATTCACGATCATCGAGTGCGCGATTTCGGTCATGGTCGGATGGACCGGCGTTCTGGGCGGCGCCGCCTTTGCCCTGGCGGGCGGAGCGCGACTCGCCGCCATGGGTCGGGCCGGTAGAGCGGCAGGCGGCATTGTCGGCGCCGATCACGCCGGCGCGTGTCTCGGCGCCTTTTTCACGGGACTATTGCTTGTCCCGGCTTACGGGACGACGACGACCGTCCTGCTGCTCGGTGGAATCAAGATCGTTTCCGCGGCGTCGCTTATTTTGACGGCGCGCGTGGGTCGGCATATCGGAGAGCCGGGCGGTGAATAACGACGCCCGAAGCGATCCTTACAAGAAGGCGAGATGGCTTCGCTCGATAGCGACCTTGGCGGGCTCGCAGTGACGCATGGGTGTTCCTGGTACTACGCGAGGGAACGCAGCGCCTGCGCCTGCGTCCAGACGCCGGGAATCGCGGCGCCGCAATCCGGGCATTTGCCGTTCTTGATGGTGTTGGCCAGGATTCTGTACCCGGCGCGACGAATCACGACCTTCCGGCACTGGTGGCAGTGGGTGTTCTCGCCCGGGTGCATGGGAACGTTGCCGGCATAGACATAGCGAACTCCGGACTCGAGCGCGATCTCGCGGCAGCGATCGAGAGTCGATACCGGCGTTTTTGGCAGGTTCGTCATTCTGTACGTGGGATGAAAACGCGTGAAATGCAGCGGCACATTCGGCCCCAGCTTCTCCGCCACCCAGCGGCTCATCCGTCGGATCTCCTCCCGGGAATCGTTCAATGTGGGGATGATCAGAACGACGATCTCGAACCAGATCCCGACGTCCTTGAGGATCTCGAGCGTTTTCAGAACCGGCGCCAGCTCTCCGCTGCACTGATTCTTGTAAAACGATTCCGTGAACGCCTTGAGATCGATCTTGACTCCGGTGAGCTGTCGGCAGAGCTCTCGCAGCGGCTTTTCCTGGATGTAGCCGTTGGAGATCATCACGCTGCCAACGCCCCGCTTGCGCGCCAGAGCCGCTGAATCGCGCATGTACTCGTAGAAGATGACCGGCTCGGAGTACGTGTACGCAATCGTCGGAGTTTTGTCGGCCAGGCAGGCCGTGACGAGTCTTTCGGGAGGAACGAGAACGCTTTTCACCTGTTCCGGCCGAAACTGACTGATCTGCCAGTTCTGGCAGAACTTGCACTCGATATTGCATCCGGCGGTGGCGACCGAAAGAGCCGTTGTTCCAGGCAGGTAGTGAAACAGCGGCTTTTTCTCGATGGGGTCCGTATTGGCGGAGCACAGAGCGCCATAGACCAGCGTTTGATATTTTCCGCCCTGATTCTCCCGCACTCCGCAATAGCCGCGTTCCACGTCGGCGACCTCGCACTCGCGCGGACAGAGAACGCACTTGATCTTTTTGTCCGGCAACGACTCCCAGAACACGGCCGGATGCCGTGCAACGCCGTCGAGTGCGGGACCGGTCAGATTGCCGCGTCCGGCGATGTCCTGAGAGAAACCGCGCCGCCGGCCTCCCGGCCACACCGCCGTGCCGCACGCGGCGACGCTCCATCGCAGCAGATCTCGCCGCGACGGAAACCGGTTCTTGCGATCGACGGACATCGACTACACCTCGATTCGCTCGATCTTGCCGATATCGGACTCTCCGAGCCCGCGCGCGCCGGCCGTGGCGATGTGACGCGGCGGGCGGCGTTCGTCGGCAAGGGCTCTGAGTCCTCTGGACATGCGCTGCTCCTCGATGATGCCGGCCGCGACGGCGTCGGCGGCCACGAAATCGGCGCTGATGACTAGGCCCCCGAAAGCCCAGAGATACGCCGCGCTCCGTCCAGGTCCGTTGTGGAACTGGGCGCGGGTTCCGTCACAGACCGTGAGGCGCCATCTGGGCGCGATGAACCGATGCGAGACGACGTCGACGATGTAGGGATCGCAGTTGTCGTCATGATATTTATTGGGATTGTGAATCGCGCCGTAGAAGTTTTTCATCCCCAGCGATACGCCGGCCAGATTGTGATCCTTGAGCACCGGCACGCAGATCAACGCATCCACCTCTTCGGCGACGATGCGCGAGAAACACGAACCGACGCTTCCGCTGACCTCCACGCCATCCTGGTACCCCGAGCCGGCGCGCGACGCGTCGGTGCCGCGGCACTTGACTCCCGGACCCGACCGGTTGAGCCTGAATCCCGCCCGTTCCAACTCCACGTCGAACCGGTCCCAGACGATGATGTCTTGATCGCGGACTCCGGCTTGTTGGAGTCCGTCCACGACGGCGGACACCACGGCCGGATTGGTGGATAGTCCCAAAGTGTTGACCTTGACGCCCACTCGATCGCCCGGCCTGAACATTCGCTTCCACGCGCTCGCCGCGTTCGAAGAGGATGTCAACCTCTGCATGGAAGCGTCGAGCAGCTTCTGGAGTCTTTCCCGGTGTCGATCGGCGGATTCACGAGTCAACGCCTCATCCCGCGCGATGATGACTCGTGGCGCGACTCGCTTGCGTGACAGCTCGTCGGCGCGGCCGCCGCTCTCGGCAAGAAACGACGGCGTCGTGACGGCCATGCCGGCCGCCGCCGCGCCAAGCCTGGCCAGCAACTCCCGTCTTGTGCCTTCCTGAGCCATGATCGGATCTCCGTCGATCAATATCGCACGCCGGCTGCGGGCGAAGTTCAATCCGTCGCACGACGCAGCCTCGTGTAAGTATAGAACCGACGCGCAGCCTTATCCACGAAATCGGATCCACGGATCCACGGAGCCGAGAGGTCTCGGATCGGTATTACGAGAGACTCGCTGGCCGCCTCGTTCAGGGACGGAAGCGGTTTCGGCGCCGCTGGCCTGGCGGCCGCGGCCGAAGAACGACAGGCATGGAATCTGGAAGCGAGGATGTTGAGTGCTCCGGCCAGTTCCGCGGGTGGAGATCTCCGTCGCCGATCCGCTCGGCTCGCGCCATCAGCGGCGAACGTCGCGGCGTCTCCGGCGCCTTTTCGGGCTCGGGGCCTTGTCCGTATTCACTCGAGAGAGACGTTTGTAATCACGGCCGGGTCTCTCGTCCTGCCGGTCGTGATGAAGATGTCCGGTCCGGGCGCCGCAGCATATTCGTAAGGCGACCGCCACTCGAAATCGCCGGACATCTCGAAGGTCGAATACGTCGTCCGTCCGAGGAAACGCCGGATACCGACATAGAGTCTTCCCTCGCCTTTTCCGGCGATTCGCAGCTCGAGAGGCCGGCGTCGTCCCTCGCCCTTGACTCGCAGAAACAATCCGGACCAGCGTCCCTGCAAGGAGAGGCGATCGTCGTGCGCTTTTGCGCGGCGCACGAGATGCACGTCGCTGAAACGGGCGACATCGCCTGAAACGACCACACGGCCGTTTGCGAAAGCGATTTGTGAGCCCGAAGGGCCGGCGAGCACCATCGGATACCTATGGATCTCGGCGCGGCGATCGCGGATCGCCGGAAGGGCGAGGACGAGCACGCGCTCCCGTGCATGGAAAAGAAGCGGACTGTCGCGCCATGACCAGAGCGCGGCGTGAAACGACATTCCTTTCCATTGATACAGTCGCTCCCAGCGATAATCGTCGTACGCGAAAGCACCGAGCTGCTGCGCGCCGATCGAAAACAGAGCGAGCAGCGCGCCAAGCATGGGGAGACGAGCAAGACCGGCGGGCAGGAAGAGAAAAAGAAGCGGAAGCACGCCGGTCATCATGCGCGGTCCCCAGCAGACGCCTCCATGCCAGGCCCCCCAGCGCCCCATGAAAATCCAGTGAGCGGAGGCGGCCAGCGTCGCGGCGACCGCGAGCCGGCGGTGCGCGCCATGCCAGCTTCGCGCGATTCCGACGAGCGACACGATCACGACGGGAGTGAAGACGAGCAGCCCGCGCGCCGGCGACAGGAGCAATCCAAAATGCCCGACGCCCCATGGCGCGTCGAACCAGCCCGCCTTGTCCGAGAAGCCGTGTCGCAGCGGGCAACCGAAGTGCGCCGCCTGATAAAACGACAGAAGGACGAGGACAGGCGCGCCCCAGGCGACGAGCGACGCGATGCGACGACGCCAGCGCCACGCGATGACGAGCGCGAGAGACGAGACGATAGCGATATCGGCGTGGCGAGCGGCGAACGTGAGCGCGAGCGGCAGGCCGGCGCGCCCCGCCCAGGCGTCGTCGTTCTCGGCCATCACGATAAAGAGCAGCGTCACCGACAGGAACAACGCCGCGGCCGGATGCTGCCACAGCGCCTGACTCGTCGAATGGATGCTCGTGCCCCAGGCGAAGATGAGCGTCGCAATCCATGCGGATCGCCTTCCGTGAAGCCGGAGGACGATCATGAAGAAGACCGCCGCCGCCGCGGACGAAAACAGGGAAGCCGCGAATTTTCCGGCAAGAGCGCAACCGGTTTCATTGAAGACGAACAGCGTGTTTGCGACGTAGAACACGGGGTACGCCAGAACGGCCGGAAGCACGGGATAGATCGAGACGCGATGCTCGCCGATCTTCATCGAAAACGGCGCCGAGACTTCCGGAAACTCGTCGAGGTCGAAATCGCCCGCGGTGACGAGACTGGCGGCGACGCGCTCCATGACGCGTGTGTCGCCGGCGACGATGGGGCGGCCGTTCGCGATCAGGCCGAGGAATACCAACAGCGCGACCGCGGCCAGCTCACGGAAAGATTGCTTGCGACGATTCACCATCGGATGAGATTCCCGGATTCCGTATCCCGGCGCTTTCTTGTCAACCGGCGAAGACGGGTCGCGGGGAGACTACGCCCGTAACGAGATGCAGTCAATGGGCATGACGGAAACGCGACGCCGCCGTCTGACGTGATTGATGTAAAACAAAATCATGGCGGGGCGTCGCATGAGAGCGCCCAAGCCGGCAAGAAGCCGCTTTCGTTCAATCATCATTCGTCGCGCATCCGGCTCTGCGCGCGATCAACGGCGTTTGCGTGGTCGCAATCGGTGGACGAATGGACGACTTGCGGCTTGAACGCCTCGTGAATCGCCGCCACGCCCCAGGTGAGACGCCGCACAACGACGCGAGCGAATCCAGCATTCTGTATCCGAGCCGCAAGCTCGTTCGCGTCGAGAAAGCGGGGAATGCTCGATGCGAGATATGCGTAGGCCGATCGCGATCCGGAGACCGCTCCTCCCAGAGACTCGACGCACGCTCGGACGTAGCGCCGGGTCAGCCAGCGGAGCATCGCTGACCTCGGTCGACTCGTTTCGAGATTGACGAAACGGCCGCCGGGCCGCAGCACGCGGTGAAACTCAATGAGACAGCTCACCAGGCTCTCGGCGCCGGCGTTCAGATTGCGGGCGGCGAAAGAGACGGTCACGAGGTCCAGCGACGCGTTCGGGAAGGGAAGCGCGCGAGCATCGGCCACGACGAAGCGCACGCCGGCCGATCCTTTCTTGCGCCGTGCAAGCTCGATCATCGGCGTCGAGACGTCGGCGGCCATGATCAGCGCTCCGCGCGATAAGCGCTTTCTCAGGACGATCGCCATGTCGGCCGTGCCGGTACAGGCGTCGAGGCATCGTTTGGGCCTGTCATGGGCGGCGACTCTCGACGCGCATCTTCGCCAGACGACGTCGAGGCCGAAGGTCAGAATATGATTGAGCTTGTCGTAAGTCGGGGCCGCCTCAGCGAAACGCCGCCGTATCTCGTCAAGGTTCACGTGTCATCCCGAGTCGCCGTTGCTCCACATGCTGGACGCGGCCCGTCGACAAAGCTTACAACAATGACCCTTTGAAGCGCAGCCTGCCGCGCGCGGCAGACCGCGACAGCATATTACAGGGCCAGCGGCGGCGGCGATGGCATGACAAGATATCCTCGCCGTCGGCCCACATAAAAAGATCGTCGAGCGCTCGAGGGCGCCGGGCCATGCGTCTCGCTTCGATTACAGGGGTTGCCGTGTATCGCCGCCTCACCGAGGGGCAAGCCACCAGCGCGGCGATGGAATGATGACGTTGATGGGATCCCACCATGCCTGGAGCATGACGACGCCCAATAGAATCTGGATGAACATCGTACCGAGAAGCGTGAGCCGGATCCAACGAATACGTCCCCTCTGTTGCCAGTGGCCCAGACCGAATCCCGCGGCGAGAGCTACAGCGCTCGCGAGAAAATACTCGGAGCGGAACGCGATAGCGGACGTGAGCGCCGAAATGCTTAACAAAGAACCGGCCGCGAACCAGGCGATGAGCATTCGGCGCGGGACGGGAGGGATCGCGCCGCTTCGAAAGGCAGCGTAGACGGCGGGCAAGAGCAGGCCGTATTTCACAATAAGGTTCTGCAGCAGCTTGCCGAGATATATCCAGCGCACGAAGAATACGCTCTCGATCCGATTCGAAGCGTCCCTCTTCAGCATCGAGAGCCCGCGCACGCCGGAATCCCAGGCCTCCCAGTAATAGAGAAATAACGCACCCACGAGCCCGACCGTCATGGCAAAAAAGATCGTGGCCGAGCGCCGATGATCGCTCGAGTCTCGCTGTCGCCGCTCGAGAAAGATCCAGACGACGGCCAGCACGCTCAGTCCGGCGGCCGAGCCGACGTGTCCCAGGTAGGCGAGAATCCACGTCCCCGCGATGACGATGGGATGCCACCGCGCGAGCACGGCCAAGATCGCAACCAGTACCGCCCACATGCCCATCGCGTTAGCCAGGATTCCTTTCGCGACAACCAGCATTCCTTCGGGCATGACGCATGCCGCGGCCGCGACCCATCCGGCCGCGCGCGCGGAGCCGCCGGCGGCCCGGCACATGAGCAGCAGCAAAAACGGCGCGGACGCCTCGATGATCGCCGTGGCGCCGCGTGTCAGCGCGACGTCTTCGTTATGTCGCGCGAGCGGACCGAGGATGGCGTATGCGAGCGGCGGGTATGGAAGCCAGACAGGCGCAGGCGTCTCTTCGGAGATGCTGGCAACGTTCCGGACAAGCGCGCCTTGGCGGAACGTGTCGAGACGGTGACTGTGTAACGTGGCGTCGATTGACGGGTATGCCGGATGCAGGGCGGCGAGCACTCGAAGGACGACCGAGGCGGCGCAGAGCACGGCGGCCTGCTCGGATTTCGTCACCATATCGAGCAGGCGTTTGAGCGCGACGAACACGACGCCGCCGGTAACGAGCGCGGAAAGACTGGCAACGACGTACGGTTTGGCGAGGACGATCGCTAGCGACAAGGCGATGCCAAGGGCAGGCGTGCTCCAGCGGCGCCCGCGAGAAGCGAGTCCAATCGTCGCGATGGGCAATGCGAGCAATATGGCGTAGCACAAAAGGCGGCGCGAGGGCGGCATGGCCCCTTGCGTTTGGGTGACAGAGATGGAGAGCAGTCGATAACTCGGCCTCTGTCCGTCCTGACCGACGCCGAATGGTTCGGGCGTCATGCGCAGACGAAGGATGCCTCGTGCATCGGCCCGAGCACGAATCGTGAGAAAACCCGCGCGGCCTCCCACCGCATGGGATGAGACGGGGACGCCGTTGATCTCGACGACCAGAATAACGGCGCGCTGAATCGCGGTTGCGGCGCGCACATTGATTGTGATTGGAGCGTTCGGGCCGAACCCGTCGATTCTCGCTTCCGAACGTGCATCGCCGACCCGGAATCCCGGCGGTTCCCCGGGATGCATCTGACGCGGATCGAAAGGTCTGTATTCGCGCAACAGAAGCATGTCCCAGACGCCGTCGACGCCGACCCGCGCCCGGCTCGTCGTTGAATCGGCCAAGACCACGGCGACCCAGGAGACGACCGTCAGGACAAAAACGCCTTTGAGAAAGCGAGAGCGCATGAGCACGACATGATACCCCGACGGTTGCCCGAGAGGCGCGGAGCTTCACGTGCGCATGACGCGGCCTCGCTCGTGCGTTTCCTCGACTGATATAATTCACGCGGCATGTTCAAGAATCGACGTGTCGTCGTCGTGATGCCGGCATATAACGCGGCGTGCACTCTGAGGCGCACGTACGACGAGGTCATGGCCCAGGGAATCGTGGATCTGGTGATCGTGGTTGACGACGCCAGCCACGACGAGACGACGGCCATCGCGCGCATGCTGCCCGACACCACGGTCTTCACGCATCCCGAGAACAGGGGATATGGCGCCAATCAGAAGACCTGCTATCGGCTGGCGCTGGAGAACGGCGGAGACATCATCATCATGGTCCATCCCGACTACCAGTACACTCCCAAGCTCATTCCCGCGATGGCCTCGATGATCGGCAGCGGCCTCTATCACTGCGTCCTGGCATCGCGCATTCTCGGTGGGCACGCGGTGCGCGACGGCATGCCCGTCTGGAAGTACGCCGCCAACCGGGGACTGACTCTCATTGAGAACATCCTCATCGGCGCCAAGCTTTCCGAATACCACACCGGATATCGCGCGTTCTCGCGGACGCTCCTCGAACGCCTGCCGCTTTCGCGCAATTCCGACGACTTCGTGTTCGACAATCAGATGCTGGCCCAGATCCTCTGGTTGGGACAGACGATCGCCGAGGTGAGCTGCCCGACGAAATATTTCGCCGAGGCCTCTTCGATCAACTTTCGCCGGAGCGTCAAGTACGGCCTCGGCTGCCTGCGCACGTCGCTGTCGTTCCGACTGGCTCGCATGGGATTGTCGCGTCCAGATCTGTTCGCGGGCCTGCCGCACGCGACTCGCTCGTCTTCGTATTAGCGGAGGTGGCCCGTTTTGGCCTGGAGGAAGGCGCGGATTCGCTTGAACTCGACGGCATCGCCGCGCTCGAGCGCGGCGATCGCTTCACGCGCCCGAAGCGCCAGCGCGGGCTGATTAAGATCGCTCAGAGCCTGCTCGACCCGTCGCAGCTTCTCGGCGATTGACGCGATCGATCCGATCTCGGCGGCGGCCAGCGTTGCGAGGACGAAATCGATCCTTGACGGTTCGGGCATGGCGGCGACACTAGCGCGCGGCGTCGATGTCTGTCAAGCCTCTCGCCTCTCGGGTTGGAAACAGCTAGACTGCCGTTCCGGTTCACGATGGACGCGCGCTACCTGAACCCGGTCAACCGCGACGTGCCGCTTGCGCGGAACGGAGAGTTCGTCCCGCTCGCCGTCCGCGAGATCCGCGCCTGGCCGCCGGTCGTTCTGGCGCCGATGGCCGGCGTGACGAATCCTCCGTTCCGTCTTCTCTGCCGGAGCTTCGGCGCCGGATTGTACGTCAGCGAGATGATCACGGCCCGCGCGCTCGTCGAAGGCAATCGCAAGACACAGCTTATGGCGAGCTTCGATCCCGCCGAGCCGGTGCGCAGCCTCCAGCTCTACGGCGTCGATCCGCGCCACGTCGGCGAGGCGACGCGGATCCTCGTCGGAGAGGGACGGATCGATCACCTCGATCTGAACTTCGGCTGCCCCGCGCCCAAGGTGACGCGGCGCGGAGGCGGCGCGGCGTTGCCCGCCAAACCGCGCTTGCTACGGGACATTATTCGAGCCGCGGTGGGAAGCGCCGGCGCCGTGCCCGTGACGATCAAGATCCGCATCGGGATCGACGATGCACGCGTCACGTTTCTCGAAGCTGGCCGCATCGCGCAAGAAGAAGGCTGCGCGGCGGTCGGACTGCATGCGCGCACGGCGGCGCAGCATTACTCCGGCCATGCGCGATGGGAGGCGATCGCTCGTCTCAAACAAGCGTTGCCGCGCATTCCGGTCCTTGGGAACGGCGACGTCTGGGAAGCTCAGGACGCGTTGCGCATGATGCGCGACACGGGATGCGACGGCGTCATCGTCGGGCGCGGCTGCCTCGGCCGGCCATGGCTTTTTCGCGATCTGGCCGACGTCTTCGAGGGGCGCGCGCCGGCCGACCCCCCGGCGCTCGGAGAAGTCGTCCGTATCATGCTCGATCACGCGCGACGCCTGGTGAGCTGGTCGGAAGAGGCGGGAGGCATGCGCTCTTTTCGCAAGCACGCTTCCTGGTACACGAAAGGGTTTCCGGGATCGGCCGTTCTGCGCGACCGTCTCATGCGCGTCGTGTCGCTGGCCGATCTCGAGAATACATTAGCGACGGTCGACCGCGACCTGCCATTCCCGCCCGAGGCGATGCGCCTGCGTCGCGGTAAGAGCGGCGGCGTCCAGAAGGTCGTCTTACCAGCCGGTTTCCTGGACGATCTCGATGCCGGCGCGCCGGACGTCGCCGGCGGGCGCGCGGCGAAAGGCTGACGCTTTGGTGAAAACGCGACTGCCGACAAAACGCATGCACGGCTCGCTTGGCGCGTGCGTGTCGTTTTTCGGCGCCGGCGGGCTTTTATCCCGGGCGCTGGAGGGCTACGAGGTTCGTCCCGCGCAGGAACGCCTGGCCGAGGCCGTGGAACGTACGCTGCATGATGGCGGTCTCCTGCTTGCGGAAGCCGGCACGGGCACGGGCAAGACGCTCGCCTATCTGTATCCCGCCACGCATCTCGATCGTCGTGTCGTGGTCTCCACCGGCACCAAGAACCTGCAGGAGCAGCTCGTGGACAAGGACATCCCGCTTCTCGCGCGCGCCCTCGGCCGCCGATTGCGCGTGGCGGTGATGAAGGGACGCGCGAACTACCTCTGTCGCGCGCGTCTCGGATCCTTTCTGCGGGCGGGCGCTTTTACGAGACGCGAGGAAATCCCGCTGTTTCGTAAAGTCGAGAGCTGGGCCAAACGCACGCGCACCGGGGATCGCGCCGAGATCCGCGATCTGCCCGACCGAGTCGAGTTCTGGCGCGAGATCTCGGCCGCATCGGAGAGTTGCCTCGGCGGCGCTTGTCCGCATCTCGACGAATGCTTCGTGACGCGCATGCGTCTGAACGCGACGGCGGCGGATATCGTCGTCGTCAACCACCATCTGCTCTGCGCCGATCTCGCCGTCATGGATGAAAGTCGGGGCCAGGTCATCCCGCGGTATGACGCCGTCATCCTGGACGAGGCGCACGCGCTCGAGGACGTGGCCTCGCAATACTTCGGCACGCATGTCTCCGCCCGTCGTGTCGAGGATTTGTGTCACGACGTGGAACGTGAGCTGGGAGCGACGCGGCGCGTCGATGCGTCGGTCGTGGCCGCGGCGCGCGCGGCGCGCAAGCATGCCGTGCGCTTCTTCGCCCTCATCGAGGGCGACGGAGGCCGCAGGCTCGTTCCGGCATGGCAAACGAAGATCGCCGCGGAAGCCTCGAATGCGCTCATTACGAGCTTGAACGTTCTGTCGACCGCCTTGCGGGACATCGAAAAGCATTCCGATGCGTTCGGCGCGCTTTCGAAGCGCGCCCAGGCTCTCGCCGCGGAGACGCGATTCGTTGTCGACGCCGAAAACGACGATTTCGTCTACTTTGTCGAGGCGCGCGGGCGCGGCGTCTTTGTCCGCGCCCAGCCCATCGATGTTTCGTCGCTCCTGAGTGATTTGCTTTTCAAGCGCGTCCGCGCGGCGGTGCTCACCTCGGCCACGCTCGCCGAGGAGGGCAGCTTCGCTTACCTCAAAACACGTCTCGGCGTCGAGCCCACCGATGAGTTGGTGCTCGACTCTTCCTTTGATTACGCGCGCCAGGCCACGCTCTATGTTCCGCGCGGCATGCCCGACCCCCAGTCGCCGCGCTTCGTCGATCGCGTCGCCGAGGAAACGGCGCGGCTCCTCGACCTGAGCCGCGGCCGCGCTTTCGTGCTCTTCACCTCCCACGCCAACATGAATGCGGTGGCCGAGCGATTGGCGGACGCGATTTCCTATCCGATGCTCGTGCAGGGCGAGGCGCCCAAGGCGGCGCTGCTCGAGATCTTTCGCGCGACGCCCGGCGCGGTTCTGCTGGGGACGGCGTCGTTTTGGCAGGGAGTCGACGTCGTCGGCGAAAGCCTGTCTTGCGTGATCATCGACAAGCTGCCCTTTGCCTCGCCCAGCGATCCTGTCGTCGCGGCGCGCATCGACTGGCTCAAGAAGCGCGGCGGCGATCCCTTCGCCCAGTACCAGGTGCCGGTGGCGATCCTGGCGCTCAAGCAAGGCCTCGGGCGACTCATCCGCTCGACCGCGGATCGCGGCATTCTGGCGGTTCTCGACAGCCGTCTCGTCACACGTCAGTACGGCCGGCGTTTTCTGGCGAGCCTGCCTCCGGCGCGTCTTGTGCACGACCTCGAAGCGATCGCTCCGCTCGACGCCTGATTTTCCACGAAGGCGGAACCGCCTAACGCCAAGACGTTTGTGCGCAGGATCTGGCTGGTTTCGGTGAGCGGTCTACGCGCCGGCAGCTTGGCCGTGAAAAAGTGTACGAGATCCTGGCGGCCGTCGAGATCGTGGAGGTGACGCGACCGGTCCTCAACCGCGCGGCGCAGCCTTTCGGTGCGACGCTGGGGACGTTGGACTCCATTCATCTCGTCACGGCGTTGCTATGGACGGAGTCCAGAGAGACAGCGCTGACTTTCGCGACTCACGACGAGGCGCCGGGCCGCGCCGCGCGCTCATGCGGTCTCGGCGTTGTAGGGATCAGGACTTGATCACGCGGGACGAAGGGACGCCGCGCGCCAGGCTCCGAAAGCTTCAGTCCACGCCCAGCATGCGGTCGATCGCTCGTCTGGCTTTGACGCGAATCGCTTCGGGCACGTCGACTTCGTGAACCTCGTCCTCGAGAGAGCGCAGGATCTTGTCGAGCGTGATGCGGCGCATGTGCTGGCAGAAGAAGCCGCACGTACGAACGAACTCGACTTGCGGGAACTCGCTGGCGAGATTGGCGGCCATCTCGCACTCGGTCGCCAGGTACACGCGTACGAGACCGGGGCGCCGCGTGATGTAGCGCGCCATGTCGGAAGTGCTGCCGCAGTAATCGGCTTCGGCCACGACTTCGGGCGGGCATTCCCAGTGAACGAGAACCGCCGCGTTCGACGCGCCTTTCGGCATGTCGAACTGACGCCGGATGTCGCGGATGTGCTCCGCGGTGAACTTCTCGTGGACCTCGCAACGGCCAAAAAGGTCGTCATCCCTGCCGGGATAGACGACCTCGAGATCATAGCCGTCACGACGCAGTTCGTTTTGTATGTTGCGCGCCATGAGCGAGTCGGGAAAGAAGATGACGCGCCGGGCGCCCGACTCGCGCGCGGCGTGCTTGACGACCGCGATCGCGTTGGCCGAGGTGCAGCAGTAATCGGACTCGGCCTTGACGTCCGCGTAGCTGTTGATATACGTGACGACGGGCGAGCCCGGATAGCGTGCTCGATAGGCGCGGATGTCATCGGCGGTAAACGGGTCGGCCAGGCTGCAGCCGGCCTCGACGTCGGCTATGAGCACCTTCTTCTCCGGGCTCAGGATCTTGGCGGTCTCGGCCATGAAGCGCACGCCGTCAAAGAGAATGATCGGCTTTCTGGTCTCGGCGGCGCGGCGGGAAAGAGCCAGTGAATCGCCGCGTTCCTTTTCTCCGGAGATGCTGTAGACCAGCGGCGCCATGTAGTTGTGGCCCAGCACGAGCACGTTCTTGCGTTCGACCAGCTCGAGAATGCGCGTTATCTGCTCTTTGTGGGCGAGAAAATCCAGATGCTGGTCACCCTGGCCACGTAAGCGCTCTTCGATCGAATCCAGTTTGCTTTTGATGGAGATATCTTTATGGCTCATGTGCTCGCCCTTCTAGAAGTGTATCGTCACGCCAGGAGTCCGTCCATGATCGTGTTCGGGGGAATCCCGGCTGGTTCCGCCCCCGCCTGCGGCGGATCGTTCAAGGGTGGAATAAGGCTCCAATGTGTATTCAATAACTTACGGGAGGATTCCAGGTCAAAGTGAGCCTTCGAGGATCTCGGCCAGCTCTTCGTCCGTCAGCCGCACGGGATTGGCGCGCATGCTGCTGGCGGCCTTGGCCCGTTCGACGAGAGCGGGGATGTCGGCCGAAGAAACGCCGAATGATGCGAGCCGCGGGACTCCAAGCTCACGTGTTAGGTCGCGCACCCAGGTCACGCCATCCTCGGGAGCGGCGTTGCTTCGACCCGTCAGTATGCAAGCGATCTCTCGATAGCGAGCGACGCCGCCTTCGCGAGACGCGCGCGTGCGCAGCGCCTGAATGTTGATCTCCATCACGGAGGGGAGCAGCGCGGCGCAGACGAGGCCATGTGGAGCGGCAAAGCGTCCGCCGATCGGCGCGGCAAAGCCATGCACGGCGCCGAGGCCGGCGTTGGCCAGGCCGAGACCGCCGAAAAGGCTGGCCAGGGCAAGATCGGCGCGCACCGCGGCGGCGAGATCGCATCCATGGGCTCGTCGCAAAGAACGTGCGGAGCGGGCGAGACCGTCGCGGCACAACGCGTCGGTTGCCGGATTCGCGCGTTTGCACACAAAGGGCTCGATGAGCTGGGAGAGGGCGTCAAGCCCGCTCGCGGCGATGATGGACGGCGGCGAATCACGCAGCAGGTCCGGATCGACGAGCGCCGCCGCGGGAAGCATGAACGGGCCGCGCAGGCTGGCCTTGACGCCATGCGCACGTGAGACGAGCACGGCGTTGCGCGTGACTTCCGTGCCCGTGCCGGCCGTGGTCGGGATCGCGATGAACGGCGTCGAAGGACGCTCGAGAGGACGACCGCGACCGACGATCTCGATGTAGTCGAGCGGATCGCCGCCGTTGCCGAGCAAGGCGGCGACCGACTTGCCCGTGTCGATGGCGCTTCCGCCGCCCATCGCAATCACGAGATCGCGGCTCGACTCGCGCGCGTGTCGCGTATGGTCGCGAACGTCGTCGATCGTCGGTTCGGAGACGGCGGCGCGGGTCGCGACGTCAAGGCCTGCGCGTCGCAACGCCTCGACCAGCCGCGCGGATCGCGCCGCCTCACGTCCCGTAACCAGGAGAACACGCCGCCCATGCGCGCGCGCGATCGCCGGCGCCTCGCCGACGACGCCCGCGCCGAAAAGGATGCGACCGGTCGTGGAAAACTCGAAACGCTCGCCGATCGCGGTCTCGGCGCTTCGCCTGCCCTCGCGGCGTGACCGAGTCATCCGGGGCTCAGTAATCGTCGTCTTCCGGGAAGATCGTGACGTGCTTCACGCTGTCGCGCGGCTCGGCCATCATGGCCGTGACGGCGTCGCGCCAGGTCACGTAGTGCGACGTCTGCTTGTGAGCGGCGGCGGCTGCGGGGTTGCGATAGACCTCGACGAGCACGAATCTCGTCGGGTCCTCGACTTCCTGCAAGACGTCGAACCGCACGACACCCGCCTCGTTCAGGCTGGCCGCGGCGTTGGTGCGCGTGGCGGCGATGAACGCGTCGATCGCATCGGGCTTGACGTGGGCGTGGACGTGAACGGCGAGTAGGGTTCCTGGCATGGCGTGCTCTCCACCAGCTCGCTCCACGGACGCGAGGTGATCGAGGGGAGTCTCGCTCGACGCGAGCTTCGCGTCAACCTATGGCTCGCGGATGAGCGTCGGCGAGCGGTCGGCGAGGTCGGCGCCGGACTCATCCTCGAAAACGACGGTCACCGCCGTGAATCGATCCGCGCTCCATTGATCCTCTCGCAACAGCCATCCGCGCACGAACTCGGCCACGCGTCGCCGGCAGGTCTCGCGCACGAAGTCGAGCGTCTCGCGGTCGGCCGCGCGTTCTACGAGCGTCGGCGTGATGCTTCGTTCCAACACGGCCATCTGCTCCTCGACGTTGAATCGCAGCCATCCGCGCTCGCTGCGCTTTTCCATGCGGTCCGTATGAATCGCGGGGGGGAGCGTCGCTCGGATGCGCGGAGCGCGCACCAGACAAACCGCGCCGCGCACATCGAGGTGCCACGGATCGGAAAGGCGCAGGTGATATCGGTAAGTGACGGGCGCTCGAATCTCGGCGACCGTCTTGCCCAGCCGGATAAGATCGAAGAGGACGGCGCGCTCGTCGGTGCGCGTGAAGGTTTCCGTGGCTTCAAAGGCCGCCAGCTCGAGCAGCGGGCCGCCGGGTTCCAGGCGTGGAATAGCCGCGACAAACGTCGTCGTGATACGGCCGCTTTTAAAGCGCTCGGCCATCTCGCCCACGCCGCGAGCAAGCTCATGGCCGGCGTTTCGGCCCTCCTCGACGATGTGGCAGGCGCGCCATGCGACGAGAGACAACAGGCCGGCCGCGAGAACGACAGCCAGCGGCCAGCGGATGAGATCAACGAGACGCGAGATTCGCTCGTTCACGTTGGATGCTCCGGATCGGCCGATCGTAAATACGATATCGCTTGTAGGGCGAAAAACCCATCTTGAGAAGCGCGTTGTTCATCGGGCCGTTGTCTTCAAGGATCCAGCCCGCCTCGCCCCAGCGGTATCCCTTGGGGAAGCCTTTGTCCCAGATGTGCCGATAAAGCACGGCGTCGATGCCCTTGCGCCTCCACTCGGGAAGCGTGCCGAGGAGCATGATGCGAAGGCGCGAGATGTGCCGCGACGCCCACAGGATTTTGACGATGCCCGGGAACAGGCGCCCCGACGGGTTCGTCTTGAGCGCGGTGTTGAGATCGGGGACGACGACCGCGAAACCGATCGGCTTGCCGTCCTTGAGAACGAAGGGAAGAATGTCGGGATCGGCGATCGGCTTGAGTTGCGCCGCGACGTGATCGATTTCTCGATCCGTGAGCGGCACGAATCCCCAGTTGCTTTCCCAGGCTTTGTTGTAGAGCTCCTTGATGAGGGCGATCTCGGCGTCGAATCGGGAGAAGTCGAGGCTCCGAGTCGTGAGACCGTAACGTTTCTCGAGCAGCGCGGCGCCCTGTCGCAAGCGCTGAATGAGCGGCCCGCCGAAGTCCATGTGCACTTCGGTCGACTGGTAGCTGATGAGATCCTTGACCTTGACGAATCCGGCGTCTTCCACGAGCCGCGTGTAATATCGCGGATTGTAGGGCGACATGATCGCCGGGGGAGCGTCGAATCCGTCGACGAGCAGCCCGACTTCATCGGTCGCCATCGCGAAGCTGATCGGTCCGCGCAGAACGTTCAGGTCGCGCGCGCGCAGCCAATCGGCGGCGGCGTCAAGGAGCGCGCGCGCCGCTTCGGAATCGTCGGCGCACTCGAAAAATCCGAAGAATCCGACTCGGTCATCGAACAGCGCGTTGTGCCTGCGATTGCTGAACGCCGCGATCCGTCCGACCGTATTGCCGGTCCGGCGCGCCAGGAAATACCGCGCTTCGGCGTACTCGAAGAAAGGGTTCTTTTTCGGCGAGAGGAGTTTCCTGACCTCGGCGCGGAGCTGGGGAACCCACAGCGCGTCGCCGCGGTGCAGGCGGTAGGGATAACCGATGAACTCGTTCAGCGTCCGGCGCGTCCTGACTGGAACGATCTCGATTTCGTTCAATGATTCTCTCCGGTCATGCCTCGATCGCCGACAAGATCATAGTCTCGGAGCGCGATACGTCAAGAAGAGCGCTTGATGATCGCGGCCGAGTCGCGTCATTGGGATCGTTTTCTGTCGCGTTGTCCGCCGAACAACGTGTTGACCGCCCAGTTCACGAGAGCGATGACGATGCTGCCGAGAATTCCAGCCACGGGACCCGAAACGCTATACCCCGGCAAGACATGGGAGGCCAGCCAGAGCAGAAGACCGTTGAGAATGAAGTAGAACAATCCCAACGTGAGGATCAGCGCCGGCAACGACAGGATCATCGCGATCGGACGCACAATGGCGTTGAAAAGCCCGAAGATCGCTCCGGCCACGAGCAATGTCAGCAGGGTGCCCCGAAACTCGATGCCCGGCACGACTACCGTTGCCAGCAACGCGACGGAGTTCACGACGATTGCGGCGATCAGACGTTTCATGCCTTTCCTCCCGTTCGACCCTCCATCCTACTCCATCTATTCCGCTTGATGACGCCCTTGGATTGTGGTGCTAAAATTTACACAAAGAGTCGCAGGCTGCCGTCATGATCGCCATGGAGAACAGCCCGGCTCGACGCTGTTGCCCTCTCTCAGTGACGGAGGTGGGTGTTTTGACGAGCCGGTCGACGGTACGGACCTGGTGGAACGTTTCTGCGTTTTTTCGCGCCCGCCTGTTTCATTTCGCGATCACGACCGTTCTTGTCTTCGTCCTCGTCGGCCCGTCTCGCGCGGCCGAGCGCGGCGTCGCTGATCCGGCCGATCCGAGCATCGAGCGGCTCATGGACGTCGAAGCGACCTCGGCGTCCCGTAAAGAGCAGCATGTCGGGGAGACGGCCATCGTCGCGCGTTGTCGTTCCGTGAAAGAGCTTGGGCCGTGTCGCGGCTTGTTCATCTCCGAGCCCGAGTACGACATGCCGCCGGACATCTTCGAGGCGCTCGCGGGGCGCGGCCCGCGCGCGGTCGGCGACGCGCCGCGTTTCGCGGCTCGCGGAGGCGTCATCGGCTTCACGATGGAGCGTAATCGAGTTCGTTTCGAGATCGACATCGAGGCCGCCGCGCGCGCCAAAAACAGAATCAGCTCCCGTCTCCTGCGCCTGGCGCGCGTTGCTCGGGACGAGCCGGGAGACGAGGGGGGCTGAATGCGCGCCTTCCGCGACTTTTCGATTCGTTCCAAGCTGACGCTCATCGCCATGTTGACGAACGGCGCCGTGCTGCTGCTCTCCGTCACCGCCTTTGTCGGGTACGAGCTGATCGCCTTCCGGGCGGCCATGAAGCAAAACATCGAGACGCTCGCGGATGTCGTCGGATCGAACAGCACGGCGGCCCTGACCTTCAACGATCAGGCCGCCGCCGAAGCGACGCTCGGAGCGTTGCGCGTCGCGAAGCACGTCATCGCCGCGGCGATCTTCACGAAGGACGGACGGCTCTTCGCGACCTATCTGCGATCCGATCTTACGGCGATGCCGGAGCTCGACCGGCATGCCGGCGGTCACGTTTTCGAGAGGGAATCGCTGAGCGTGTGCCGCTCGATCATGCTCGACGGCGAAAGAATCGGCGCCGTGAGCGTGCGTTCGGATCTGACGGCCATGGGCTCGCGTCTCATGCGCTATGCGTGGGTCGTGCTGGCCGTGCTGGCCGCTTCCTCGCTCCTGACGTTGCTGATTTCCGCGCGCCTGCAATCCTTGATCTCGCGGCCCATCTCTCATCTGGCCGAGACTGCTCGCCGCTTTTCGATCGACAAGGACTTCGCGGCGCGCGCCCAAAAGCGCGGCCAGGACGAAATCGGCGTGCTCATCGACGGCTTCAACGAGATGCTCGAGCAAATCGCCGAGAGCAACGTGGTCTTGCAGCTCACCCACGACGATCTGGAGCGACGCGTGCAGGAGCGCACGCTTGAGCTGCGCCAGGAGATCACGGCGCGCAAGCGCGTTGAAGGGACCATTCGTCGTCTCGCGTATCACGACGCCTTGACCGGGCTGCCCAACCGCCTGCTCTTCGGCGATCGCCTGTCGCAGGCCCTGGCGCGCGCCGAGCGCAGTCGGATTATGCTGGCGGTGCTCTTCCTTGATCTGGATCGTTTCAAGATGATCAACGACCTGCTCGGCCACGCCGTCGGCGACAAGGCGCTGTGCGAGATCGGGCGGCGCCTGCTGCAGAGCCTGCGGATCGAGGATACGGTGGCGCGACTGGGCGGCGACGAGTTCCTCGTCTTGCTGCCCGCCGTGGACGCGATGCGTGACGCGACGTTGGTGGCCGAGAAAATACTGCGCGCGTTTCAGCCCGCGGTCGTGATCGAGGGTCATCCGCTGAACATCACGGTGAGCATCGGTATCTCGGTCTTCCCGTTGCACGGACGCGACGGAGAGACGCTGATCAAGAACGCGGATCTGGCGCTTTACCACGCCAAGGAGCGCGGACGAAACAACTGGCAGCTTTTCGTCACGAACAATGAGGAGACGGCTCTCGATCGACTGTCGCTGGCGAACGACCTGCGCCAGGCGATCGATCGCGGGCAGCTCCGTCTCCATTTCCAGCCGCAGATCGACGCGCGCACGAACGAGATCGTGTCCGTCGAGGCCCTGCTGCGATGGGCGCATCCCGAGCGCGGTTTGCTGGATCCGCGCGCCTTTATCGGACTGGCGGAGGAGATCGGAGTCATAATGCCGATCGGCGAGTGGGTTTTGCGGGCGGCCTGTCGCCAGGGCCGCGTCTGGCGCGAATCCGGATTGTCCGCCCTGCGACTGGCCGTCAATGTCTCCGTTCGCCATTTTCGAAAAGCGAGCTTCGAGGAGACGCTCGAACGAATCGCGGACGAGGAAAAATTCGACCTCGGGTCGCTCGAGGTGGAGATCACCGAAAGCGTATTCATGGAGAACATCGCCGAGGCGGCGCGCACGATGCAGGCGCTGAAGAAGCGCCAAGTGTCGCTCGTCATCGACGGGTTCGGCACCGGCTACTCGTCGCTCAGTCATCTGCGGCGTTTGCCGGTGGATGCCCTGAAAATCGCTCAATCGTTTGTGAGCGCGACTCCGGAGGACGCCGACAACGTCGCCATCGTGACGTTGATCATTGCCATGGCTCATAATCTCGGTCTCAAAGTCGTCGCCGTGGGCGTCGAGAAAGAGACCCAGCGTGATTTTCTGCTCTCCAGCCATTGCGATCTCATGCAGGGCCATCTGTTCGGGCCGCCGATGTCGATCGAAGACGTGACTCGCTTGCTGCAACGTCAACTTGACGATTCGCGAACGTGAATGTAGTGTCCTCGCGGGCATTCGAGACGGCGGCGCCGTCCGCCATTCAAAAGGGAAGGCAAGCATGCGAGTCCTCGTCGTGGGGGGCGCCGGATACATCGGAAGTCATGTTGTCAGAGCTCTTCTCGACCAGAAACACGAAGTCGCCGTTTACGACAATCTTTCCTTGGGATGTCGCGAGAACCTGTTCCCCGAGGCGCGTTTCGTGCTCGGCGACATTCTGGACGCGGCGGCTCTTAGCGCGGCCATGGCGTGCGGCGTCGATGCCGTCATGCATCTGGCGGCCTTCAAAGCCGCCGGCGAATCGATGATTCATCCGGAAAAATACGCCGTGAACAACATCACGGGGACGATCAATCTGCTCAACGCGGCCTGCGAGATCGGAGTCCGCCGGCTGGTCTTTTCCTCGTCGGCCGCCGTTTACGGCGAGCCGCGATACGTTCCGGTGGATGAAGCGCACCCCTGCAATCCCGTCAATTTCTATGGTTTCACCAAGCTCGAGATCGAGCGTCTTCTCGAGTGGTACGAACGGCTTCGCGGACTACGATTCGCGTCTCTTCGCTATTTCAACGCCGCGGGATATGACGTTCTGGGCAGGGTGCGCGGATTGGAGCGCCATCCGGCCAACCTCCTGCCCGTCATTATGGAGACGGCGGCCGGCCGTCGCGATTGCCTGGAGATCTTTGGAGACGATTACGCGACGGAGGACGGCACGGGCGTTCGCGATTACATTCACGTCAATGACCTTGCGGGCGCTCACCTGTTGGCTCTCGAATACGTGGCGCAAGATCGGAGTCTGATCGTCAATCTTGGAAGCGAGACCGGCATCAGCGTCAGGGCGATGCTGGAGACGGCGCGCCGCTTGACCGGACGGACGATTCCGGCATGCGTCGTGGCGCGCAGGCCCGGTGATCCTCCGACGTTGGTCGCCTCGTCGAAAAACGCGCGCCAGGTTCTGGGCTGGAGGCCGAAGCACAGCGACGCGGAGACGCTGATCGCCAGCGCGTGGGCGGCATATCAGCGGCGCTGATCCAAGGGCGGCATCGTGCTCAAACAAGCCGTCGGCTCGGCGGTTTCACGGAAGGCGGCGTTCGCGAGACCGATCGGTTGAAGCGTTCCCGTTCGTCGGGGGGGACGTGCTCTGACGCAATCCGTGGATCTCGTGAATCTCCATCATGCCGATGCCTTTCAGGCGGATCTGGCCGAGCGATGCGCCCTCGCAAACGTCGGCGACCTGCGACCATGTCGTCGCGCTCACGTTGACGAAGCCGTTGTGGCCGTGGCTCTCGACGCGCGCCGCGGTGTTGACGGTGTCGCCCCAAAGATCGAAGAGATACTGGCGGTGTCCGACGACGCCGGCGGTGACCGGACCGACGTGAATGCCGACGCGCACGTCCCAACCGGCGGGCAGGCTTCGCGCGGAAGCGACCATGTCGAGACCGCAACGCACGGCGTTCAGCGCCGGCCGCGCGACCGGGCGGATCGCTCCCGCCGTGGCCATGAAAGCGTCGCCGATGGTCTTGATCTTCTGCATCTCGTGTTGGATGGAGATCTCTTCAAAAGCCTCGACGAGCTGCTGCAGATGGCGGACGACCTCGTCGGGTTCGCGGCTTGCGCAAAACGGGGTGAAACCGACGACGTCGCAGAAAAGCACGGCGACATTCTCGTAGCGTTTGGGCTTGACGGCGTTCGTGGCCTTGAGCTCTTCGACGATCTCGTGAGGCAGAATGACGTGAAGCAGCTCGTCGGCGCGCCGTCGCTGTTCCTCGATCATGCGGAGATGCAGGACCTCCCGGTCGCGCAGCCGCTTCTTCTCGATGCAGGCTCCGATGCGCGCCCGCAGCAACACGGGATTGAAGGGTTTGGGGAGATAGTCCTCGGCGCCTCCTTCGATGCAGCGCACCACGCTATCCAGCTCGTCAAGAGCCGAGATCATGATCACCGGAACGTGCCGGAGAGCCTCGTCCGCCTTGAGTCGCCGCAATACCTCGTAGCCGTTCATCTCGGGCATGATCACGTCGAGGAGAACGAGATCAAGGCCGCCCCGTGCGACCATTTCGAGGGCCTGGCGGCCGTTTGATGCCGTGGCCGTCTGGTATCCCTCGCGCATCAGGCGCCGTGCAAGCATGTCGCGGTTGATTTCGTTGTCGTCGACGACGAGAATCGACCCGGAGGCCGCCGCCTGGACGGCGTTCTCTCCGGACGAGGTCGGATGGAGGGCGCTGACGACGTCCTCGATCATGCCGGCCACCGCCGTATCCGCCTTTGGAAAGTCGTTCGTCCGCGTTTCCATCGCCGAGAAGCGCACGATGTCGTCGATGAGCATGAGCAGCTTTGCGCCGGCGGAACGGATGCGCTCGAGATCGGCGGTCATCGCCGCTGCGTTTGATCCGGCGACGTCCTCGATCAGCATCTCGCTGTAGCCGATCACGGCGTTGACCGGCGTGAGGAGATCGTGACGCGCGCGGGCGCCCATGGCCTCGATGTCGACGCCCTCACGTTCGAGCTGCTCCGGATCGAGCAGCTCATTGATGAGTTTGAGCAAGCTCTCGCCGGCGCGGTGGATGCGCTCGAGGTCGTCGACCGTCTCGCATCCGCTCGCGCGAGCGTCTTCGATCAGCATCTCGCTGTAGCCGAGAATGGCGTTGACGGGCGTTCGAAGCTCATGGCGCATGTGCGCCAGAAACGCGGCGCGCTCGAGACGCGGCTTTTCGCCATCATCCGGCCTCGAACCGGCTTGGGATTCCGCTTTCGGGACGGCGTTTGTTTCCTTCTCCGTCAACTCGGCTTTTTCTGAAGGAGCGTTTCGATCTTGCCCAACAGGCGCGGAAACTCCACGGGTTTCGTGTCGTAGTCGTCGCAGCCCGCATCGAGAGCTTTCTCGCGATCTCCCGCCATGGCGTGAGCGGTCAGGGCGATGATGGGCAGGGCGCGCGTGTTCTCGTCGGCCTTGAGCCGTCGGGCCACTTCCCAGCCGTCGATGACGGGCAGGCTCATGTCGAGCAAAATGACCTCGGGCGCGTCTTCCTGCGCGCGCGTCAGCCCCTCCTGGCCGTCGACGGCGATCGTTACCTCGTATCCTCGGCGTTCGAGCCGTCTCGAGAGCATGTCCCGGTTCATTTCGTTATCTTCGACCAGAAGGATCTTGGGCATGTCGCGCTCTCCTCCTCAGCTCATCGTCGGACGCGACGATCGAGACGTCAAGATTTGACGGCCTTTTTGAGATCCTTGCCGGGAGCGAATCGCGGCGCGCGCCCGCCGGATATTCTCATCAACTCGCCGGTTTGCGGATTGCGGCCGCGTCGACTCTTGCGGCGTGAGACCAGGAACGTGCCGAACCCTACCAAGGTGACGCGTTCGCCTTTCTTGAGAGAGCGCGTCACGTGAAAGACGAGCGCATCGATGACCCGGTTCACGGCGACCTTGGTCAGGTCGCAATCCTTGGAAATCGTGGCCACGAGATCGGCCTTGTTCATGAGGTCCTCCGCGTCCATCGGCGGAACCACGGCGAGCGCGCCGTCGCCGCGGATAAAAGGATCTTTCCGTCATGGCGTCCAATCCAATTCATCATCGCATCACGCCGATCGCAAGCGTGGCCGGGCGATCAAGCGGCGGCCTCGCGGACGCTTTCCAGGAGCACTTCGATGCCTTTCTCGAGGATCGGGTCGCCGCTCGATTCCGTCTCGCTCTCGTCCCCCTGAGGGGAATCGACCGGAACGCTCGGCTCTATGCCCTCTCCATGAATCGGCTTGCCGTTGAGGCGCAAGTAATGCGCGACAGTGAGTCTCAGGGCGCCCCGTTCGAGCGGAATCGTCTTCTGGGCGGCGGCGCGGCCGAACGTGCGCCGCCCGACAAGTTTCGCGCGTCCCGAGTCGAGCAGCGCCGCGGCGAGAATCTCGCCGGCGCCGGCCGTGCCGGCGTCGATCAGGACCGTCAGCGGAAGCCGCCACTCCGGTCGTATCGCTCCGGTGGCGAGAACCTCTTCGCCGGCGGTGCGTCCGGAGAGGCGCGCCACGGCGCCTTCCATGAAGAGCGCCGCGATCTTGGCCGCCTCCTGAGGTTTGCCGTGGGCCGCGCCGCGAAGATCGAGCACGAGCTTGTTTGCTCCGTCTCTCTTGAGAGCCGTGATTTCCACGACAGCGAGATCGTCCGTCCCGGCGGTTAACTCCGGAATCTTGAGGTATCCGACAGACTGCTCACACATGCGGCTCGTTGGAACGGCGCGCGCGATCTTCTCGCGCACGATCGCAAAATTGAGAGGATCGGTGCCGGAACGGAAAACGGCGAGCTTGACCAGGGAGCCCGGCGACCCCCGAAGCATGCTCTCGCCGATGGGCACGCTCACGGCATGCGTGTGCTTTCCGTCGATCGTTTTGATGATGTCTCCGGATCGTAAGCCGGCGCGATCCGCCGGAGAATCGGCCCGCGCGGCGACGACCATGAGAAATCCGAAGCGCCGCGTCAATACGGCGCCGATTTCGCCTTCCTCGGACGGCTGCTTGAGCGCCGCGAGGTCCGCGTCGGACAGGAAGGAGCTGTCTCCGTCGAGCGCCTCCGTGAGGCCGAGCTGGGCGCCGTTCATGGTGCGCTCCATGTCCACCGGCTCGACGTACGCGTTGAGAACGATGTGCAGGACCTCGTTGAAGAGAGCCAACTGAGTATAGGCGCTGTCTCCCAGGACCATTCCGAGCCAACCTAGAGACACATACGCCGCCAGGAGCGCCGAGATCAGAGCGACGATCAGATGTCCGCGCGCACTCATGAAATCATTATAAGTGACTTCTTCGAAGCCAGTCCATCGGGTTCTCGGGCTTGCCCTGGAAGCGCATCTCGAAATACAGACCCGGCCCCTGCAAGCCGGCGCCGACCGATCCCACGACCTGTCCGGCGGTGACTTGGTCGCCCACGCGGACGTTCGCGTCGGACAACCGGCCGTAAAGCGACAGGTGGCGGCCGCCGTGATCGATAACGACCAGCAAGCCGTAGCCCAGCAGTCGATCGGAGAAGACGACCGTGCCGTCATGCACGGCGGTCACGGCCGCGTCGGGCGCGGCCTCGATTTCGATGCCGTTCTGAATCGTATAGGTGGAGAACCTGGGATGCTTGCGACGGCCGAACGGCACGCGTACGCGTCCGGTCACCGGCCACGGAAGCGAGCCCTTGAAGACCGAGACGGGCACGCTCACGGGCCCTTCTTCGAAGCCCGAGAGAAGTTGCCGCAGCCTCTGCTCGGCTTCGGACAGCTCGTCCAGGAAGGCGTCGTTTGTCTCTCTGCTCGCCACGATGTCTCTCAGGAAACTCCGCTTGGCGATGCGCTCGGCGTTGAGCCGTTGACGCTGCGATCTGGTCTCGATCCGTAACGATTGGACATCCTGCGTTCTGCGAACAAGCTCTTCGCGCGTATCGTTCAGCGCCTTGAGATCCCGGCGAAATTTCGCGATCCGTTCGTTGTCCTTGCGCGCCAGCGCCGTGACGTATCGGAAGCCCTCGAGGATCGCCGCGGGACGTTCGACCGAGAGCAGCAGGCGCAGATACGAAAGACGTCCGAGCTTGTAGAGCGCGCGTGCGCGCGCGACGACGAGCGGTCGCGCCTGATCGAGATCGCTCTCGATTTCACGGACTCGCCGCAAGGTGCGATCAAGATCCAGATTGGCGCGCTCGAAAACGAGCCGCAGCTCGCGCAATTCCGTTCCACGCAACCGAACCGCGAGGTCCAGGCGCTCGATCTCGCGCAACAGGCCTTTCTCCTCGTTTTGCAGGCGATTGATTTCGTTTTCCAGCGCGATCCGACGCTGCTTGACCTTCTCGATCCTCGCGTCGATCGAAGCGACCAGGGAAGCGGGCGGAGCTTTCTGCGAGCCGTCGGACGGCGCGGCGGCGGCAAGCATCAATGTGATCGCCGCGACGCTCAAGACGCCTCCTCGTCCATGCGGGCCGGCGGAACGTAGCTTTCGAGGTCTGCGGACACCGAGCCGATTGGGATTTTCGAGCGCATGCGCACGGGAATCCGCCGATGATCGTCCGTGAGCCAGATCTTGAGATTTCCCTTGCGAACGAAGAGGCCCGAGCCTTCCATGAGCGTCGGTTCCACGATCACCGTCGGGCAGCGTTTTCCCAGAGGCGACGGGAGATCGAGCCGTTCGCGGCCCAGGAACCGCACGGCGAGCTGATAGCGTCTCCCGTTGTCGAAGACCGACAGGGTGAGCGGCGAGGATTCCGGGACGCCCCGGACGCGCGTGACGAAGAAGGCCGACAGCACGTCGAGCGTGCAGGGCGGCAGCTCGAATCGGGACTCGCTGATCTTGCGGTCTTCGACGCGCGTGGCGCCGCTTTCGGGGTCAATCCTGACGACCTGATCCCGTTTCGCGCGTCCTTCCCGCAAGTGTTTTTCGATTCCCAGAGAGCAGCCCGATTTCGGTTCCCAGGTCGCCACCGTGCGATCGCGCACGCGGAAGCGGTAGAACCGCGGGAAGAATCCTTCAGTCCAGGCCTGGGCGATGAGATTCCAGACCGGACGACCTTCTCGTTCCGCGGCTTCCACGCTCATGCGCGCCCGTCCGGCGAGGATATGCGCGCATGTGATCTTCATCTGGATGATCTCGCCTGGTCCGAACGGCGGCTCCGTCGCGCCGGTCTGCTGCGTCGGCGCCAGCGTTGCCGCCAGGATCACGGCGGCGCACGGACAGGCGGCTCGGAGCGGCCGCACATCAGCGCCATCTCGCTCGGATTTTCTCGCGATGGAAGCCTTGTGCGGGCGACGGTTGGGAGAAGGCGCGTCTTTCGCCTGACCGAGTTGGGCGCGAGTTGCGCGCCGTTCCGTCCAGGATCTCGCGAGATTGGACAACACTAGTCCTTGCGTGAGTGAAATCGGAAACGCCGCCCGCGTCGAGATCCGGAGGATGCTCCCGGCTCCGTGTCCGGCGTCGCGTCCTCCGCCTGCTCGACGTCCGATTCGCTGGACTCGTTCGTGGGTTCGAGCGCGCGTTTTTCGGTTTGCATCAGATCGATTTGCTCGTGGAGATGCGTCAGTCGCAACGATGCGGAGAGTGCGATGCCCGCCATGGCACGGAGCGGTTCTGTCGTTCCCGATGGAATTCCGGCGAAGGCGCATGGATGCGATGAGGCGAGGACGGCTATGGCGCGCGGGTCCTTCGCGGTTGTCAGCGGGAGCATCAGGAGCGAACGCAGCCCTCGTTTCAGAAGCAGCGCGCGCGTTTGGGGAAAACGCGTGGCGTCGGGTATGTCGTCGAACCTCAAGACGCGATCATGGCTCAGGACATGATCCAGCGCGTCGTCCGCGGCCAGGCTTTCGGACGGGGCGATCATGGGCAGGCGGCGCGTTGTCCCTTCCAGCGCAAGGATGATCTCTCCCGCCTCGGCTCGCATATGCGCCGGCAGCACCTCCAGCAAGCGCTGCGCCAAGGTCGCGCCCCCATCGGGCTCGATCGCGTCGGCCAGTCGTAGTAGCTTCCGGGCAATCTCCGAAATCATTACGCGAATAGTTATTGTAGCACCTGATCTCGACCTCGGGAATGACGGGGAGTCGAAGGGGGCGGTGAACAGCAATGCTATGGCGCGATATGCTAGTCTCATCGCCTCGGAGCCTTTGGCTCCGAAGTCATGATGCGGATTCTCGTCGTCGGCGACATCGTCGGAAGTCCGGGGCGCTCGCTTCTCAAGCAGGCCTTGCCTGCTCTGCGACGGAAGCACGAGATCGATTATTGCATCGCAAACGTTGAAAACGCGGCCGGAGGATTCGGGCTCACGAAGAACACTTGCGACGAGATCCTCGACGCGGGCGTCGACTGCCTGACGACGGGAAACCACGTCTGGGACAAGAAGGAGATCCTCGATTTCATCGATCTCATCCCGCAGCTTCTGAGGCCGGCCAACTATCCGCCGGATCAACCCGGCGCCGGGTCCTTTGTCGGTCGTGGACGGCTCTCGGGACATCCCATCGCCACTCTCAACCTGAGCGGTCGTGTTTTCATGGGAGGCGCGATTGACGATCCTTTCCGCCGCGCGAGCGCGGAAGTGGAGCGACTGAAGCGGGAAACCGACGTGATTATCGTCGACTTCCATGCCGAGGCCACTTCGGAAAAGACCGCGCTCGGCTATCATCTCGACGGCCAGGTGTCGGCGGTCCTCGGCACGCACACGCATGTGCCGACTTGCGACCAGAGGATCCTGCCCGGAGGAACCGCATACTGCACTGATATCGGCATGACCGGGCCGTATGATTCCGTGATCGGCGTGACGACGGAGGCGATCCTGCGCCGCTTTCTCACGGGCATGCCGACGCGTTTCGAAACGGCCAAGGGCGACCCACGCTTCGCCGCCGTGATGGTCGAGGTCGATCCGCGCGGCGGGCGAGCGCTGAGCGTCGAGAGAATGCTGCTCGGGCCGAAAGATCTCTAGTAGGTGTTATCCTCGAATATGAATCGCGAACGTCGATTCTGACGTCGTTCACGATTCATGTGACGTATTTCCCGCCGCGCTTCATGGCCGCCGCCATCTCGGATGGATTCATTCGGTGGAGCAAGGAGATCTCGTTGATCGTGCGCACTCCGGGCCGAGCGACGAGCAGCTTGGGCAGGCAATTCATGGCGATCGCGGCCGTGGCGGCGTCGCCGCCGATGCCGCCGGCGATCGTCACGTCGAGAGGCGGCGCGCCGTCGACCAGGATGTGGTCCCGCGGCGCTTCCGCGCCGACGTAGAGTTGAAGATCAAGGCTGACGATCAGCTCTCCCTTGCGGTAGGCGCGCGCATATTGCTTGATTCCGGAGACGGCGCCGGCGGGAACCCGTATCTGCTCGGTGTCGAGATCGCGCGGCGCGATGACGGGCTCGATCGTCTCGTCGATGCGGTCCAGCTTCCATCCGAGCGTATGGGCGATCATGTGCGTCGACTGCAGCAGTCCGACGTGGCGGACGTTGCCCTCGGCGAGCGCGCGACGGAACTGATGGACGCTGAGACCGGCGCCCGCCTTGCGCTGCAACGATCGCCGTCGCGCCGCGAGATCGACGACGCGCGTCGCCGAGATTCGGCGCACCTCGCTGCACGGGGCGGTGAGCATGAGCGGCAGGGCGTCCATGGCGAAACCGGGATTGACTCCCGTCGAGAGCAACGTCACCTTCTTGGCGCGCGCCTCCCGATCCAGCGTCTTGAACGCCGCCTGGTTTCCGGGAATGGGATAAGCCAGCTCCTCGCAGGTCGTGACGACGTGCAAGCCTTTTTTGATCAGCTTGATCAGGAGCTCCTTGCACTCCGAGAGAGACGAGCTTGTCGCCAGGATCGCGACGTCCGCCCGGAGCTTGGAGAGCCGGCGATCCATGTCATCACGGACACGGATCCGCAGTCGTCTGGGAAGTCCGAGAACCTCGCCCAAGTCCTTGCCGGCTCGATCGGGCGAAAGATCCGCGGCCGAAACGATCGTTATGCCCGGGGTTTCGAGCGCCAGCCGGGCGATCGCCTGGCCGATCGGGCCGAGGCCGAAGTGCGCACAACGCAAAGCGCGCCCCATGACGGCCTCGACTTAGCGCTCCACGTCCAGAGAAGGCATCTCCTCGATAGCGTCAGCGGCGAGAATCACGGTCGATGCGATCGGCAGCAGGCCCGTGTATTGCCGTCCTCCGGATTCAAGCGTGATCTCGTAATATCCTTCAGGCGCCACGCGCACGAGACGTCCGCGGGCGCCCTTGGCTCCCAGAACATCGCTATAGATCTTGACCGGCGCTTCGCGTTCGATCATCGCTTACCCCCAAGAGCTGCTTCAGGCTCGTTCTCACGATTTCCAGCCCGTGATCCGCCTCCGCCGCGCTCAAGTTGAGGGGCGGACGGAATCGAATGGAACATACGCCGCATCCAACGGCCAGCAAGCCGTTTCTGACGAGGGCCGCTTGAGTCTTCGCTCTCAGCTCGGCCGAAGGAAGATCGAAAGCGACCATGAGGCCGCGACCGCGCGCGTTCGACATCAAGCCGCCCGTGTCGCGCTCGATTTCCCGCAAACCCGCGAGCAGACGCTCGCCGACGACGCGGGCGTTGTCGACGAGGAGATCTTCATCGATGATTTCGAGATAGCGCGTAAAACGCACCATGTCCGTGAGATTCCCGCCGAATGTCGACCCCAACCGCGACGGGACGCGGAAGACGTTCTCCGGTTCCTCGTCGACTCTTGGCCCGACGAGGCAGCCGGCAATCTGAGCTTTCTTCCCGAAAGCGAGCGCATCCGGCCGGAGGCCGAAGTGCTCGTGAGCCCAGAAGCGCCCTGTTAGGCCGACGCCGGTCTGAACCTCGTCGACGATGAAAAAACAGTCGTTCTCGCGGCATTTTTGTTCGACGGCGCGCAGGAACTCGCCGCGGAAATGGTTGTCTCCGCCTTCGCCCTGGATCGGCTCGACGATCACGGCCGCGATGTCCGGCGCGAGCTCGGCGAAGGCGCGTTCGATCTGCTCGATGGCGCGTCTCTCGGCAGCCTTCGTCCCGATTTCGTTTTCGGGCGTGACCGGGAAGCGCTGCTTGGGATTGTCGATACGCGGCCAATCGAACTTGGGAAAGCCGTCGGTCTTGACGGGATCGGTGTTCGTCAAGGACAGCGTGTAGCCCGTGCGTCCATGGAAGGCTTCGCGGAGGTGGACGATCCGTGAGCCGAGAGCCGCGCCCGCGCCGCTGGCGCGGTTGCGGCGCACTTTCCAGTCCATGGCCGTCTTTAGCGCGTTTTCCACGCCCAACGCTCCGCCCTCGAGGAAAAAAGCATGCTTGAAATATGAAGGCACGGCAAGCCGGCGAAAGGTCTCGACGAAATGCGCGTACTCCGGAGCATGGAAGTCGGATAGAGACGGCTTGATGCGCGCGACGCGTCGCAGCGTCTCCTGGAATGTGGAATCGTGTAATTTTGGATGATTGTAGCCGACGGGGCTCGATGCGAAGAATGTAAAAAAGTCCAGGTACTCCCGGCCGGTGCGTGCGTCCACCAGCCATGATCCGTGGCTTCGGTCGTGGTCAAAGACTTGCTCGAAACCGTCTGTAAGCGCCAGCCGTCCGACAACCGAACGAACGGCGCCGGGATCGATGGAGAACCATCCCGATGGGTGTCGCAGGGAGCGATCATTGCGATTGTGATTGTCGAATCCCATGGTCGCTCATGGATGTGTCGGGCGTAATCCTTTACGCATCAGCGAATTGCGTGATCGATAACGTCTGATCTGCACGGTACGATAACGAATCGAGCGCATCTTAACAGAAGCAGCGCGCGCAGGGTAGCTTGCCCGTGTTTTTCGACGTTCCGCGCCGCCGCGAGCGTGAACGGCGATGGGCGCCCTCGCGCGATCCTGGCCAACGCGGCTAGAATACGAAGCCTCATCAACGCGGATGCTTTCTGGAGGAACGCTGTGTGCGCACGGTTGACCACGCGAGGCGAGACTCAGTGAGCGAGGCGCAATCGACCGCGAGGACGCGGCCCCTGCGCATCCTGTTGCTCGCGCCTCAGCCGTTTTTCGCTGTCCGTGGCACTCCGCTCGCCGTGCGTTCGCTGGCCGTCGTCTTGTCCGAGCTGGGTCACGAAGTGGATTTGCTGAGCTTTCCACAAGGCGAAAAGATCGACCTTCCCGGCGTGCGTCTCTTGCGCAGCATGTGGCTCCCCGTGGGGCGAGTCAGGCCCGGTTTCTCGTTCTCCAAGCTGATCCTCGACGTGCCTTTCCTGCTGGAGAGCGCGGCCCGCCTGATCGCGGGACGATATGACGTGGTGCATGCCGTGGAGGAGGCGGCGCATCTCATGGCGCCGCTCGTGAGCCGCTGGCGAAGCGCTCTCGTCGTCGACGTGGATTCGTCCATTCCGGAGCAGCTTCGGAACGCCAGGATCCCGGCTTGTGAATCGCTGATTCGAATCGTGAATCGCATGGAAAGGCACGCTTTCCGCAACGCGGTCGCCGTGATCACGATATGCAGCCGACTGACGGATCATGTCCGGTCCATCGCGCCGCAGACCGCCGTCTTTCAGATCGAGGACCCGCCGCTTGTGGACGGCGACAGTCTTCCCGGCCCGAAGGAGGCCGCCGCGCTTCGCGCCGAGTTGAACCTGGGCACGGGTCCGGTCGTCCTCTACACGGGGAATTTCGAGCGCTATCAGGGCGTCGAGATGCTCGTGACCGCCTCGGCGCGTCTGCCTGGAGCGCAGATCGTGCTGATGGGCGGCGAGCCGGGCGAGATCGCCGCTTTGAAAAGCCATGCCGTCGTTCACGGATGCCTGCCGCGCTGCCATTTCATCGGAAAACGTTCGCCGGCCGAGCTCCCGCGATTTCTCGCGCTGGCTGACGTTCTCGTTTCGCCCCGTTGTCTTGGCGGTAATACGCCGTTCAAGATCTATACGTACCTGGCGTCGGGAAAACCGCTCGTGGCGACTCGCATTCCGAGCCATACGCAGCTCCTGGACGACACTCTGGCGACGCTCGTCGATCCGGATCCGGACGCGCTCGTGGCGGGCATTCAGAACGCCCTTGCCGATCCGCTGGCCGCGGTGGAGCGCGCGGTTCGTGGGCGCGCGCTGATCGAACGAAAGTACGGCCCGCGGCGGTTTCGCGATAAAGTCGCCGAGGCATATGCTCACGTGGAACGTTCTCTCGTTCGAGGCGAAACCGCATGACGTGCGCACGACTCTCGTCGCATGCCGGTCGAGGCGATGAGCCTTTATCATGAGAGGGCCATGAAAAGAGACCTTGAGACATTGACGTCGCGCGAGCACGATCTGCTCATCGTCGGCGGAGGCGTCATCGGCGCCGCGATCGCCTGGGACGCGGCCCAGCGCGGCCTCGCGACGGCGCTCGTCGAGGGCGCCGACTTCGCCTCGGGCACCTCCTGGAACAACATGAAGACGATTCACGGGGGTTTGCGTTATCTGCAGAAACTCGATCTCCGACGCACGCGCCAGTCGATCGGCGATCGGAGGGCGCTCTTGCGCATCGCGCCGAACCTCGTCAGGCCGCTTCCGTTTCTCATTCCATTGTATGGTCACGGAGTTTTCGGCCCGGAGGCGTTGTGGCTGGGATTGAAACTCTACGATCTTGTCGGCTGCGATCGGAACATCGGAATTCCGCAGAGCCATCACATCCCCTCGGGCCGCATGCTCTCGCGCCGTGAGGTCGTGGCGCGAGTGCCTGGAATCGACGCGCGCGGACTTACGGGAGGCGCTATATGGTTCGACGCGCAGGTGTCGAGCGCCGAGAGGTTGGTGCTCGCGTTTCTCGACGCCGCTCATGGCGCCGGGGCATGCCTGGCGAACTACTGTGAGGTCTCGGAGATCGCGCGGGCTGGACGCCGCGTCGTGGGCGCGCGTGTCCTGGATCGCGAGAGCGGGGTGACGGTGGACATTCGTGCGCGCGTCGTGATCCTGGCGACCGGTCCCTGGACCGATAGCCTGCTCCACAAAGCCGGAGTTCGATCGGCGCGGATCCCGCTGTTGCGTGCCACGAACGTCGTGCTGCGACGCTCGGTGCTTGATGGTCCGGTCGTGGGCGCGCGCCGCGCCGGACGTTTTCTTTTCGTCGTGCCCTGGCGTGGCCGCACGATCGTCGGCACGGAGTACGCGCCGCATGGGCCGATTCCGGAAGAGGAGATCGATTGTTTCGTACGTGAAGCGGCCCGCGCCTTTCCCTGGGCCGGGATCACGATGGACGACGTGAGTCTCGTTCATCGTGGTTTCGTGCCCGGCACGCGCGATGCATCCGGCCTGTGGTCGCGCGACCTCATCCTCGACCATGACCGTGATGGAGCTCCCGGCCTGGTCAGCGTCGTCGGCGTCAAATACACGACGGCGCGTGAAGTGGCACAGCGGGCGGTCGGCCGTGTCTATCGTATCTTGCGACGATCCGTCCCGGCCTGCCGCACCGCGACGACTCCGCTCTCGAACGCCGCGCTGACCGCGCTGCCTCTCGATGAAGCGACACGGCGCGCCGTTCGGGAAGAGATGGCGCTTCGATTGACCGACGTCGTCCTGAGACGCATGGACCTCGGGAACGCCGGCCCTCCTTCCGGAGATGCTCTCGATCTCGTGGCGAGCACGATGGCTCGCGAGCGAAAGTGGAGCGCCGAGCGTCTCGATCATGAGCGCAGGGCCCTCGCCCGTCGCTATGCGAACGGCTTCGAGCTACAGCCGCCCGAATACGAGAACGGTCCGCCGGCTCGGCAGGAAGAGTAGAATGGCCAACGGAACGACAAGGATGGGCGCCCCGACGACGCCGACGAGCGATCAGGCGCGGGATATGCGTGCGCAGGCCATCAGGATCCTGACGAGCCTGGCCGAGGATCTCACCATCGAGCGCGACGAAAAGCGCATCCTGGCATCCGGCCTGGAACATCTCGTCGAGATCTTTGGCCTAGACTCCGGGGCGGCGTATCTCTGCGGCGTCGATCAGACTCCGGCGCTCGCCGCGAAGCACGGTCGTCTGGGCGAGGAAAACAAGGCGGCGCCGGATATCGTTCATGAAGCCCTGGACGGCGATCGAGCCGTCGTCCGTAGTCTCACGGACGGAGGGTGGCTCGTCGCCATGCCCTTGCAGGCGAGCGTTCATCCCCTGGGCGTTCTCGTGCTCCGGCGTTCCGGTCCGGGAAATGATCCGCCGGACCTGGAGCTGCTCGATGCCGTGGGAAGGCAGATGGGCGCCGGTATCGTGAACGCACGGCTGTGCGCCGAGCTGCGCACCTCCTCGAATCGTGCCGAGGCTCTGAATCGCGTCACGGCCGCGCTGACGTCCAGCATGGACCTCCGCCTGGCGCTGCCGGCTTTCGCCCAGGAGATGTCGTCGCTTCTATCCTTCGATCGGCTGATTGCGGCGCTTGTCAACGAATCAGGCGACTACATTGAGGTGCTGGGACATCCGGAGGGCAGCACCTGGGGTTTGGGAAACGTGCTGCCTGTCGTCGGAAGCGGACCCGGAGCCGTGGTGCTGAACAACCAGGCCATCGTTCAAGATGATCTGCTGCGTTCTCATCGCTTCATCGAGGACATGCGGCTGCTTGAAGAAGGGATTCGTTCCTACATGCTCCTTCCCGTCAGCTCGCATACGCGCAGCATCGGCGTCCTCGGCTTTGGAGCGCGCGAGGTGAGCGCTTACAGCGAGATCGTTTGCCGCCGGATGCAGCCGCTCGCCGACGCGGTGGCCCTGGCGCTCGAGAACGTGCGTTTGTTCCAGAAGACGCGCGAGCTGTCGATCACCGACGACGTGACGCCGCTTTACAATTTCCGTTTCTTCCACCAGATTCTCAGTCGAGAGCTCAAGCTCGTCGATCGATACGGTTCGATGCTCTCGATCATCTTCGTCGACCTCGACCACTTCAAGCCGATCAACGACACCTACGGGCACCTGAGGGGAAGCCGTGTGTTGCGCGAGGTGGGCTTTCTGTTGCGCTCGGCGGTTCGGGAAACGGACTATCCGGTGCGTTACGGCGGAGACGAGTTCGTCGTGATTCTGCCGCAGACCGAAGGCGACGCCGCGCATGCCATCGGCCAGAAGATTCAGCAGCTTATCGAGGGTCATACGTTTCTGCAAGAAGAGGGAATCAACGCGCAACTGGGTCTCTCCTTCGGCGTGGCGACGTATCCCAGGGACGCCCAGACGAAGGAGGCGCTCATCCGACTGGCGGACGAGCGCATGTACGCGGAGAAAGAGGTGCGCAAGAGCAGCCGGAAATCCTAGTACCAGGCTCGCATCTCGAGTCGGACGCGTTTCGACCAGCGGTCGCGCTCTTCAAGGTCGGGAGCGTCCTTGAATCTTTGGAGCTGGCCGATCAGATGGAGCGAGGTGCGTGGACCAATGCGCGCCGCGACCTCGCCGCGGTGTCCATCCCAGCCTGTTCCCCAAAGAAAATCGTCCGTGGCGTAGGCGGCCAGGACGGCGTCTCGATCCACGCGCGCGTAGGCGTAGTTGAATCTCGCGAGCGACAAGCCCAGATCGCCAAGCGTGAAGCTCAGCCACAAGCCGCGATTCTTTTCTTCCGCTTCGATGTTCCAGCAGTAATCCACAGAGAGGCTCAGCGGAACGTCGGCCGAGCTTTTCAGCGCTCCCGAGACGTCGATGACCCTGTATCGTGACTCGAGCTTGCCGTTCTGAAGGCTGTTTTGGCGATAGAGTCGTTGATCGAGGTCTTCGAGTCGCGAGAACTGGAGAAACGTGCCGGCGAGTCCGAGCTCGGTGCGCTGTCGCTGCGTGTACGGTCCCGGATGCATGCCGAGGCGCGCGGATGCGAGCAGGAGATCGCCGTGTTTGTGATCGAGGGCGTGGCTGCCGCGGGCCCAGAGGAGGGTGAGACCGGTTCGGCTCCATGTGCCGCTTCCATCAGATTGACTCACGCTGATCGCGGCTCCCTGCGGGCGCAAGTCCGGATCCCACACCATCTCCGTCAGTTCCCCGGGCATCGGGAATCGGCCGCCTTGGATCTCGATCCAGGTCATGGGACGAATCCTGATGTATGCCAGGTCGAGCCGGCCGGCGCGTGAATCATAATTGTCGCGAAGCAGCCTGGGCGCATCATCGGGAAGCTCGGTGTTCTTGTCGCTGCCGTGGTTGAACTCCGCGCCGATTCCCAGGGCCAACGATGGACCACCCAACTCGATCTTGGGTCGCAGGCGCAGCAACCAGCGGCGCGCCTCGACGTACTCGTCCGGCGCTTCTTCGTTCCACTCGTATCGGGCCAGCGTGTCGACCGTGAATGCGTATGGCTCGGATTGTCGTTGGTACGTCTGCCCGGACGCCGACGACGTGACGAGCAGGGCGCTCAACACCAAACAATACGTTGTTTTCAATCAAACCTCCGCGGAATTCATGGTTTCCGCCGCGAGTCTATCACGTCGGATCTCGGGAGACGTCGTCCAGCGCGGGATATTCCGCTATCATGCCGGCGTGCGGTTGAGCCGGATCATCCGGCCGTGCTAGGCTCGATTTTTCAAAGTCGCTGTCGGCGGCAAGGGAAGGGCGATGGATCGCGCGAAGGGCCGGTTCGTCTCTGAAGTCGGAGCGGAGGAGGAGTCGCAGGCGAGAAGCTCCATGAACCGCCGGACCATGCCCGGACGGGATGTGGATGCAACCGAATGTCCGCCGCTGCTCGGGCTGGACATCGGATCGACCAGCGTGAAGGCCACGTTGCTCCAGTGCGGATGCGAGATCTGCACGGAAATCATCGACCATGAAGGAGATATCCCGGGCGCGCTTCGGACGGCGCTGCGTCGCTGCGGTTCGAACGGCGAAACCCAGGCGATATGCACGGGCGGGTCCGCCCGCCATCGTATCAACGCGCCGACCGTCATCCCGACGCAGGCGATCGAGGCTGCTCTCGCCGCGATCGGCGAGCGGCCCGATGCGGTGGTCTCCGTGGGCGGCGAGTCGATTGTCGTCTATACGATGCGTTCAGGCGCCGAGACGGCGGCCGTGATTACGGGCGACAAGTGCGCCGCGGGCACGGGCGAGTTCCTGAGGCAGCAACTGGGGCGAATGGGCATGGATCTCGCGGACATGTCCGCCATTCCCGCCGACATCCGTCCCCAGCGTCTGTCGGCGCGTTGCTCGGTCTTCATGAAAAGCGACTGCACGCACAAACTCAACAAGAAGGAGGCCACCAAGGAGGAGATCGCCGTCAGCCTCACGAGCCTTATGGCGGCCAAGGCCGCCGAATTCCTGCGACGCGCGCGTATCACGCGCGGACGCGTCGTCGTCATCGGCGGCGTGACGCGTAATCGTTTCCTCCTGCCCCAACTGCGCCTTCAGTTGCCCGAAGTCGATTTCATCGTCCCCGACCAGGCGCATTACTTCGAGGCGTTCGGCGCGGCGCATCTGGCCGCGCGTAACAAAACGGTCCTGCCGTCGCCGTCACGACTTGTACGCGAAAGCAGCGTGTCGTTCGGCAGGTATCCGCCGCTTTTCGATTCCGAACGATCGGTGAGGCGTCTCGCCGCCGCCCGTGGCCAGGTCGTTACCGGCGGGGGATATGTTCTCGGCATCGACGGCGGATCGACGACGACCAAGGCGGCGCTTGTCGACATGGAACGGCGCGTGATCGTCGCCGCGCACTATGGGCGAACGCATGGCGATCCGATCGCGGCCCTGCGACAGGTCTTGCGGGAGATCCGCCGTCAGGTGCGCGAGGCGATTGGCGAAGGCGCGATTCGTATCCCGCTGGCCGCCACGACCGGATCGAGCCGCGAAGTCCTGGGCGTTTTCGTCGAGACGCGGGACGTCCACAACGAGATCATCGCTCACACCGTGGGCGCGACGCATTTCCAGGGCGCGATCGACACGATTTTCGAGATCGGCGGGCAGGACGCCAAGTACGTCAGTCTGAACAACGCCGTGCCGGTCGACTATGCCATGAACGAGGCCTGCAGCGCCGGCACCGGCTCTTTTCTGGAAGAGTCGGCGCGCGGCGATCTCAACATCCTTTCCGCGGACGAGATCGGCCCGATCGCCTTGCGTAGCCGCGGACCGCTCAAGTTCGGCGAACACTGCTCGGCCTTCATCAACTCGAACATCAGGACGGCGATCCAGGAGGGCGCGACACGCGAGGACATCGTGGCCGGGCTTGTCTATTCCATTGTCTCGAATTATCTGAACCGCGTCGTCGGCAACCGGCGCATCGGACAAACCATCGTCTTGCAGGGCGGCGTGGCCAAGAATCCGGCCGTTCCCGCGGCGTTTGCCGCGCTTCTCGGACGAGAGATCGTCGTCCCGCCCGAGCCGGAGTTGCTCGGGGCGTTCGGCGTCGCGCTGCTGGCTCTCGAGAAGCGCGACCAGGACGCGCCGGCCGGGAAGAGCCTTGATCTCGACGAGCTGATCGAGCGCCAGATCACCTACGGCGAGCCGTTCACCTGCCGCGCATGCGAGAACAACTGCATCATCCAGACGCCGCATGTCGCGGGACGTCGATACCTTTTCGGCGGTCGTTGCAGCAAATACGCCAATCTCTTGCGCGGCCGGCGCATCGATCCCAGCCGTGTGCAGAACCTCGTGAACGAGCGCCAGCGGCTCCTGTTCGAAGAACACGCGCCTGATCCGGCGACGTTGCGTCGCAGAACCGAAAAGACGGTGGGCGTTCCCCGGGCATTCACGGTCCATAGCTTCTGGCCGCTCTACGCCGGCTTCTTCCACGATCTGGGCGTGCCGATTCGTCTGTCGCGCGAGAGCATCGAGGAAGGCGTCCGGCGCGCCGAAGCGCCCTTCTGCTGGCCGGCCGAGATCGCGCACGGCATGACGGCCGAGCTTTTGCGCGACGGCGTCGACTATCTCTTCCTTCCCCAAGTCGTGGACGTGCAGTCTCTTGAGCCGGGCGTCAAGGCCTGTTTCTGTCCCATCGTGCAGGGCTTGCCCTACTATCTGCGACCCGCGTTCGACCTTCCGGACGACCGTATCCTGCGGCCCGTGCTCTCGTTTCGCGACGGATGGGAAGGCGCCGAGACGCCGTTCGCGACAATGGCCCGTTCTCTCGGTTTTTCCGCGGAGGACGGCCGCCGCGCTTACCGCGCCGGCGTCGCGAAGCAGACAGCTTTTCAGTCGCGGTTGCATGCAATGGGTCGCTTGTTCCTCGAACAGGCGCGCCGCGATGACCAGGTGACGATCGCCGTCTTCGGCCGGCCCTACAACGCCTTCGCGCCGGAGGCGCATCTCGGCATCCCGGCCAAGTTCGCCAGTCGCGGATATTCGGTGCTGCCGGTCGACGCCTTCCCCGTCTCGGACGAGCCCATCTCCGACAACATGTACTGGCATTTCGGCCAGATCCTGCTCAAAGCCGCGCGGATGGTACGCGAGCATCCCAACGTATTTGTCTGTTACATCACCAATTTCGGGTGCGGTCCGGACAGCTTTCTGCTCCACTTCGTCCGTCACGCGATGGGATCTAAGCCTTACCTCGTGCTCGAGCTTGACGGACACACGGCGGACGCGGGTCTCGACACGCGAATCGAGGCGTTTCTCGACATCGTCGCCGGATATCGACGAAAAACGTCGGCGGAGCCGACCGAGCGACGTGCTCCGCGTTTTCGCGCCAATCTGGAGAAAGGCCAGGCATGTGTCGTGGATCAACGCACGGGAGAACGCATTTCTTTGCGTGATCCTCGCGTGCGCGTCCTGATTCCATCGATGGGACGTTACACGAGCGAGGCCGCCGCCGCCGCGCTCTTTCAGAACGGCATTCAGGCCGAGGCCATGCCGCCCGCGGACGTCAACGCGCTCCAGCTTGCACGCAACCTGGCCAGCGGCAAGGAATGCTTGCCGACGCTGCTCGTCCTCGGGCAGCTCCTGCGCGCGTTGCGCGACGATCCGCCCGCCGCCGGGGAGATCCGCCTGCTTTTTCTCACGCGCACGACCGGACCGTGTCGCATGGGGCAGTACGGCCCCTTTTACGAGCAGACCTTTCTCGATCAAGGCATCGAAAACGTCGCCTGTCTTTACCCCAACGTCGAGAACGGTTACAAGGATCTCGGGCCGCGCTTCACGCGCGACGCCTGGCACGCCGTCGTGCTCGGCGACCTCTTCGCGGACATGGAGCGCGCGCTGCGGCTGACGGCGGTCGAGCCCGCGATCGCGCTTTCCAAGATGAATGAGGCCTGGGACGAGATCGTCGCCGGGATGAGACGGGGCGCGCGGCATGCCCGACGGTCGCTCGCCCGCGTTGCTTCTCGCCTCACGGAGCTGCCGCGCCGCGCGCGCCTCGAAGACGTGCCCAAGATACTCGTCGTGGGCGAGGCATACGTACGGCGCGACGATTTTTCCGCCTCCGAGTTGGTCGAGCGTCTGCTCGCCATGGGGATCTGCCCGAAGGTGTCCGGGCTCGGCGAATGGATTCATTTCGTCGACTATTTACGTGATCGCTCTTTCAATAAACGTCGCTCGCGCGAGCTCGGACGGATCGCGCGGATCATGGCGAAGCTCAAGATCAAGATCGAGCGTCTCGTCATGCAGCGCATCGAAAGACGCCTTGTCGCCCTGGTCGCGCCGACAGGCCTGCTGGCGCCGGCCCCTCATGACATGGACGAGATCATGGCCGGCGTCGACGACGTGGCTCACATTGACTTCGACGGCGAGGCGACGATCTCCACGCTCACGGCGCGACTCGCGGTCAAGCACGGTCTGAGCGGCATCGCCTGTCTGGGGCCCTTTTCCTGCATGGCGACGCGTCTCATTCAATCGATGCTCGATCCGTACTGTCGCGCGCGCGGGATTCCCTTCCTGGCGCTCGAGTGCGACGGCGCGCCCTTCCCGGCCACGACCGTCTGCCAGCTCGAGATTTTCGCCGTAAACGTGCGCCGTTATCACGAGCGCGCGCTGTCTGAAGCGCGTTCCGACACCACGACCGCGCGCCGCGATTGAGCGGCATGGATGACGATCTCCCGTGGAGCGCTTGCAGCCGCAGCGACGACCGAAGCGTCGATTCCGACGAGAGCTGGCGCGCCGGGACCGAAGCTGGCCGTGCGAGAGCTGGCGCATCAGCCGATCCGTGCCGCGTCAAGTGCGCGAAACCGTCATCGGCTTGCCGGCCACGGACGCGCGTGAGGATCCGCGCCTCGCGGCGGCCGACAGCGTTCATCGTTTTCAGCATGCCGTTGGACACGATTTGGAGGACGGTTGACACCGCGGGCAATAACGCGCCTCCCGTGACCGTATCGTCGCCTTTCGTATGCCGGCTCCGCAGCGCGGGCAAAGTGACGGCATTCGCGCCTTGAAAGCGCCGTGGACCTCGACATCGAGCGACTCGCATCGCGAAACCTCGTCCATGGCGTTCTTCACGATGTGCGTGACGGCGCCATGGAGGCGCAACGCCTGCGCATGTGTCAGGTCACGGCATCTCGTTTTGGGATGGATTCCCGCTTTGAGCAAAGCCGCATCGACGAAGACGTCGCCCAGGCTGTCGATGGCGCGCTTGTCCGCCAGCATCGCATGCACGGGATCCTGTCGATGCTTGAGCAGGCTCACCAGACGCTCGGGAGTGAATTGCGGTGAAAGGATATCCACGCCCATGGCGTCCATTCCAGGGACGACCTTGTGGTCGCCCGTGGCGGTGACGTACGTTCTGCTCGTCCTTTTCTTGTCGATCAGACGCAACTCGCGGGCGGCCGCACGCGCCGGATCGGGATTGTGAATGCCCAGGGCGAAGATCATTGCCTCCTCGTCTCCGTCTCCGGCGTCGGCCAGACGAAAACGTCCGCCCGCCGACGCATTCATCACAAGGTCCAGGCCCTCGAAGCGCACGATGATGAAATGTCCGTGACGCGCGACGTCCTCGATGCGTCGTCCAAGGAGCAAAGACATGTTGCCGGGCACGGTGAAACGCAGAGCCGCCGCCGCGCGCACGCGCTCCGTGGCCACGTTCATTCCGACGAGTTGCGCGCGCAACCGCGTGACGGCGTGCAGCAGATCGGGCAGCTCCGGCATTCTTGCCTCGCCGTTGTTACGTGGAATCCTTCCTCGGATGATACTGCTTTATGGTCCCTGGATTCGACTCGGATGAGAGCGCGTCGGGAAAAGCCTTGCGGGCTCCCTTTGGTTGACGAGTGTCGTTTCAGCGCGTCGGGCGCGCGCGATGCGCGTCGCCGTCCTCCATTGCGTCGCCAGACGGCAATGGATCCATCGATCCGCGGATCATGCCTGCGTCCATCCGGATGGCGAGAAACCGGCGGCGGCCAGCATCCGCCGGTCGGCCTCCCATCCCTGCCCCGTGGTCGTGAGGTATCCGTCCGTGAAGATCGAGTTGGCGGGATAGAGCGCAAGCGCCTGAAGCGCGCCCAGGCAGGCCTCTCTTCCGCCCGCGGCGCGGATTTCCCGTTTCGGGTTGACGAAACGAAACATCGCCAGCGCGCGCAGGCAATCGGCCGGCGTCGGCGGCTGGGTCTTATCCAACGGCGTGCCGGAGCGCGGGTTGAAGAAGTTGACGGGAATCGAATCCGCCTCGACCGCGTCAACCGAGAACGCCAGATCGACGCGATCCGCGAGCGTCTCTCCCAGTCCGATGATTCCGCCGCAACACAGATCCAGACCCGCGCGCTTGACTGCCTTTGTCGTGGCGATCCGATCAGAGTAGCCATGGGTCGAACATATTGTGGGGAAGAAGCGCTCGGACGTCTCGAGGTTGTGGTTGTAGCGATCCACGCCGGCATGCCTGAGATCCGACGCCTGCTTGTCGTCAAGGATTCCCAGGGACGTGCAGATTTCAACGCTTCCGCAATCCTCCGTTTTCTTGATCCGGCGCGCGGTCTCGCAGATCCGCTCGATATCGTTGTCGGAAGGACGGCGACCACTGGTTACGATGCAATAGCGCTTCGCTCCCAGGCGCCGCGCCTCGATCGCGCCCCCCAGTATCTCCTCGCTCGTTTGCATGGAGTAGCGCTGAATGTCGCTTGTCGCGGCGACCGATTGGCTGCAAAAGCCGCAGTTCTCGCTACATCGGCCGCTCCGAGCGTTGCGAATGACTTGAACGTGAACCTTTCGACCGAAATAGGCTTTACGGATAATGAAAGCCGCGTCAAGAACCGCGAGCAACTCGTCGTCCGAGGATTCCAGGAGAGCGAGCGCTTCGTCACGGCTGATGCGTTGACCTTGGAGTGTTCGGTGACTGAGATCCTGCCAGTTCATCGTGACCTCGATCGCCGCGCGAGAACGCCAGCCGAAGCCTTTGAGCGGCGGTAAATGACGTCCCTGATTGTAGATTTTTACCGGTCTTTTTTCATGGCATGCGAACCGTGATCGGACGGCTCCCATCATACGTGACAATGGAGCTTATGGAATATAACTCGTTGATGCATAGCGAGAAACGTCCGTTCGTCTGTCTTGCGGAAAGGTGTTGCTGCATCCTTGTGCAATGCGGTGAGACGCTCGTGTGGAGCGGGTATTCAAGGTCTCTTCCACATGCTTTCCACAGTTGCTGTGGATCTCTGAGTCAGTCGCGCCGGACCATCTCACTTTCGATACGATAGGCAACATCAACGCAAATCTTGCGTGTCAGCGGGCTGCGGTCGGCGCGTGTTTATCGTCAAACGACGACAGCTCGTATACGTACGCCGGACCGAATCGGTCGACGAGGCGAACGAACGGAGGGAGAGGCGTCTCGATCACGCGACGTCGCCGTCGTTTCCCGAGGCGATCCATATGCGCGATGACATAGCGCACGCCGGCCTTCTGGATTCGCCGAGTAAAAGCCGGCCGTGGAAATCCTTGGCCCTCGCCGCCGAGGCTTTCGGCGAGCGGGGCCGGGAAAGCGCCCCATCCGTTCACGAGAGGCTGCCAGTGTGCTGTCGACCAGACCATGAAAAAAGGGCTTGATTCGTAAGGCAGTTCGAGAACCGAACCGCGAGGCGCTTGAGCGAGCCACTGCGTGTATGGCGGGGGAGGCGGTATCGGACGGAAGGAGCGCGAGAGTCCGAAAGGAAAGCCCTCATAAACGATGAACGCTCCCGCGAGAACGACGGCGAGCCCCTGGATGGTCCTGGAGCGCGATCGCATGATGCGGGCCCACCCCAATGCGGCCAAAATGGCGAATGCTAGTATGACAAGCACGCCGATACGCGAGGGGACACGCATCATGTTTATCGGCGGAACATGACGCAGCCAGTCGAACGGCCCTGGTATGGCCACGGAACCAAGGCGAATCTCTGGTCCCAGCGACAGCATGAAGGAGACGACGCCCACCGCGAGGGCGAGCCGCACGGCTTCGCGCCGGCGAGAGGCCAGGATCGCGACGACCGACAACAAGATCGTGAGCAAGCCGGGGAACAGCGGTTCCGCGGATCGGCCAGTCCATCCTCTCAACCAGCGAAGGTGTGGCAGGGAGCATCGTCCTACATAATCGCCGGGATACAAGAAACTCACGGGTTTTGCGCTCCAGTAAACGCACGTCTCACGCGATCGCGTGATTCCATGGCGTTCCTGAAGAACACGGTAAGGCCATCCCGTCAAAAGCGTGAAGGCGGCCGTCAACGCCAGCATGGCGGCGATGGGACGCCAGGTGGCTCGGCGCCACAGCCGAGGCGCATCGACGAGCAGGAGAGTGCCGAGCAACGCCGCCATGAGAACGGCGTAATAGCCGCTGCTCAGCGTCTGCAGCGCGATGAACAAGGACAGCGCCGCGACGCGCCTCAGCGTCGCGTGATGCGCCGATCGCAGAAAGAATAGAATCACGAAAGGGAACCACTGCGTCGACGCCGGGCCGAGGTGTACGAGATGTTTCCATTTATACGCGCAGAACGCATAAACCAGCCCGGCGAGAAAGGCCGCGGATCTCGATCCGCTGAGCCCTCGGGCGAGCAGATACATCCCGAGGCCGCCGATGCCGAAACTCATCAACAACAGGAAGTTGTACGCGAGGATGGGATTGCCGCCGAGAAGCAGGAGCGGCGCCGCCAGCGCTGATTGCGCGAACAGGCTCTCGCCGTGCGCCAGGCTCAAGTCATACGGCCAATAGATGTTGGCATCGAAGACCAGGACGGGATTCGTGAACGTCTGATGAACCACCCAGGCCACAGCCCAGGCGTGACTCAGCAGATCGCCGTTCGGGATGGCCAGCCTGGCCGGCGCTTTGGCGACGGGCCAGGTCATCGCGACGGTGACGGCGCAATAGATGAGAAAGACGCCGAGCGTCAGAAGCAGCTCGTGTTTCCGTTTGGCTTCCGCTTGTAAAGTGTCTTCCGCCGAGTTCCCAGCCATGGTCGATCGCGTCGGATTCTTCGCCCGACATCGGCTGAAGTCAAGCAAGCGGCGCGATGCTCGCAGCGCACGACGCTCCCGTGATAATGGATTTACCGTGGCTACTGACGCTGTTCGCTTCAATGCTCAAGATCTGCGCGCGCAAGGCCAGCGCGGCTCTTGGGCCCCGGATCAGATCGGTTCGGTTGCGGCCGGATGTCGCGTTCACAGTTGCCGGCGATCGAGTACGGACGAGGATCCGGCGGCGGACGCGCTGTGACATTGACCGCCGGTGCTTTCCCGCACTATGCTCACTCAAGCGCCGTGATCGGCGGTCTTTCGAGGATCGATCGCGGCGTGGTGCGCGGAACCGACGGATCCTTGACGCCACGTAATGAGAATGCTCGTTTACCTCTTCCGTTTCCTGCTCGTTCTCGTCTTTCTACGCCTGCTGTTTCGCTTCATCGGCGGTCTCTTTCGCGGTTATCGCCAGGCGGAGCCCGTCAGCGGCGGGGCTCGTGGGGTTCCGCTCGTCCGCGATCGCGTGTGCAACACCTTTCTTCCGGAGGAACGCGCCTTGCGCGCCGTCATCGCCGGTCGTGAGGAGTTCTTCTGTTCGGCGGCTTGCCGTGACCGCGCCCTTGCTGATGCGTCCGTATCCAAAAGCCTGGCGGGCGCTCGAGATCTTCCCCCCCATTCCACGCATTAGTCCGGAGCATGATCGTTGTGGAGGTGCATGAGAACGGCGATACTTGCGCGATGACACGCAACGATTTTTTAACGCGCGCGCCGACGACGGACCCGACGTGGCTTTATCGGACTCGTGACGGTATCTATGCCGCGGATTTGCTGGTCGCGGCCATCACCCATCTCGACCTGTTTGCCTGGATGGCGACCCAAGAAGCCGCGTCTCTCGACGCCGTTTGCGAACGCTTTGCCCTGGCGCGGCGTCCGGCGGACGTGCTCCTGACACTCACGACCGCCATGGGTCTCACGACCAGAGATGACGATGTCTTCCGGCTGACGCCGACGGCGCGGGAGCATCTCGTCCAGAGCTCACCCTGGTGTCTGGTTCCCTATTATTCGGGTCTCGGGGAGCGCCCGCAAGTGGCGGAGCTGCTTCGCGTTCTGCGCACAGGCAAGCCCGCTCACTGGGGCAGCGATCGCGACGGCGACGATTGGGCCCGTTCCATGAAACGGCCGGAGTTCGCCGCGCGGTTTACGGACGCGATGGATTGCCGCGGGATCCATCTGGGCCGCGCTCTTGCCGCGCGGCTTGATCTCGCGTCCCACGCGCGGCTGCTCGACGTCGCCGGCGGCTCCGGCATATATAGTTGTTGTCTCGTGGCGCGCCATCCTCATTTGCGTGCAACGGTCCTCGAAAAGCCGCCGGTCGACCGCGCGGCGCGCGAAGCGATCGCCCGGCAAGGCCAGGTCGAGCGCATCGACGTGATCGCGTCCGATATGCTCGCGGGTCCTTTTCCCGGCGGTTATGACATTCATCTCATGTCGAACGTCCTGCACGACTGGGATGAGCCGATCGTGCGGGATCTGCTCGGCCGGTCCAGCGCCGCGCTGCCGTCCGGCGGCCTGCTCGTCATTCACGACGCCCACCTCGACGCCGACAAGACGGGGCCGTTGCCGGTGGCGCAATACTCGGTCCTCCTCATGCACTCGACGGAAGGCCGCGGCTACTCGGTCGGCGAGATGACGACGTGGCTCGGTGAAAAGGATTTCATCGTCGATTGGCATGGCCCGACGACCGCGGATCGCGGCGTGATTGTCGCGCGAAGGACCTGAAGCGATCCTCAGTAAACCGACGTCACCCTCCACCAGCCCGTGTCGTCGGGATAATTGTTCCGATCGGCGCTTGTCACCCGAGCGACGCCGTCGACCCGAGCGGCGTTTTCAGGAACGCCGCAGCGGCGATAGACCTCATCGAGAACGGACGGATCCCACTTGCGATCGACGACGAAAAAGGCCGGTTTGTGGCTCATGCCGGTCAAGAAGCGCAGGTGGAATCGAGAGGCGGCGCCGCTCGCGGGTCCTTTGAGCACATATCCGCCGTAGGTTTTATATCCCTTTTCCGGAAGCGATCGGTGACACAGGACATACGCCGCGTTTTGGACATCGAAATCGTCTCGTGAGGCGAGCGGAAACGTGAAGACGGATCGCTCGTCGACCGTCAGCTCCGCGCTCGTCCGGCCGGCGGAATAGGCGCAGAATCCCCAGGCCGCGCTTCCTCGCGGTGCGGGCGCGCTTTCCCAAGCCGTCTCGCCCTCGTTTCCGGCGGTGGCGATCAATCGGATACGGACGACGCTGCGCAGACGGCGCTTCGCGCCGCTGGGCTCGATCGCATAGCTCGTCGTCGCCTTGCTTTCGAGACGGCGGCGTATCGGCAGCCGGGAGTCGGCGTCATATTCCATCTTCAAGGCCACCCAGTGCGGCCAGTCTCCGAAAGACGGCCCTTCGTAGCGCTCATTCTGACCGCCGAAACGGTCGGCGGTAAGAGCAAGCGCCGCGTTCGAATCCGCCTTGAGGGTAACGCGCAGGGGCGCGTGCTCGGAAGAGGGGATCATCCACGGCTCGACGGGGATCGCCCACCACTGCCGATAGCCGCGCCAGTCGCGTCCTCCCGTGAACGTCGACTCGCCGAGCGGCGGCATCGTCGGCACGAGCCGCTCTACGGGAATATCACGGCCCTGGACCGTCAGGATCATGCCGCTCGTATCTCCGCGTGGGACGGCGAGGTCGAAGACGATGAACGATTGCCTGGTTCGCTGCAGCGTCGCTATCGCATCAGACGTCAGTCGTATCTCTTGTTCCACGCCGGGCGCGTTACGGCCGATCGTGAGCGTCGTCTCGTGCCAGAGGCGGTCGCGCATGACATGGCTGAAAAACAAGATGACGAGCATCAGGTACGCGGCGAGCGCGAAACCGGCGCGCCGCCGCGTTTTGGAGAGAAGGCCGGAAACGATGAACGGCACGGCCAGCATCGCGACCAGGCCCGCGACCGAAAGAGCATGCGCGATCTCCGGCATGCGAGAGAACGCGGCTGCTCCCGCGGCGAGCAGCGCGGCGCCGATCCCCGTCGCGATCAACGCTCGCCGATCACGAAGGACGCGCCGTGATTCGCGCCTGAACAGCAGCTCGCCCGCATATGCCCCGGCCGCGGCGATGAGGATCGGCATTGCCGGCATGTTGTATCGCGGCCATGAAAAGAGCAGACCATGAAGCGGCAGCAACGACAGCGGCATCAGAAAGATCCCGAGCGTCGCGCCGCGGCGTGACGCATACAGGGCGATGCCGGACAGGGCGAGAACGCAGATCAATCGCTGATACCAGACCTGGAGCCGATACGAGAACGGATAATCCCACTTATAGTCGTTGGCCGGACGATCGTAAAGCCTGTAGGCGTTGTGCAAGACGATCAGCGTCGAGAGCGCCGGTCGTCGCGAGGCGTATTGCGCCGCGAACCGCGCCTGACGCCAGCGAGAACGGAGGACCTCCGGCTCGCTTCGGCCGCGTTCCTCGAGCGCCTTGTAGAAAGGCTCCGTTTTCAAGCGATAGGGTCCCACCCATCCGTCCGTCTCGAGATTCTGCCAGAAGCCCAGAATGTAGGACGGCCGGAAGGAGAAGTTGCCGAGGCGCGTGACGTCGTCGCGTTCGCCGACGGCGCGGCTGACGCCCAGCCAGATGAACCAGATCGGCAGAAGCGCAAGCGCGAGAGTCAGGGCCAGCCGGCGGCTGCGCCGAGAACGAAGCCACCAGCGCGCCGTCATAGCGAAGGCGAAAGGCAGCACGATCAACATGTAGAGCGCGATTTGCAGGCGAACGATGAGCGCCGCGACGAACAGCAGGCCGGCGAGAGCCATCCAGCGGCGGCTTGATCGCTGAACGCCTTCGATGTATGCCCATGCCGACCAAACGAAAAGGCAGCATGTCAGAGGATCGGGATAGAGACGGCCCGTTTGTAGCGCGAATGACGGATAAATTGCGGCAAGAACGAGCGCCGTCAAGCCGCACGCAAAGGATCGTGTCAGGCCGCGCGCCAGCAGGAACACACCCAGCATTGCCAGCGTGTTGCATCCGGCGAAGAATAGGCGGAAAAAGGCAAAGTCGCCGGGGCGGATCGTTTCGAGCAAGGCGAACACGGCGCTGACGCCAAAAATATAGAAGTAACCGCGAACGCCGTCGAATGCGGCGGACCAGCTTCCGCCGCCGGCGATCTGGTCGAACGCTGCAAGAAACCGCTGTCCCGTCGCATGGTATCCGGCCGGATCGCCGAAGAGAATCGGTTGCGGAAACGTTCGGAAGAAGTGCGCCTGCAGTCCGAAACCGGCGGCGAGCAACGCGACGACGGCCAGTGCGCGAGCACTGCGAAAGCCGCGGTGTTTCTCGGGCGTTGGAATCGAAAGCTTCTGATCCATCGTTGTTCAGTCGAGGCCTGATCGCGCCGAGCTCGTCGTGTCCGAGGTTTTCATGCCGTCCGGTACACTAGCAACTCTCCTGGCGGCGTTCAATAAACGCGAGTTCGCTGACACGCAAAAGGGCGCGCGTGATTCGCCGTCCTGTCGGGACTTGTAGAGCGATCCCTCGCCGGGGGGCGATGATTCTCGCGACTGTGCGTCTTTGAATCCTCGCGCGACTATTCATTTGATGCGCCGCCGCTTGACGGATAGATTAATGATGAATGCGGCTCTGCACGGGGGAAGGATCAAGAGCGAATGACTGGAAATATCAGAATCATGCCTTGCCTGGACATGCGAGACGGACGGGTGGTCAAGGGCGTGCGGTTCGTCGACATCCGAGACGCCGGAGATCCGGCGGAGTGCGCCCGCGCCTATTGCGAGGCCGGCGCGGACGAGCTGGCCATGCTTGACATCACGGCCACCGTGGAGAATCGGCCGACCCTGCTCGAGGTCGTGCGTCGCGTGGCGGATGTGACGGACATTCCATTCACGGTCGGCGGGGGCGTCGCCGACCTCCGGTCCGCGACGGCGGTTCTCGCCGCCGGCGCCGACAAGATCTCGACCAGCAGCGCCGTCTTTCGTCAGCCGGAGTTGATCGGCGAGATGGTGCGGGAGATCGGTCCGGAGAAGGTGACGGTCGCAATCGACGTCGTCCAGAGCGGTCGAATGCCGTCCGGCTATGAGGTCTGCATCGACGGCGGACGCACGGCAACCGGAGCGGACGCGATCGAGTGGGCTAAAAGAGTCGATGATTTCGGCGTGCGCACGATTCTGCCGACGAGCAAGTCCACGGACGGCGTGAAGACCGGATACGATCTGCCGCTCATTCGACGGATCAAGGCGTCGACTTCGGCCGAGGTCGTCGCCTCCGGCGGCGCCGGCAAGCTCGATCATTTCCATGACGCCGTTCTGGCTGGCGCCACGATCCTGCTCGCCGCATCCGTCTTTCACTTCAAGATCATCGGCATCACCGAGCTCAAGGAGCATCTCCGCGCGCTTGGCGTCGACGTGACGCAGGCGTCGTCCTGAAGAGTCAATACGAAAGGCCGTCGTCGCGAGATTTTGTCCCTCCCGGAATGCGGACCCACGGTGCAATGAGCTTCGCCGCCGTCGCGAGAAGGGCGCGTTTGGTCGCCGTAGAAGCGATCCGTCGTCTCAAGGCGGGCCGTGGAGACGGCTTCGTCTCACCGCGCAATGACTGATCCGAATGGAATCATGCGTGGCTGCGATGTCTTGATTTTTACAGTACTGTAACCTGCGTATTCGTCGCTCGGTGTTACCGTCGGGCTGGGAGCAAGAGATGACTCTTCTCCAAACCATGATCGTCGACGGTTTGTCGGACTTCAGGAGAGTCGGCGCCTTCGACGGTTGGAACGAGAAAGGAATCCCATCATGGCATCCTGCAGGACGGTTCGAATACGGCCGCTCATTTCTCTGACTCTGGGACTTGCGCTCACGACGGTTTTTCTCTGGGCCCAGGCGCCGCCTGGCGGCAGGAACGCCGCGCCTGCTTTGCGTGTGTCCGGTCCTTACGTATACGCGGGCTTTGATCTGTACCTCGTCCACGGCTCTGATGCGTCAGGCGATCGCAAGATCGTTCCGCTCGCGGACGCGCTCGAACAGGGCAAGATCGTCGTGCGCGAGACGAGCAACGTATCGCAACTGACCGTGGAAAACACTTCGAGCGAAGAGGTCTATATCCAGGCGGGCGACATCGTCAAGGGCGGCAAACAAGACCGCGTGCTCGCAACCGATCTTGTTTTGAAACCGCGTTCTGGTCCGGTGCCCATCGCCTCGCATTGCGTCGAGCAGGGGCGCTGGCGGAGCCGTGATGGCGAAGCATCCGATCGCTTCGCAAGCTCGAAGCAAGCGCTGAATTCCAACGCGTTGAAGATCGCGAACCACCGCGGATCACAAGCGGAAGTCTGGCGCAACGTGCAGGCGGCCCAAGAAAGCCTGGCGAGGAAACTACGGACCAACGTCCGATCGTCGATATCCGCGTCGAGCCTTCAGTTGACGCTCGAGAACGAGCACGTTCGCGCCGGAGTCGAAGGGTACGTCAAGGCGTTTTCGCCTCTCGTCCAGGCGCACAATGACGTCGTCGGCTATGCGTTCGCCGTTGATGGCCGTTTGAAGTCCGCGGACGTGTATGCTTCGCGCGCGTTGTTTGTCAAGCTGTGGCCCAAGATGCTGCGCGCGGCCGCGACCGAGGCTCTGGCGGAGAGAACGCCCGCGACCGCTCACACTCCGCCGGCGATCGAGAGCGTGCGATCGTTTCTATCCGATGCCCGTCAAGGCCGCGTCACTGAGAAATCGCTTGGCGCCGAACAAAACGCCGTCGTGCGCGAAACCGACGAGGACCTGATCGTGGAGACGCGGGACGTTCGCCGGGACGGCCGCTGGATCCATCGGAACTACATCCGCAAGTAAGGAGCGCGGCATGCGGAAAACGGGCTGATTCGGGGCCGAAAGCGCCGGGCGTTCCAGAGTAACATCATTGACGAAACCCGCCGAGACGGCGCGGCTTTGCCCGGCAAGGGGAGGAATCGAGGATGACGTCCAGGCGCGTGCTCGTGATCGAGGACGATGCGGCCATTCGCCGCGGGCTCGTCGATGTTCTGCATTTTCGCGGATACGAGACGCGCGAAGCATCCAACGGGATCGACGGTCTGAACGCGGCGCTCGGACCCGACTACGATCTGCTGCTTCTCGATCTCGTTCTTCCGGGAGGCGAGGGGCTCGAGATCCTGCGGGAGGTCCGCCTGGCCTTTCCCACTCTGCCCGTGATCATTCTCACGGCGAAAGGCGACGAGGCCGACCGCGTGAACGGATTGAAGCTCGGCGCCGACGACTACGTCGTCAAGCCGTTCAGCGTCAAGGAGCTTCTGGCCCGAGTGGAGGCGGTCCTGAGGCGCAGCCCTGAACGTCCCCGGCCGACCGCGATGCTGCATTTCGAATTCGGAGAAGCGGATCTTGTCACGGGCGAGGTCCGCTTCCTTTCCGGAGAGCGGTCGCGGCTTTTTCCTCTCGAGATGGAGCTTTTGCGCTATCTCGCCGCGAATCCCGGCCGTGTCGTCTCGCGCGACGAGATCCTCTCGCGGGTGTGGCATGCGCGGCTCACCGGCGCGGAGACGCGCACGGTCGACGTCCACATGGCGCGCTTGCGCGAGAAACTTCGGGACGACCCTGAGCGGCCGCGCCTGATCCGCACGATCCGCGGTCGCGGATACGTGTTCATGGCGCAGGCGGCGCCGCCATGAGCAACGGCCGCGTTCTCGCAATCTTCGGGCTATGCGCGGCGGCGCTCCTGGGCGTCATGGCCTGGCTCACGTCGACGATCAGCGACCTCGATCGCGCGCAGCGCCAGGCGCGCCAACAGGCGGCGCTCGAAGAAAGCGTCCGCCTGGCGTTGTGGCGCATGGAATCGCTTCTCGGCCCTCTGATCGCGCGGCAAAACGCCGCGCCTCACTCCTTCTATGGCAAGGCGCTCGCGGCCGAGTCGTCCGTTGTCCCTGCCTCGCCATACGTCCGTCTCCATTTTCAGTGGGATGGGCGAAATCGCCTCACGACATCGCCCCGGTCCGCTCACGTGGAAGTCAACATCGGAATGCTGGAGCGGCGGACCAGCCAAGCCACGCTCCTGGCGCGTCTCAAGATGGATTGGACGCAAATCGAGCCGGCGCATGAGGCCGTCATCCAACAAGCCCGCGCGGAGCGGAACACGGCTCCTGTTCAGACGGGGGCAGCGCCCGCGCCGTGGCCGCCGGCCGTAACCCCCGAGCCAGTGCTCGATCGAGAGCGGGCTCAACAAGAGACGGAAGCGCGGGTATCGGCGGATGCGCGGCCGCAAACGATCGAGATGCGGAACGAGCAGAACGACTCGATGCGACAGACGGCCCTCAACCGGCAGGAATTCATGGCGCGCCATCAATTCGCCCTGTCGAACGTCGTTCCGATCGTCGAAAAGCAGCGGCGCCCCACGCCGAAAAAGCAGCAGGAGAGCCGACCGGCGCGCTCGTCGTCTCCAGAAGTCGGCGGCGGTACGCCCGTGAGCTCCCGGACTCCCGAACTGACGCCCGAGCCAGAACGCGTCCAACAGACGGGAACACCCGCGGTGGAAAACGAACCGCCAGGGACGGATGCTCGGAACGATTCCAGGCAGCAAGCGACCCTCCCCCGGCCGGAGAGCATGGCGCGCGATCTATTCACCGTGCCGCACGGCGCTGCGCTCATTCAGGAGCGGAGCCCCGAACCGAAGAAAAAAGCAGCGAGCCTTCTCTCGCGCGCGGCGTCCCCGGAAGTCCGCATTGGGATGATGGAACCCCTCTGGATGGATGACATTCTCGTACTGGCCCGGCGCGTCCGCATCGGAAAAGACGAACTGGTTCAAGGCTGCTGGCTCGACTGGCCCAGGCTCGACGCCTGGCTTCTGGGCTCGGTCCGCGACCTCCTGCCCGAGGCGCGCCTCCATCCCGTTCGCGATGGCGAGACCGATCCCGCGCGGCGCTTGGCCGCTCTACCGGTCCGGCTCGAACCAGGACGAGTCGCGGCTCCGCTCGCTGCCGCTCCCTCCACGCTGCGACTCCCGCTGGGCGTGGCTTGGGCCTCGGCGATCGTTTCGCTCTTGGCCGTCGGAACGCTGCTCGTGGGCATCGCGTCTCTTGGCGAGAGACGCGCCGCGTTCGTCTCGGCGGTCACGCACGAGCTGCGCACGCCGCTCACCACGTTTCGGATGTACGCCGAGATGCTGGCTGACGGCATGGTCAAAGACGAAACACAAAGACATGACTATCTCGCCACGCTGCAGCGCGAGGCCGAGCGCCAGTCTCATCTCGTGGAGAACGTCCTTGCTTATGCGCGCCTCGAACGGGGACGGTACGGCGCCGTGCGGGAAGAGACGACCGTCTCCGCTCTCCTTGGCGTCACGATCGATACGCTCCGTCGGCATGCCCGTCGTTGCGGCATGACGCTCACCGAGTCCGTTCCGCCGGAGTGCGGCGCCGCGCGCGTCTCGGTCGACGCATCGGCCGTCGAGCGCATTCTCTTCAACCTCGTCGACAACGCCTGCAAGCATGCGGGTCACGCCGAAGATCGGCGGATCCAACTCGATGCGGGCGTTTCCAGAGGAGTCGTCACGCTGACCGTCTCCGATCACGGGCCGGGGCTCGGCCTCAAGGAGGCGCGACGGCTCTTCCGGCCCTTCCGCAAGTCGGCGCGTGAAGCGGCGAACTCGTCGCCCGGAGTCGGTCTTGGGCTGGCGCTATCACGCCGCCTCGCCCGCGCGATGGGCGGCGACCTGCATCTGGCACGTTCCGATTCCGGAGGCGCCTCGTTCAGCCTGCGACTCCGGCGTGTCCAAGAATAGGCTCCTCTATTCCAAAGCCTGGCCACTCGATCAATCGCGGCCGGTTTAGCTCTCGGAGTATCACCGCTCGCCAACGATCGGCGACGGCATCTTGACCGGCAGCTTGCCAGCAGGAGCCGGAGCCGCTATTCTTGAGAAGTCGCATGCGGCTCCTGTGCGCCCCTAGCTCAGCTGGATAGAGCAACAGACTACGAATCTGTAGGTCGGGTGTTCGAATCACCCGGGGCGCACCAA
>JAFGSN010000036.1 GCA_016934575.1 Vicinamibacteria bacterium
ACGTTGTCCGCGGAGCGGCCTTCGTGAGCGGGTCCAGTTTTTTATCCGAGGCGTTGCGTATTCGTTATCAGTACAAGCGTTTGATTCTTCTGGGCAGGCTCGATTTGCCGTTCGATGCCGCGAGGCGCCTTATCGGCCCCGACTGCGCCTATCATCTCTATTCTCGCCTTCCATCACGGCCGACTCGTAGGACGCGACGGGATGGGCCGGATGGCTTACCAAGACGCCGCGCTTCGCCGTCCAAGCTTGAGCAGCTCGAACCAGAGGACGCACGCTAGTCCCGCGCCGATGCTTAACGCCAGATCGCCGCCGTGAAGCGGCGCGAAGTGAAACAGGCGGCGCGCGAAAGGATTCATGAGGACGAAGGCGAGAAAGAAGACCGTTCCGCCCAGAACCCACCAGAGGGCGGAATTGGGAACCCGCAGTCCGCCGACGATCGTCCGCGCCCAGGAACGATTGGCGAGGATGACGACGATGAAAGCCGCAACCAGGGTCGTGAACGTCAGGGCGCGAACCGCGTTGGGAGCGTGCGTCTTCCAGGACATGAAAAATACGCCGAGAGACGCCGCAAGGACGCTCAGCCCCTGGAGCAAGGCGAGACCGATGGCGCTCATCGAAAAGAGACGCTCTTCGGGATTGCGCGGCGGACGTCTCATGACGTCGTCTTCGGCCGGTTCGGCCTCGAAGACCAGCGAGCACGACGGGTCGATGACCATCTCGAGAAAGACGATGTGGACGGGTAGAAGCAGGAGCGGCCAGTCCGGGATGAAGACCGGCAGTATGGACAATCCGGCGATCGGAACGTGGGCCGCGAAGATGAACGCGATCGCCTTCTTGATGTTGTCGAAGATCCGCCTGCCCATCCGTACTGCCGCGACGATCGATGAGAAGTCGTCGTCAAGGAGGACGAGAGCGGACGCCTCGCGGGCGACGTCCGTGCCGCGCCCTCCCATCGCGATGCCGATATGAGCGGCTTTGAGCGCCGGCGCGTCATTGACGCCGTCGCCGGTCATGGCGACGATATCGCTGTTCGCTCTGAGCGCCTTCACGATGCGGAGCTTTTGCTCGGGGACGACGCGCGCGAAGATCTGGACGTCCCCGATCCTCGCCGCAAGCTTTTCGTCCGACATGCCGTCAAGCTCGGGTCCGGTAACGACTTTTGTGGGATCGGCAAGGCCGGCCTGTCGGGCGATGCTCTGCGCGGTCGCGGGGTAATCGCCGGTGATCATGACGACGCGTATCCCGGCGGTCCGGCATTCGCGAATGGCCGCGGGCGCCGTGGGTCGCAGCGGATCCTCGAAACCGAGCAAGCCGACGAACTCGGCGTCAAGCCCATGATGCTCGTCGGGAAGGCGCGCGGTCCCGGTCTTGCCACGGGCGACTCCGAGCACTCTGAGCCCGTCCGCGGCGAGACCTGCAGCCGCTCGCGCCGTTTCTGCCCTTTGTTCTTCGGACATGTGGCACAGATCGGCGACGGCCTCGGGCGCGCCCTTGGAGGCGATGACGATCTCATTTCCCTCGCCCCGCCAAGCCTGGCTCACGCACAGCAGCGCCGGGGCCATGGGATATTCATGCACGAGCGACCACTCCGGATGAAGGTGCTCGGTCTGTCGAAGCAGTCGATCCCCGGTTTCGTGGAGCGCCCGTTCCATCGGATCGAAAGGATCGCGCTTGCTCGCCAGGATCGCGCTCTCGATCAGCGCGTGCGATTCCTCGGGTAAGTCCTTCGTCAACGGCGTGAGGTCCAGCGACCGTCCGCCGACAAGCAATCGCTTCAGCGTCATCTGATTGAGGGTGAGCGTTCCCGTTTTATCGACGCACAGAACGGTCGCGGCGCCAAGCGTCTCCACGGCGGGGATCCGTCGCGTCAGCACGTGATGGCGCGAGATCCGCCAGGCGCCCAGGGCCAGGAACACGATTAGCACAACGGGGAACTCCTCGGGCAACGTCGCCATCGCCAGAGCGACGCCGGCCAGCAAGCCCTCTTTCCAGACCGCGGCGCCGCCTCCACGGGTGAGCGCATAGGCGACGACGACCAGCGTGCAGGCTGTAAGACCCGCCAGGGCGAACAGCCGGACGAGGCGTCCGGTCTCTCTCTGAAGCGGCGTCGACTCCGGCGCGACTCGCTGGACGGCCTTGCCGATCTTACCCAGCTCGGTCCGTCCGCCCGTGCCGACGACCTCGGCGATTCCCTGTCCGGAGGACACGAGCGTCCCGGAAAAGAGGTGCGGAAGATCGTCGCCGCCGGGTCGGCCGAGGCTTTGCGCGACGGACGACGGCGTCTTGCGAACCGGCACGGACTCGCCCGTGAGGAGCGATTCGTCCACCGTGAGGTTGATGCCGCGCCGAAGGACCGCGTCGGCCGGCACGCGGTCGCCTTCGGAGAGGACAAGCACGTCGCCGTTAACGACCTCGCGGCCGGGAATGCGTTTGTGAACGCCGTTTCTGACGACGAGCGCCCGCGGGCTCGATAGATCCCGCAAAGCGTCGATGGCGCGCTCGGTGCGCCGCTCCTGGATGATCGTGATCGTCATCACCACGAAGACGAAACCGAACAGCATGAGCGCGTCGGCGAGATCGCCCATCAAGAGGTAGAGGCTTCCGGCCGCGACCAGCAATAGAAACATCGGCTCGCGCACGACTTCGAGCGCGACGGCCACCAGGCCGCGCTTCTTCTGATATGGAAGCTCGTTCGGACCGTCCAGGACGAGTCTTGCGGCGGCTTCATCCGCGCTCAATCCCGAGAATCCGCCGAGATCCAGCGCGATCGTTCCCTGACGCGTGGAGGAAGCGGACGAGCGATCACTTGCCCGCCCGTTCGTTTCTTCCGGTGTCATGGCCTCTTTTCGAGTCGCCGCCTGCACTCATCGAGGATTTTATCGGTCCGGCTGGCTCCGACGCGCGTCGCTCCCAAGGCGCGGAAAGCGAGAAGGGCGTCCAGGTCGCGCACGCCCCCGGCGGCCTTGATCTGAACCTGCGGCGCCGCGTGTGCGCGCATGAGCCGGACATCCTCGATCGTCGCGCCTCCGGGCCCATAACCGGTCGAGGTCTTGATCCAGTCGGCGCCCAGTTCCGAGCAGATCTCGCACAGTCGAATCTTGTGCTCGTCCTTCAGGTAGCAGTTCTCGAAGATGACCTTGATTTTTCGCCCGGCTGCATGGGTCGCCACGACCACGACCTCGATGTCTTCACGCGCGCCGTGCCAGTCGCCGCTCAGGACCCGACTGACGTTGACCACCATGTCCAGCTCCTCGGCGCCGTCCGAAAGGGCCTGTTTCGTTTCGGCCAGCTTGACGGCCGAAGCGTGGCCTCCGTGAGGGAAGCCGATGGTCGTGCTCGCCTTCACCGATGATTCTTGCAGAATCTCGGCGCACCGTTTCAATCGATAAGGGAGGATGCAGACGCTCGCCACGTCGTATTCGCGCGCCATGAGACATCCTTGCTCCAGCGCATCCATGGTCAAGGCGGGATTCAACAAGGAATGATCGATCATCTTGGCGATGTCTCTATATGAGCAGTCCATTCTCACGCTCCTGGAATCTCGGGACGCGGCCTGAAGCATACATCAGAGCCGAACCGATAGAGAATGAGCCGTTCGGGCATGCGAGACGCTCCTTTGAGGCGCCTTCGCCGCCAACGCTCTTGATGTCCGTCGATCCAGTTGGCCCGTGTTAAAAGCCCAGCCCGATGAACGGCTCGATGCGATGCCGTCCTCCTTCGACATGCTCGTGATCGTAACGGTAGACGTAGCGCGCACCGAGATCGACGGCCATGGGCAAGGAGAAGAGGTGGCTTTCGAAGACGATCTCCGCTCCTGCGGAGCGATAGAGCCAGGTCGTCTGTCCGCCGAATCCCCGGCCATAATCGTAAAACAGGTTTCCCTTGATGCGTTTGACATAGAGAAGCGGGCCCAGCGACAGGTCGGGATCGGCTATCGGGAAACTATATTCGGCCGAAGCCATGACGAGGCGTTTATGGGCCACGGAGTCGTATCCGCGCGTGAAGGCCAGGGAGCTGTCGAAGATGTAGTTCTTCGGCTGCTGCTCCTCGTAGCCGCCCCGCGCCATGATCGCGTGGTGACGGAACATGCCAGGCAAGAACGCCCTTGCCGAACCATGAAGGAGCGAGCCGTTATAGTCGCCTGATAGCGGCGTGTGCTGATATGACGCTTGCAGAACCTGTCCCCACGTGGGGCGGACGTCCCGATAGGCCCCGTGACGGATTCTTGTGAACCGGGCGGAGTAGCCGGCGCGCGCGAAGTCGCCGTTGCCGTTATCCCCGAAATCGACCATCTCCTTGTCCGAGATGCGCGTGAAGCCGACCTGCGCGTTCAACGACAGCGTCGTGTTATTGACGCCGCGCGAGAGATTGAGAGGTATGCGGAGACCGCCCCAGATCTCGGTCTCGCGCCACGATTGAGAGAACGTCTTCGCCGCGCCGTTTCGCGCGGCCGCATCGACGTTGCGCTCGACGTCTGCATTCTCCAGTTTCTCGGCGCGCCCGCCATGACTCATGCCGAGGTCGAGGAGCGGGAAGAATCCCCTGTAGGTCCCCGTCGTGCCGACGCTCGCCACCTTCTCGCTGGCGTCGTAAAGGACGCTGGTCAGAAGCGACAGCGTGTTGAGCTTGTCGTCCGAGAGCAGCGCCAGCCCGCCTTGAGGCGCGCCGGGCATGATGATCCAGCTATGAACGTTCAGGAGGCGCGCCAGCGGACGATACTTCTTCACCGGATATTCGGCCGTGGGGATCATGTTTTCGTCGGTGATCGGTCCGCCCTGTTCCTGCGCGACGAGCGGCTCGAAGTAACGGACGTTGCGGTCCTCGACCTCATCGAGCGGCATCCAGGCGTCCGGATTCAACTCCGTCTCGGCGACGTCATGGCCCCTGAACGCGTACTCACTGTAGAGCAGCTTCTTTCCGTCTTGGGAAACATGGGCGAAAAAAGCGCCGAGGCGCGAGCTCGTCACCTGATATCGGATCCCGGAATCGAGGTTCAATGCATAAATGTTGTCGATTCCGGAATACGGGGAGTTATAGAAGACATGACGCCCATGTATCGAGGGGTACGTGACGTCTTCCCAGCCTGGCGGAATGACGTCGCGGATTCTTCCCGTCGCAGAATTCGCCACGCAGAGCGCGCGGCCGCGCCGACCCTGTCGCGTGAAGACGAGGCGCGCGCCGTCCTCGGACCATGATGGCGCCGCGAGCACGTCGTTTTCCGGATTCGGTAGGCGTTGTAGCTCGCCGCCCGTCGTCGCGTCGATGACGACGAGCGCGCAAGCTCTTTCAGGCGTGAACTCGACGGCGGCGACGCGGGCGCCGTCCGGAGAAATCGCCGGATTGAGCAGCTTGGTACCTCTAGTCAATCGTCGTGAACGTCGTTTGGAGACGTCGAAGACGACGATCTCCGAGACGTTGCGGCCGCTCCAGCGCAAGTCGGGCGCCGTCTCGTTCCAGACGATCTTGCCCCCGGCGACCGAGCCGCGGGTCGCGAAAGGCTCCTGGGGCGCGAAGCGCGTGAGGCGCTCTTCGTGTCCGTCAGGCGATATGCGCACGAGCGCGGACGGTTCGTCGCGGCCCAGTCTTTGCGCGACGACCGATCCGTCTTCATCATACTCGGGGAAGAGATAAGCCGTGAAGGATCGGTTCGTTTCGGGATTAATCTTTCTGTAAGTTGTAAACCGCAAGCCTTCGAGCTGTTTTTGCCAGAGAGCTTTCATTTCGGTCGTCGTATCCTCGTACAGACCGACCGGGCCTTTGCCATACTCCTTCTTGAGGGCGCCATGAAACGCGAAGGGCCAGAAGGACCACCGGGATGCGCGATCGGCCACGCGGCTCCAGGCCAGCGCGCCGCGTTCGCGGCGCATACGCGTCACCAGGGGATACCCGAGGCTGTAGATGTCGGTGGTCCGGTCTTTGTATGATCCGAAGTAGTTCTTGTAGTAGGAAAAGCGTTTTCCTTCGAGTATCTGGGCGCGCAGGTCGAGATCGAAGGACGGCTGGCGACCGCGTCCGCCGCGCGTGAGCGTGGTTTCCGCGGCGACAGCGTCGCCTTCCCAGAGCCACGTCGGCGTCGCCAGGGCGGAAAACGCGATGCCGCCGGCGTCGCCGTAAAGAATGCCGCCGATTCTCGTGAAACCGCGGTTGAGCTTGTCGAACTGGACGATGTGACGCCCTTCGTGAACGGCGAGCAGAGTGTACCAGTCCGTAAGACCCGCGAACGGTCCCTGGGGCGGCGTGCTGAAAAAGGTGGAATGTCGAGGCATGAAGCCCACATATCCATTGGCCGTCGTCAGACGGTTCATCAAGAATACCGAGATCCGGCGGCTGTTCCTGGGCATCGTCTTGCCGAGCGGGCCGTGGAGATGCTCAAGCGTGTTGGCGACGCGCTGTCCTTCGTGCGTGATCTCCTCCGGAAAGACGACCTCGAAGTTCAGAGTGTCGATCTTTCGCCATTGAACGCCCGGCGGCGGCTGTTCGTAGAAGCCCTGGGCGGACAGGACGGATGGACATAGAAGAAAGAACATGCCGAATCCGGCAAGGAGTTGATTTCGCATCGATCGGTTCCGTGGAGCGTTCATCGCTTGCGTCGGAATGCGTGGACGCGCATGTCGTGTGCATTCATGCAAGAACTATACTCGTCAATCTGGAATGAATCACGCGGCTTCGGCTCCGCGGAGCGAATCGCCGGCGGGTTTATACTGAGATGTCGTCAGGCGCTTCGTCGGACACGCAAGGGCCATGAAGTCGAGCGTCGCACTCGACCAGGAGGACGTTGCATGAAGGTTCTGTTCATCGGAGGAACCGGCGCCATCAGCTCGGCGTGCGCCGAGCTCGCCGCCAGAAAAGGCGTCTCGCTCACGCTCTTCTGCCGCGGACGGACGGATCGTCCCGTCCCGAAGGGAGTCGACGTGATCAGGGGCGACATTCGCGAGCATGACGCCGTTCGCAGAGCGCTGGGAGATCGGCGCTACGACGCGGTCGTCGACTGGATCGCGTTCACGCCCGAGCATGTCGAGGCCGATATCGAGCTGTTTCGTGGAAAGGCCGGACAGTATGTTTTCGTCAGCTCGGCGTCCGTCTATCAAACGCCGCCTTCGCGACTGCCGGTATTGGAGTCCACCGTGCTCGACAATCCAGTATGGGCTTACTCGCGGGCCAAGATCGCTTGCGAGGAGCGGCTGATCCGCGCTTACCGCGATGAGAAGCTCCCCGTAACGATCGTGAGGCCCTCGCACACCTACGACGCGCGCCGGGTGCCGGCGCACGGAGGCTGGACCGTCGTCGAGCGCATGCGTCGCGGCAAGCCCGTGGTCGTGCACGGCGACGGCACGAGTCTCTGGGTGCTGACGCATAGCCGCGATTTCGCCAAGGGCCTTGTGCCGCTGCTCGGGAATCCTGCCGCGATCGGCGAAACGTTCCACATCACTTCGGACGAGGCTCTCACGTGGAATCAGATCTATCTACAGCTCGGCCGCGCGGCCGGCGTCGAGCCCAAGCTCGTTCACGCGCCGTCGTCGTTGATCGCCGCGGTCGACCGTGACTGGGGCGACAGCCTCTTGGGAGACAAGACGCACAGCATGATCTTCGACAACGGCAAGATTAAACGTTTCGCGCCCGAGTTCATGGCGACGACGCCGTTCGTCCGCGGCGTTGAAGAGATCGTCGCATGGCACGACGCCGATCCATCCCGCCGCGCCGTTGATCCCGCCTTCGACCGGATCAATGATCGATTGGCGAGGATGATGGACGCGGCGCGCGCGGCCGGATGAAGCGTAATGCACGGCCGGAGAGCCTTGACCTGCGGGAACCGGTCAAAGCCTAGCGGACCATGAAATCGACGATCACGGGCAGATGGTCGCTGGCCAGCCTTGCGATTCGTAATCGGCTCGTTCGACTTCTGATGGCGCGAATCGGACCTCGATAGAAGACCATGTCCAGGCTCCCCGTTGGAGCGAACGAAGGAAATGTGCGCATTCTCTTCCGAGGATCTTCGAACCGATCGGAAGCGCAGCTAAAGCCCATGATGTCCGTGAAGACCGGCGGGAGCAGCGAACGCCAGTCGTTGAGATCGCCGGCGACGATGACCGCCTCGTCCTGGGTAAGGTGCGCGAACTCGATCGATCTTGCAAGCGCGCCGATTTGCCGGACACGCTCCCAAGCCGAGAGGCCCAGATGCAGATTGAAGACGTTGAGGTGACGGGGAAATCCCGAGACCGTGCCGAACTCGATCCTTGTGTATTGACAGCCGCGGCTCTTGCGCGCGCCGATCGTGAGATCAATGTTTCGCTCGGCCACGATGGGATGACGACTGATCGTGGCGTTGCCGTATCTTCCTTGACGCAGCTTGACGTTGTATCCGGCGGTCCAGTGAGGATAGGCCAACGCGGCGGCAATGTCGCGCGCCATGTCGCTCTCGCGCGAGCGCGGGACGCCCTGATCGACCTCTTGCAGCAGAACGACGTCGGGGGCGTGGTAGGAGAGGATGCCCGCGATGCGATCGGGACGAAAGCGGCGATCGACGCCGATCGCTCTGTGGATGTTGTACGTGATGACCCTGACTTGCATGCCGGTTTTGTTTGACGCGGCGCGGACCCGCTTCGATTTTCATCCGCGGGTCGGTCCCGCGTCCCGAATGACTGTGGCTATTATGATGTCGCGTCGCGCGAGGTCAACTTTCTTCGATGAACCGCTTCTCTTGGGACGCGATTTCTGAGATGCTGGAGACGTCGAGGATGATTGATGAACGCGGTCGCGCAGGCGAACGTGTCCCGGCCGGAGAGTCCGCGCGATAAGCGCGAATATCGCGCCGCCATGTCATCCGGCGCCGGGACGCTCTCAATGAAGAACCGACCGGTTTCGTGGCCGCCGAAAGCAGCGCGACTGACGGCATACGTCGCGGTCGCGATCATGGCGTCCGCGTTCCCCATTCCCGCCCAGGACGTTCTCCAGCAGCCGCCCGGCATCGAATGGAAAAAGATCGACACGCCGCACTTCGAGGTCGTGTTTCCCAAGGAGATCACGCATGAAGGACAGCGCGTGGCCAACGCCCTGGAGCACTTGCATGCTCCTCTCGGAAAGACGATGCCGCGCAAGAGCCGAAGAATCTCGGTTTTCTTGATGAATCAATTGGTCGATGCCAATGGATACGTCAGTTCCATGCCGCGCTATTCGGCCTTCTTCGGCACGCCGCCGCAGGGCGCTTTCGGCGGACTCACCGACTGGTATCTTTTTCTGGCCGCGCATGAAGGCCGGCACGTCGTCCAGGGCGACAAGCTGAACCGCGGCTTCACATGGCTCGCGGGCCGCCTTTTCGGAGACGCCGGGAGGGCGGGCTTTTCTTATCTCTCGACGCCGTTGTGGTTCTGGGAAGGCGACGCCGTGGCGGCCGAAACGACGCTGACCCGCGGCGGTCGCGGGAGACAGCCGTCGTTCGATCTCGAGCTGCGCGCGCCATTAGTCGCTGGCAGGCGGTTTTCCTACTATAAACACTACTTCGGTTCGTACCGTGATCGGACGGCCAACGCTTACGGTCTCGGCTATCCCCTCGTCACGCGCGTTCGCCGCGAGCGCGGTTCGCTGGCATGGAGTCGAATCGCCGACCGGGTCTCGCGATGGTCCTTCTGGCCGTTCGCTTTCCACGAAGCGCTCAGGAAGGAGTACGGTAAGGGCCCGGTCGGGCTGTACGAGGACGCCATGCGGGAGCTTGCGAGTTGCTGGAAAGCGCAACTCGAGACGCTGGACGTCACGCCGTTCCGCAAGCTCAATCCCGACGCCGGCAGGACTTTCACGGCCTATCTGTTTCCCGAGTATGACGAGGACGGTTCGGTCGTCGTGCAGAAGTACGGCTTCGACCAACCGACGACGCTGGTGCGCCTGGGTCCTGACGGCCGCGAAAAGCGGATCGTGCGTTTCAGGCCGGCGGAGATCATGGGGACGCGCGGGTCGCTGGGCGGTGGCAAGGTGGCATGGAACGAGATCGTTCCCGACGTACGTTGGGGGTATCGCAATTACTCGGTGGTGGCGATCCACGACCTCGCGCGCGGCGGCACGCGCCGGCTCACGCGCAGGACGAAGCTGCTCAATCCCGCGATGTCGCCCGACGGCCGGCGTGTCGCCGCCGTGGAGTTCACCCCGGAAAGAGCGTGCGCGATCGTCGTGCTCGACGTCGAGACGGGCCGGGAGATGGAACGTTTTCCCAATCCGCAGAACGACACGCTCGTGGCGCCGTCATGGTCGGAGGACGCGACGCGTCTCGTCTTCACTCGCCAGGGCAGGAACGGCCGCGCCTTGACGATTGCGGAGCCTGGCACGGGGGCGATCGAAGACGTTGTTCCTCCGGGCTGGGAGGACATCACGAATCCGGCGATCCACGGTCGGTATGTCTTCTTCAATTCGCCGTACTCCGGCATCGACAACATTCACGCCATCGACATGGAGTCGAGTCGGAGGTACATGGTCACCTCCTCGCGGATGGGAGCTTATTTTCCCCGCGTCTCGGCCGACGGCCGCAAGCTGCTCTACAGCGAGTACACGCTCGCGGGACATGACGTTGTCGAGACGGAGCTGGATCCGAGAACGTGGAGACCGATTGAGGAAATCGAGGATCGTAACGTCCGCTACTTCGAGCCGCTCGTCGCGCAGGAGCAGGGCGGCTCGCTCTTTGGCGAGGGGCGGCCTTTGCCCGCGATCGAGTACCCGGTACGGACGTATCGTCCGCTCGCGCACGTTCTGAACGTCCACAGTTGGGCCCTGTCGCACGACGCTCCCGAGATCAGCGTGGCGCTGCTATCGCAAGACAAGCTCAACATGATGTCGCTCATGACCGGCTTGCTCTATGACCGCGACGAGAGGGCGTCCAAAGGATTCATTCAGGGAACGTATAAGGGATTGTTCCCCCTGCTCGATTTCAGAGTCAGCCACGGCGGTCACAAGACGAAGCTGGCCGGAGATGAAGGCGCGGACGGCGTAATGCGCGAGACGATCGACTACTGGCGCGAAACGGAGATGTCGGGCGGTTTACGCCTGCCGTTCAACCTGAGCCGGGGCGTCGACGCAATGCACCTGGAAGTCGGCGCTCAGGCCGCATGGACGAAAATAGTCGGCAGATACGCCGCCGATCATCTCGCCGGAGGCAACGGCGATCGCGCGCGCGTGGGTTATCACGCCCGATTCGCGCGGATTCGTGACGGCGCCCGGCGCGATGTCCGGCCGATCTGGGGGCAGACGGCGCGGATCTCCTATTCGCATACTCCGCTTGGAGGCGACGATCATGGAGCGCTGCTCAGCCTATCCGCCGAGTGTTATTTGCCGGGAATACGCCGCCATCACGCCGTCACGTTGAGCGGCGGCGTGGAGACGCAGCGCCCCAACGATTATCGCTTCGACAGCGCGCTCGGCTTTCCGCGAGGATTCGATTCGCGTTTCCATCGTCGTTTCGCGAGGGCGTCGGCCGATTATGCTTTGCCGGTCGCGGATCCCGACCTGGCGCTTGGTCCGTTTTTATATCTCAAACGCATCACGGGCAATGTTTTCTTCGATTACGGCCTGGGGGCGGGGGAGAGATTCACATGCCGCTATCGCTCGCTCGGCGCCGAGGTTTTTTTCGAGAGTCACGTTCTCTCTTTGCACTTCCCCGTTCAACTCGGAGCGCGGTACATTTATCGCATCGATCGTCAGTCCAACACCGTCCGGACGCGAAACAGCGTAGAGCCGATCTTGGGCCTGTCTTTCTGACGGGCGCGCGAGGTATACGCGCAAGTGTATACCCCGCTCGTTTCTGATCTTGACCGGCCGCGACTCTCCAGCTACACTGAAACTCGAGGCGATGAGCATCGTCGGCCACGACGGACTGAGATCCGTATTGCCTGGACAATGCATGAAGCGCCTCATGATTTGTGTCTATGCAAGGATCACAACCGCGTTTACCGTCTTGGTGTCGTTCGCGGATGGTCATGGGTTCCGCGGTTTTTCCCCGGATTTTTGCTGGATTCAACTGCGCGTTCGTAACATTGATCCCGACGAGCGGCGCCGCCGGGAACAGCGGCGCCGGCGCCGGATTCCGAGATATAGCGAGCGCCGTCCATGCCTTCTCGTCGCCGTCGCAATGGCACCACGCGGCTGGCATCGTAGGAGTGGCGCTTGTCACGCTCTGCGCGCTAGCGCTGAGTATACGTTTGTTGTTTGTCGCCTGGCTGAAGCGCAGGACGCGGATTCTGGAGCTCAGAATCGGAGAACGGACCGACGCGTTGACATCCGAGGTGGCGGAGAGGCGGCGCGTCGAGGAGGCGCTCAAGCAGAGCGAGGAGCGTTATGCTCTGGCGCTTCGCGGCGCCAACGACGGCATCTGGGACTGGGATCTCGTTCAGAATCGCGTTTACTATTCGCCGCGTTTCGCGGCGATTCTGGGTTACGACGCCGCCGCGTTCTCGGACGAGCCGGAGGAATGGTTCGGGCGCATCCATCCCGAAGATGTCAGGAAAGTCAAGGCCAAGCTGTCAGCCCACCGTCAGGGCGTGGCCGAGCATTTTGACGACGAGCATAGATTGCGGCATCGAGACGGAAGCTACCGGTGGGTGTTGTTCCGCGCATGCTTGGTGCGTGAAGAGAGCGGGACGTGTTGTCGCATCGTCGGGTCGGCGAGCGACGTCACCGAGCGGCGCGCTTACGATCCTCTCACGGGTTTACCGAACCGCGTGCTGTTCATCGAGCGTCTGACGGAAGCGCTGGCGCGCGCGCGCCGCGAGCCTGACTATCGTTTTGCCGTCCTGTTCATGGACCTCGATCGCTTCAACCTGATCAATGACAGCTTCGGTCACCTTGTCGGCGACTCGTTTCTGGCGGCCGTCGCGCGCCGGCTCTCGGCGTGTCTCGATCCCGGCGACGTCATGGCGCGCTTCGGCGGAGACGAGTTCGCCGTTCTCGTCGCGAATCATTCGTCGACGAAAGGGGCCACGCGGCTCGCGGAGTGTTTCAATGGCGCCATCCGCGAACCGTTCAAAATCGGCGATTCCGAAGTCGTTTGCTCGGTGACAATCGGCATCGCCTTGAGCGAGCTGAAGTACGAACGGCCGGAGGATGTGTTGAGGGACGCCGACATCGCGATGTATCGCGCCAGGGCGGAGGGCGGCAAGCGCACGGCGGTGTTCGACGTCTGCATGCGAGAGCGAGTCACGGAAAAACTGCGAATCGAGGGCGAGCTGCGTCATGCCGCCGACAAGGGCGAGCTCGAGATTCACTATCAGCCCATCGTTTCGCTCGACACGGGGCGCGTTCAGGGCTTCGAAGCACTGCTCCGCTGGCGTCACCCGCGGCGGGGAATGCTGCTGCCGGAGAGCTTCATACCGCTTGCCGAGGAAACCGGGCTCATCGTGCCCATCGGTTACTGGACTCTCGATCAGGCCTGCCGACAGGCGCAGCTTTTCCGTTCCAAGAGAGAGGACAGCCGGCCGCCTTTTATCAGTGTGAACGTATCGGGAAGGCAGTTCGCCGAGCCCGATCTGCCCGAGCGTGTCCGTGAAATACTCGGCGGAACGGGGATCGCGCGCGAGCGCCTGCGTCTCGAGATCACGGAGAGCGTGCTCATCGAGACGACCAACGGCATACCGAGTCGATTACGCGAGCTGCGCGATCTCGACGTGAGTCTCGATATCGACGATTTCGGCAAGGGATACTCGTCGCTGAGCTACCTGACGAGCCTGCCCATCACCGCGCTTAAAATCGACCGTTCCTTCGTGAGCCGCATCGGGCGGCAGGCCGACGCCGCGACGCTCGTGCGCATCATTCTGAGCCTCGCTCGCAGCATGCGTATCGCGACGGTGGCAGAAGGAGTCGAGACCGCGGAGCAGTGCGACTATCTCCGGATCCAGGGCTGTGATCTGGCGCAAGGGTTTCTGTTCTCGGCGGCCGTCGACGCCGACCGGGCCTCGGCGCTTCTCTCCTAGAGTCCGTCATTCTCGGAAAACCTTGGCGCGGGCGACGTCGCATATCGCGGCAACGGCCGGATTCTTGATCCGCCGCTCCAGTGATATGACGTAGAATCGCGCCCGAACCGTTCCCACGCGGCCGATCAGCTCCAGATGATACGCGCGCCGCAACGGTCGTTCGATGACGGACGGGACGGCGAACACTCCGTGCCCCGAAGCGCCGAACTCGCGTAGCAGGGCGTAATCCTCGAACTCGCCGACGATGTCGGGCCGCACGCCGCGCGCGGCGAACCACTGGTCGAGGTCGCGGCGCACGGCCATGTTCTCGGTCGGCAGCAGCATGGGGATCTCGGCCAGCGATCGCGGGAATCCGCGACGACAGCGCCGCGCCAATCCCGGAGCGCAGACGAAGCTCATGCCGCTTTCGCCAAGCAGGTGGTTGTGAGCCCTGACCTTGAAATCCGCGCCCACCGGCGCGTCGGTGAGAACGACGTCCAGCTCCTGACTGGCCAGCGCCATGAGCAAGCGCTCGGGACTTGCTTCTCGACATACGACATGCACCCGTTCCGGCAGATCGAGCGCCGGAGCGATAAGCCTGTGAGCCACGATTTTCGGGAGAACGTCGGCGACCCCGACGATCAAGCGCAGCGGCCTGCCGGTCGGCCGCCCCTCCAGGGTGTCGACCATCTCCCGGCCAAGCGTGAAGATCTCGTCGGCGAAACGATAGACGACCTTCCCGACCTCGGTCAGCGCCAGACGCCGCCCCGCGCGCTCAAACAGCTTTTCGCCGAGCGATTCCTCAAGACGGCGGATTTGAACGCTGATCGTCGGAAGAGAAAGATGCAGCTCCTTGGCGGCGGCGGCCAGGCCTCCCGCGCGAGCGACCGTCCAGAAGTAAAGAAGGTGATGATAATTGAGCCAGTCCACCGCGCCTCCTGTTTTGAGAGAATCTAAGTATTGATTATAAACTATCATATTGTGTAATGTACGGATATCGACTACAAATGACGGAGCGGAGACCGGAGACAACGAGCGATGCTGGTCAAAATGAGCAGTCATGGAGTCGACCTGGCAACCGTCGTGCAACGGCATGTGGAACGCCGGCTCCGACTCGTTCTGGGCTCCTCGGCGGCCAACGTGCGCAAGGCCGCCGTGCATCTTCGAGACGTGAACGACGCGAGAGGCGGCGTGGATCGGAAGTGCTCAGTGCGCGTGACGCTGTCTCCATCGGGGTTGATTCGAGCCGAGGCGACCGATAGCGATCTTTTCACGGCTCTTGAACGGGCGGCCGGCCGGGCGCGCCGATCCATCAGACGCGAGATCGAGCGTCGGCGCGATATTTC
>JAFGSN010000184.1 GCA_016934575.1 Vicinamibacteria bacterium
AAGCGACGCCGCGAGGCGGGCGAAACGCTGGACGATCTTCTGCCCGAGGCCTTCGCCGTCGTGCGCGAGGCCGGTCGCCGCGTTCTCAACATGCGGCATTTCGACGTTCAGCTCATCGGCGGCATCGTGCTGCATCGCGGCATGATCGCCGAGATGAAAACCGGCGAAGGCAAGACGCTGGTTGCGACGCTGCCGGCGTACTTGAACGCGCTCGACGGCAAGGGCGTCCATATCGTCACCGTCAACGACTACCTGGCCAAGCGCGACAGCGAGTGGATGGGCCGCCTCTATCGCTTTCTGGGCCTCACCGTCGGCGTCATTCAGCACCATCTGGACGATTCCGAGAGGCAGGCGGCCTACGGAGCGGATATCACCTACGGCACGAACAACGAGCTGGGCTTCGATTATCTGCGCGACAACATGAAGTTCGAGCTGCAGAGCTACGTGCAGCGCGGCCACAACTTCGCCATCGTCGACGAGGTGGACTCGATCCTGATCGACGAGGCGCGCACGCCGCTGATCATCAGCGGACCGGCCGAGGAGTCCACGGACAAGTATTACCGGATCGACACCATCATTCCGCGTCTCAAGCCGGGCGCGCGCATCGCCGGCGACCGCAAGGCCGAGGAGCGCGCCGAGCTGGAGAAGACCGGCGACTACATCGTCGACGAGAAGGCCAAGACCGCAACGCTGACCGAGCAGGGGATGGCGCACGTCGAGCAGCTTCTGGGCCTGAAGAACCTGTGGGATCCCTCCAACATGGACGTCCTGCATCATGTCAACCAGGCTTTGCGCGCCCACACGCTCTTCCAGCGCGACGTCGACTACGTCGTCAAGGAAGGCCAGGTCATCATCGTCGACGAGTTCACCGGCCGTCTCATGCCGGGACGGCGCTGGTCCGACGGCTTGCACCAGGCGGTCGAGGCGAAGGAGAAGGTGAAGATCGAGCGCGAGAATCAGACCCTCGCCACGGTCACCTTCCAGAATTATTTTCGGATGTACAAGAAGCTCGGGGGCATGACCGGCACGGCGGAGACCGAGGCGCCCGAGTTCGACAAGATCTACAAGCTCGAAGTGCTTGTCATTCCCACCAACCGCCCGCTGATCCGCGTCGAGAATCCGGACGTCGTTTATCGCACCGAGCGCGAGAAGTTCTCCGCCGTGGTGGAGGAGATCAAGCAGCTTCACGCCGCCGGGCGGCCGGTGCTCGTGGGCACGATCTCGATCGAGAAGTCGGAGCACCTCGCGAATCTGCTCAAGCACGAAGGCGTCAAGCACGTCGTTCTCAACGCCAAGTACCATGAGCGCGAGGCCGAGATCGTGTCCCAGGCCGGCCGTTTCGGCGCGGTGACGATCGCCACCAACATGGCCGGCCGCGGAACGGACATCATCCTGGGCGGCGTGCCTGATCATCGCATCCGCGGCGTGCTGCTCGAAAAGAAGCTCGATCTCGACACCGCTCCGGAGGATGAGCGGGCGGCGGCGCGCGAGCTGGCTTTGCAGGAAATGGCGTCCGCGTACGGCAAGGCTCTGCGCGAACGCCAGACGGACTCGGACGCGCGGCGCTTGCTGGCCGCGCGCTATCTCGGGCTGCTGGCCTCTTTCGCTTCCGACCATCCCTCCATCGCGGCCGCGCGCGCCCTGGCCGAAGGCGAGCCCGTTCTGCTCGATTATCTCGATCGATGCGGCGCGCTCAGCCGCTCCGCCAAGGAGAGGATCTCGCGCAGCTTCTACCCGCAAGGCGAGCATCCCGTCGATTTCCTCTCGGTCCATCCCTTGCGAGACGCGCTCGAAGCGGCGCTCGAGTCGCCGGCCCGCGACAAGGTCGAGCGTTTCCTCGATGAAAATGAGCGCGAGCGGGTGGTCGCCCTGGGCGGAGTGCACATTCTCGCCACCGAGCGCCATGAAGCGCGGCGCATCGACAATCAGTTGCGCGGCCGCGCCGGGCGCCAGGGAGATCCCGGCTCCTCGCGCTTTTATCTCTCGCTCGAGGACGACTTGATGCGGATCTTCGGCTCGGATCGCCTCAGCAATCTCATGCTGCGACTGGGCATGGAAGAAGGCGTTCCCATCGAGCACCGCATGGTGACGAAATCGATCGAGCGGGCGCAGAGGCAGGTGGAGGCGCAGAATTTCGCCATTCGCAAGCACCTGCTCGAGTACGACGACGTCATGAACAAGCAGCGCGAGACCGTCTACGGCCTTCGCCGCACCATTCTCGAGGGCAAGGACACGCGCGATTATCTGCTGCGGCTGTCGGATGAAGTGCTCGAGTGGTACCTCGACTCGTACTGCGAGGAGAAGCGCGACGCCGAGGAGTGGAACCTCGACGGCCTGCGCATTGTTCTGCGCGACACATACGGGCTCGACATGGCGCTCGACGAGCTGCGTCGTCTCGGCCGCGGAGAGATGACGGAACGTCTCGGCCGCAGCATTCGCGAGTTCTACGCCTCGAAGGAGCTGCGCATCGGCGCCGAGCGCATGCTGCTCTACGAGCGGCTGATCATGCTGCAGATCGTCGACGCGCAGTGGAAAGATCATCTTTATGCTCTTGATCATCTCAAGGAGGGAATCGGCCTCCGGGGCTACGGCCAGCGCGATCCTCTGGTCGAGTACAAGAAGGAGTCGTTCGAGCTGTTCCGCGATCTGATCAACCGGATCGACGAAGAGATCCTCAAATGGGTCTTTCTGTACCAGCCGGTTCCGGTCGAGGAAGAGCATGTCGACGCCGGCCGCGCCTCATGGGTCAGTCCCCGCGGCGCGGGGCGCAATCTTTCCTTCAACGATCCGTCGGAATCGGAATCGGCCTTCGAGCGCGCGCAGCCGCGCGAAGCGCGCGGCGGCGGCGATGTCGTGCAGACATTCCGCCGCGAGGGACGCAAGGTCGGTCGTAACGAGCCGTGTCCGTGTGGGAGCGGCAAGAAGTACAAGAAGTGCCATGGAGCCTAGGATTGGATTCGCAACGCCGGCGTTCGCGTGATGAATCCCGTTTGGCGGCGCCGCTCGCCGCTTTCGCATGAGAGGGAAGGCATGGTTGATGATCGGTTCCCGGAGGCGCTGACTTTCGACGACGTGCTGCTTGTGCCCCAGAAGTCCGATGTGCTGCCGGCGGAGACGGATATTGCCACGCGCCTCACGCGCGACATCGCGCTCAGGGTTCCGATCGTCTCCGCGGCCATGGACACGGTCACGGAGGCGCCGCTCGCGATCGCCATCGCCCAGGAGGGCGGAATCGGGTTCATCCACAAGAACATGTCGATCGCCGATCAGGCGGCCGAGGTCGACAAGGTCAAACGATCCGAGTCCGGCATGATCGTGGATCCGGTCACCGTATCGCCCGACGCGCGCGTGGCCGAGGCTCTCGACCTGATGTCGCGTTATCGGATCAGCGGCGTTCCGGTGACCGTGGGAAGCCGTCTGGTGGGCATTCTCACGAACCGCGACCTGCGCTTCGAGACGCGCACCGAGCTGCCGGTGTCGGATCTGATGACCAAGGAGAATCTGATCACCGTGGCCGTGGGCACGACGCTCGAGCAGGCCAAGGAGATACTGCACCAGCATAAAGTCGAGAAGCTGCTCGTCGTCGATCAGGATTACAACCTCAAGGGCCTCATCACCGTCAAGGACATCCAGAAGCAGATCAAGTACCCCTTCGCGTGCAAGGATACGCTCGGAAGATTGCGCGTCGGCGCCGCCCTGGGCGTCACGCCTGACGTTCTCGATCGCGTGGCGGCGCTTGTCGAGGCCAAGGTGGACGTCGTGTGCGTGGACACGGCTCACGGGCATCACCGCGGCGTGATCGAGGCGGTGGCGACGATCCGGAAGCGCTATCCGGATATCGATCTGATCGCGGGCAACGTCGGCACTTTCGAAGGCGCGCGGGATCTGGTCAATAGCGGAGTCTCGGCGGTCAAGGTGGGCATGGGGCCGGGCTCGATCTGCACCACGCGCGTCGTCTCCGGCGCCGGGATGCCGCAGATCACGGCCATCGCCGAGGCCGCGCGCGCCGCCGCTCCGGCCGGCGTTCCGCTCATCGCCGACGGCGGCGTGAAGTTCTCCGGCGACATCGTGAAGGCCATCTCGGCCGGCGCGTCGTCCGTGATGATCGGGTCGCTGTTCGCCGGAACGGACGAAAGCCCGGGCGAGCTCATCCTGCGCCAGGGTCGTTCTTTCAAGGCTTATCGCGGCATGGGCTCGATCGGAGCGATGAAAGACGGCTCGCGCGACCGCTACTTCCAGGATGACGCGGCGAGCCCGCTCAAGCTGGTTCCCGAGGGCATCGAAGGCATGGTCCCGTACAAGGGGCCGCTCTCGGCCATGATCCAGCAACTCGTGGGAGGATTGCGGTCCGGCATGGGATATTGCGGAGCGCGCTCGATCGCCGAACTGCAGGCCCGCGCGCGCTTTGTTCGAATATCGAGCGCGGGACTGAAGGAAAGCCATGTCCACGACGTCATCATTACCAAGGAAGCGCCGAACTATCGTCTGGAGTAGCGCGGTCCGGCGCGTGCCGCGCCCCGGCGAAAGACGAGGCTCAGGCGCAGGAGGCTCGTTTCGCAGGAATGACGGCGGCGCGTCGCGCCGCGCGACGAGGACCGGCGCCCTGGCTTCGTTTTGCGTCGTCTTGGCGCTCGCGTTTCCGGCCTGCCGTTCGCGCCCGCGCGAGACGCTGGTCACGTACTTCAACTCCGAAATCGGGATTTCGCTTCGCTACCCGGCGAGCTGGCGGACGATGCAAGCGACGCAGGAAGACGTCTGGTATCGCAATTTCCTCGCCCCGCCGGCGGGGCCCGCGAGCAAGCCCGCCGTTTCGGTGACGCTTTTCGTCGGCCCCCTGGGAGACGGTTTCGAAAGCCAGGCGCGCGTCTATCTGTCGGACAACGCCGTCTCGCGCGCCGAGGACGATGTTCGGCCCGGCCTGGCCGGCAAGCGGTACGAATTCGCGAACCCCAAGGAGAACATGCGGCACTCGTTGCTCCTGTGGCGCGTCGAAAACGCGGAAAAGTTGATCGGCCTGTACAGTCAAGGCGAAGCTTCTTTCTTCGAGAGAAACGTGCTCGTGCTCGACGAGATCGCGCGCAGCCTCGCGCTCGAGCGTCCCGCCGAGTATCCCAGACATAGCAATGCTCGACTGCGCTTCGCGCTGGGCGTCCCTTCGTCGTGGCGTCAAGCGCGACGGTTCAAGAGCGGAGGGACGCATCTGGAGCAGTGGACCAGCCCGGCTTTGGCCGCCGAGCGCAACCGGCAAACCGTTCATGCCTCGCTCACCGTCTGCGTCGAGGATATCGGCGGCCAGGGAACGCTGGATACGTTCTATCGTTCCACGCGCGACAAGCTCGGCGATCAGCACCGTCTTGTTCGACATGTCGCCTGGCGCGACGGCTGGATGGACGTGATGCGCATCGAAACGCCCATGGCGGTCTCTTACGTCAAGCGTTATTACCGCGTCGCCGACGGCCGGGGGTACTCGTTGATCCTCGAGGCGCGCGCGGACGTTTATGACGCCGTGGCCGGCTGGTGCGATCTGATCGCCTCGACTCTCAAGATCGGTGACGAGGTCACGCATGCGGCGTCATGAGGAGACGAGTTAACGCAGGCCGCATGACGGACGCGAACGGGAAACGCCAAGCGGCCACGCGGCGGCCCTCACGTTGTTTCGCCGGCCAGCGACTCGATGCGGGCGAGGGCGATGCGCTCGAAGAATTCCGGGTCGGCTCGCGGATAGTCGTCATAGAATCCGCGCAACTCCTCGATCCGTCGTTGATAAGCGCCGTCGCGGCGACGCTTGAGCGCCGCGGCGCGGGCGGCGCGCAGATCGGGATGGCGCGGATTGGCCGCGAGCCCTTCGGCGATCGTTCTTTCGGCCGCCGCCAGCTCGCCGAGTCGTAGCTCGGCCCAGGCCTTGCGCGCGGTGAAGTGCGCGCGCTCGAAGGGCGGCGTCCAGTAGTTGAGCCGCGCTCCCAGCCTGCCGAGGCGTTCGTAGGCCTTCCGGCCGTCTCGCGCTCGCCCATCCGCGATCAATAGCTCGGCTTCCGCGCACAGAAAGAATTTGAGAAGCGGGAAGTAGTTCGCCTCGTTCACACGGTGGCGTTCGATGATGCGTCGCATCCAACGGATCTCGTCCCGAGCTTCGTCTTTCCTTCCCGCGGCGAGGAGCAGGAGCGCGTTCATGAAATGCAGCTCGGGCAGCAGATCGCGGATGCCGTCCACGTCGTGCAGCTCCCGCGCCGCGCGGATGTCGTCCAGGCCGCCCTGCAGATTCAGCTCGTGTTTGAAGTGAGCGCGCTGGACGAGGACGAAGGCGCGATCCTTGCCCTGGCTCGAATCCATGGCGCGCTGGTTGAGGGCGAACGCGCGCTCCACGCATCCCTTGAGGAAGAGGACGTAGGCCAGTCCGCCGTAGACCCAGATGAGCGAGGGGTCCTTGGCCAGCGCCGTCTCCTTGTTGGTTATCGCTTCGCGGAAGTTGCCGGCGTAAAAGTGGCCGTCGCCCAAGCTGTCGAATGCGTTGGCCTCTCCCGTGATCTGCCTGTAGCGCTCGAGCAGGAGAATGCCCTCGTCGGTCCGGCCCTGATACAGCCGGCAGTATCCGAGGTGGTTGATCGACGGCGCGAAGTCGGAGCGGATGGCGAGCGAGCGCTCGTAGTGCGGAACGGCGCGCGCCGGA
>JAFGSN010000185.1 GCA_016934575.1 Vicinamibacteria bacterium
CGCCTGGGCCCGCGACTACCTCGACTCCGGCCGGGCGGACGGCTTCATCCTGATCATGCCCAGTCGTAAACAGACGCACATCCGCACTCTTCTGGAGATGGAGGCCCCGTTCATCATCTGGGGCGTCCCGCCGGCCCGAACCAACTGCTGTTCAGTGACCGGCGACAGCGTCCGCGGCGGGCGGATCGCAACGGAGCGACTGATCGCCATCGGGCGGAAGCGGGTCGCCTTTATCGGCGGACCGCCGGAGGAAATCGAGGTCCGGCAGCGTCATGAGGGCTATTGCGAAGCGCTCCAGTCGGCGTCGCTTTCCACGGATTCCGCGCTCGCCGCCCATGGCGACTTCTCGGACCGGTCCGGCGCGGCGGCCATGCTTCGTCTTCTGGAGCAGGTCCCCGATCTGGACGGAGTGTTCGTCGCCGGCGATCTGATGGCCATCGCGGCGATGAAGACTCTCCGCGAGCGCGGCCGGCGGGTGCCGGAAGACGTGGCCGTGGTCGGCTACGACGACCTGTCTATCGCGCAGCATGCCGTTCCGCCGTTGACGACCGTGAGTCAGAATGTGCCGCTCGCAGGCAGACTGCTGGCCGAAAATCTGCTCCAGTACATCAAGACCGGCATCGTGACGAACGTCTCGGTGTCGGTCCATCTCATCGTCAGGGAGTCCGCCTGAATGCCTTTTCTTTTCGATTTCGATGCAACCGGTTGCAGTCTTTGGTGTGCCGGCATCCGCCGCGCCGCCGTTTCCGTGGGAGGAGTCATGAGTCGAAAAACGAGATCTGCGTTCATTCTGGGAGTCATTCTGGCCGTCTCGATCAACAATGATTCAAGCGCATCAGAGACTGTGCCGGCGGCGGCCTGGCGGCGGTCCATGGGGCTTCCCCTCGAAGACGCCGGCCGCCGTAAAGCGTCGCTGTCGGGTTCGATTCTCGATGACGGCTACTGGCAAGGTGCGCCAGTCGGCGGCTTCGGCGCGGGCACTTTTTCCCGGAGCTATCGCGGCGATTTTGTACGGTGGCATCTCAAGGCTGGTGTTCACAAATATGCGCCCGTGGCCGCGAACCAGTTCGCTTTGTTTCAGCAACAAGACGGCTCGGTCCCGAAAGCGACCGTCTTGCATGCCGGCCGGCCGGAACATGGAAGCCTGGGCGCATGGGAATGGGACTATCCCGTAGGCGCGGGCGAGTATCGCGCTCTCTATCCGAAGGCCTGGTTCGTTCACGAGCCGTTTGACGGAATGCCCGCGCGCGTGATCATCGAGCAGTTCTCGCCGTTGCTGCCCGACAACTATCGCGAGTCCAGTTATCCGGTCGCCGTGTCCATCGCGCATCTGTCCAACCCGTCGAACAAGCCGGTCACCGTCGCGGTGCTGCTTTCGTGGACCAACATGGTTGGGTGGTTCCGTGACTTCTCGATCGACTTCCGCGGCGCCTTGAACCAGGGCAACGTGAACTCGGCGAGGTCGGAGCGATTGGCCGGCGGCACGATGAAAGGGATCGTGTTCGACCGCGCGCGCCGCGGTTCCGTCGAGGAAGAATGGGACGGCCAGTTCGTGATCGCCGCGGTCGAGGTTCCCGGGATCGAGGTCAGTTACATGACCACGTTCGATCCCGCTGGAGAAGGCGCCGAGGTATGGCGGCCGTTCGCGAGCGACGGGCGACTCTCCGACTCGGGGTTGGCCTGGAGGAGCGGCGGCGAACCGCTCGCCGGCGCGGTCGCCGTCCGAGTCAGGTTGCAGGCGGGCGAGCGCCGCAGCGTGCCGTTCGTCGTAGCCTGGGATCTGCCCGTGATCCAGTTCGGAGGCGGCGCCAAGTGGGTCCGCAGGTACACGGAGTTCTTCGGCGCTTCGGGCACGAACGCCTGGGCGATCGCGCGGACGGGGCTGGAGCAGGCCGAACGCTGGAGCGGCCTGATTGACGAATGGCAGACGCCGTACGTCGAAGACGCGTCGAAGCCGCTCTGGTACAGAGGCATGCTGTGGAACGAGCTGTATGCATTGGCCGATCTGGGCACCGTATGGGCGCGGCCGAAGGACGCTCCGGCCGGCACGCCATGGACCTTCAGCGCTCTCGAATGCTTCGACTATCCGTTCTACGAAACGCTCGACGTGCGTTTCTACGGCTCGATGCCGCTCGTGAAGTTCTGGCCCGAGATCGAGAAGGACGTGATGCGCTCCTTTGCAGAGACCGTCCCGGAGCATTATGGCGACACGCTGCAGTGGATCTGGAAAACGATGACGACGGGCAAGACCGGCTTCAGACAGCGCAAGTCAAGAGGCGCGGTCCCTCACGATCTCGGCGCGCCGCAGGAGGATCCATTTATCGCGGTCAATCAGTTCTCGTGGCAAAACACTGACCGCTGGAAGGACCTGAACAGCAAGTTCGTGCTCCTGCTTTGGCGCGCGTATGTCTTCTCCGGCGCCGAGGATCTGGGCTTTCTGCGTGACACATGGCCGGCGGCTAGGCAAGCCCTCGACTATCTCGGCCAGTTCGACACGGACGGCGACGGGCTTCCCGAAAGCGAGGGTTTTCCCGACCAGACCTATGACACCTGGCCTGTCAAAGGCGAGAGCGCGTACGTCGGGGGGCTCTTTCTGGCCGCGCTGCGTGCGGCGGAACAGATCGCCGAGCGGCTGGGAGACGTCGCGGCCGCCGAGGAGTATCGAAGGGCGTTCACGCGGGCGCAACGGAGCTACATCGCGAAGCTCTGGACCGGCGAATACCTACGTTACGATACCGGGAGCGAGTATCGGGAAAGCATCATGGCCGATCAACTCGCGGGACAGTGGTACGCGAACCTCACCGGGCTCGGAGACATTGTGCCGTTCGAGATGCGCCGCAGCGCCATCGAGACGATCTTCAAGAATAACGTGATGCGCCTGCACGACGGCGCGATGGGCGCGCTGAACGGCATGGGCAAGGACGGTGAGATTCTCAGCGGAAGCGAGCAAGCGCACGAGGTCTGGTCCGGAACGACGTTGGGGCTCGCCGGGCTCATGCTGAGCGAGGGCCTCCGGGACGAGGCATTCACGACCGCCCGGGGCGTTTATCGGGTCGTGTACGAGAGGTTCGGCTACTGGTTCCGCACGCCGGAGGCGTGGGATGAGCACGGCCAGTTCCGCGCGTCGATGTACATGCGTCCGGGATCGATCTGGGCCATGGAGATGCTCCCTGAATGCTCCGATGCGACCAGCGCACAAGCCGCTCGGACGGCGATCGTCTCGAGCGTCATGGCCGAGGAGCAACGCGCGGGCGCCGTCGTGAAACTTCCATCTTCCTCATGCCTTGATCGTGGGACGATCGATTGAATCATACGGCGGATATCAGAGGACTCATCATGCTCCACAACCGCTCCCTTAAAAATCGTGCGCGTCGTATAGTCGCCGGCGCCTACGATTTCTATATATACTCGCGAAACAAATCCTTGCTGGGCGCGGCGATGACGGCCTGGCCCGCGAGGATGCCCTCCTCGCCGGCCATCGCCGCGCCCGCGATCACGGCCGCCTCGACGCTGGCAACGTCGCCGGTCAGCAGAACGAGGCCCTTGCCGCCGATTGCCATCGCCAGATGGATACGAATCAAAGTCACGGCGGCGGTCTTGGCCGCCGCGTCGGCGACCTCGATGATGCTTGAAGCCGAGAAGGTCTCGATAACGCCGAGCGCTTTCGTCTGGTCGGGCGACAGGTCTACGGCCATGGAAATGGCGGGGAAGACCGAGGGATGAACGTGCGGGATGACGCGTTTTTCGATGAGCGATCCCTCCGCGGCGTTCGCGCCCGCTTCGACCGCGGCTTCAACGGAAGCCACGTCGCCGCCCACGACAACCAGGTATTTCCCCGCGCAGATCGTTCGCGCGAGCAGAAGCTCGACAGACGCCGTCTTGAGCATCGCGTCTTCGGCGAGATAGCCGAAGGCAATGCTCGTGACTTCGACAAGTCCGACGGAGCTGAGGTCAGCCATCAATCACCCTCGCTGGGCTGGGCGGGTCATGACCCGCCCAGCTTTTTCATTCACTAACATCGTGAGCGCCGTGTTGTAAAAAACTCACGATTGCTCCTCGATCACGACCGCGTCATCCACGTCGCGGACGACGCCGTCGACGCTGGCGTGGATTCGCGCTCCGAGCGCTCCGTCGGCCGGCGCCGCCACGACGTCGCCGACTCGGACGCTTTCACCGGCGCGAACTGTCGGCAGCGCCGGCGCGCCGGCATGCTGCTTGAGCGGCAAAACGACGCGTCTCGGCTGGATCGCGACGTCGACCCAGGGGCCGGCGTTTCGGTACCTCGCGAGGCCAAGCTTGCCGATCAGGCGCCGTGTCGGCACGCGGCGCTGACTTGCCAGCGCATGCGGGCGTACGTCTTCCGGACGGCCCTTGAAAGTCAGGCTTCTTTCGCGCGCCGCCGGCTTGCCGGACGCGCACACGCTCTTGGGATCCAGGCCCTCGGGGCATGAGTAGAGCGAGCACAGATTGCACTCGCAGCAATAGAGCGTGCCGGCGATCATAGGATCCTTGACGCCGGTGAACCCGAGCGCCTGCATGGCGCGGTGCGGTTCGATCGGATGGCCGAGCAGATAGCGCGGACAGAGCTCCGTGCAAAAGCGGCATTGATCGCAGGCCGAGCGTCCGATGAGTTCGATCTGTTTCTGGCTTGCGGAGTGGCGGCGGATCAACGGGTGATCGGACGGCAAAACGACGACCCCTCCCGTCGTTTTGAGGATCGGCTCGTCCAGATCTCGCGCCAGGCGCGCCATCATGACGCCGCCGATCAGGACGGCGAAGCGCGGCACGCTGGCGCCGCCCGCGGCGCGGATCACATCGCCGATCGGCGTTCCCACGGGAACGCGCAGCGTGACCGGTTCGGCCACCGCTCCGGCGACCGTTAGATACTTGTGCGTCACGGCGTGATCCAGCCCGACGTTTACCAGGGTCTCGACATTGACAACGACGGCGCCGACGTCGCGCGGCAGTCCGCCCGGCGGAATGACGCGGCCGGTAACGTCGTGGACGAGCACAAATTCATCTCCTGCTGGATACGTGTCGGTCAGGGCCAAGACGCGCACGCCGCGCGGCAGGTCCGCGGCCAGAGGAGTCATGACGTCCCGGTATTTATTCTTGATGCCGATGACGGCCTGTTCGGCGCTCACTCGGTCCATCGCCACCTTGAGGCCCTTGAGCATCGGCCCGGCCTGATGCTTGAGCAACTCCTTATCTTTATGTATGAGAGGCTCGCACTCCGCCGCGTTGACGATCACGAGAGGCACGGGAGCTGCCAGTTTGACGGCGGTCGGGAAACCCGCACCGCCCGCGCCGACGATGCCGTGCTCTTCGATTCTGTCCGAAGCGATCATGGATCTCGCTCTATTCGTCCGCGGGTCGTTTGATTTGAATCATGGGCATGACGAAGTATTTTGATTGACTCTGAACGAATATAATAGATAATATTTCAGGATAGTGCAAGGCATAATGCATGAAGCTTCTCGTCGCGAATATCGGAAGCACGTCGTTCAAATACAAGCTTCTGGATATGGCATTGGGGCAGGCTCTGGCGCAAGGGCGTGTCGAGCGGATTGGCCAGGCCGGAGGCGATTGCCCGGACTATGAGTCGGCCATCGGCCGTTGTATCGGCGAGATCGTCGGCGATGACAAGCCGCTTTTGAGTCTTGACGAACTGGCGGCGATCGGCTTCAAAGCCGTTCATGCGGGTCCGTTCGGCAGCGCACGCCTCATCGATGGCGAGGTCTTGGGCGCGATGGAGGAGTACGCGTTCTTCGCGCCGGCTCATAATCCTCCCTACATCGCCGCCATGCGCGCTTTCCGCAAGGCGTTGCCCGATCTGCCTCTCGTCGCCGTTTTTGAGACGGCCTTTTTCGACGATCTGGACGAGGCGACGACGACGTATGCAGTGCCTTATTCATGGCGAAAGGATTACGGAGTCAGGAGGTACGGCTTCCATGGCGCAAGCCATCGCGCGGCAAGCGAACGCGCGCAAGCCATTCTGGGACGCGGGGATCTCAGGCATATATCCTGCCACCTCGGCGGCAGCTCCAGTCTGGCCGCCATTCGCTCGGGCAGGGCGATTGACACGAGCTTCGGCGTCTCGCCGCAATCCGGCTTGCCGCACAACAGCCGTGTGGGCGATCTTGACGTCTTCGCCGTGTTGTACATGATGAAAAGGCGTTCGCTGGGCGTCGATGAGGTGGCCCGCATACTGGCCGGCCAGTCTGGTCTTTCCGGCATCAGCGGAGGGAGCGGTGACGTCCGGGACCTGACGCTCGCCGCCGCCGCCGGCGACCGCCGGGCGCGCCTGGCTCTCGACATGTTCGTCGGAAGCGCCCGTCATTATCTTGGGGCGTTCCTGGTCAAGCTGGGCGGACTCGACGTCATCACTTTCTCCGGGGGGATTGGCGAGAACAGCGCTGATGTACGCGCGGCCGTGTGTGAGGGGCTTTCGGACCTGGGGATCGAGCTGGACCTGGAACGAAACGTCGCCGTGCCCGAAGACGCCCGGATTTCAACGGATCAGTCCGGGGTGATCGTGCTCGTCATCCCGGCGGACGAAGAAATGATCGTGGCGCGGGAAACCGCCGCGCTTGTTGAAGACTTGCTGAAAACCGGTGATGGCTGCGACGGGATGAAGAAATAGGGGTTGACGCCAGCCGCCAATATGGTAATATATTCCAGAAACGTTCAGAAGCGTTCAACGCCATGCTCGATATGAATGCGGTCGCGCGAAATTCCTTCAGCCGCTCGGTCGTCGAGACGATCGTCCGGCAGGTCGTGACGGAACGTCTGGCGCGGTCGGCTCAGACGGTCGTGCCTGTCCTGGCCGTGCATGTCTCAGCGCGACACATGCACCTCTGCCGCGCGGATCTGGAGAAGCTTTTCGGTCCGGGACATGAGCTGACGCCCGACCGGCCGCTTTATCAGGAAGGCCATTTCGCCGCCAAGGAGACTGTGACGCTGATCGGGCCTCGAAGCCGGCTCATTTCGAACCTGCGGATCCTGGGACCACTTCGGGATCGCTCGCAAATCGAGCTGGCCTTCACGGATGCCATCAGCTTGGGCCTCGACAACGTGCCTATCCGTCTCTCGGGCGATATCACGGGAACGCCGGGAGCGTTCGTCATGGGCCCGAGCGGCCTCGTCGAGCTGAAGGAAGGCGTGATCCGCGCGGCCATGCACGTTCACATGAATCCGACCGAAGCGAAACATCACGGCGTTCGGCATGGCGATCGCATGAAGCTGCGCGTGGGAGGCGATGCGGGCGTGACGTTCGAGAACGTGCATGTACGCGTGGATCCGCGCACAAGGTTGAACGTGCATATGGACACCGACGAGGCCAACGCCTGCGGGCTGCACCTCGCGCAACGGGTCGAGTTGTTCAGACAGGAGCAAATCCAATGAGGCAAGCGCTGGGAATGATCGAGACAAGAGGGCTGGTCGCCTTGTTCGAGGCGGTCGACGCCATGTTGAAGGCGGCCAATGTCGAGTTTCGCCGATGGGAATCGGCCGGCGGCGGTCTGGTCACGGCGTTCGTGGAAGGAGACGTGGCCGCGGTCAAGGCGGCGACGGACGCGGGGGCCGAGGCGGCCGCCCGCGTGGGAGAAGTCGCCAGCGTGCAGGTGATCTCGCGTCCCCATGAGGACTTGGCGATTTTTATCCGGCAGGTCGCGCCGGATGACCCGCAAGTCGGTTAGGCGGCAAAGGAGCAAGCGATGAATCAGGCGATTGGGTTGATTGAAACCAAGGGCCTCGTGGGGTTGATCGAGGCGAGCGACGCGATGTGCAAGGCGGCCAACGTGGCGCTTGTCAAGACCATCGAGATCGGCGGCGGATACGTCACGACCGTCGTGCGCGGCGACGTGGGCAGTGTGCGCGCCGCGGTCGATGCGGGCGCGGAGGCGGCTAAGGCCGTTGGCGAGCTTCTTTCGTCGCATGTGATCGCCCGACCGCACGAGGGGTTGATCGAAGGGCTGCTGCGCTAGGGCGGCGCGCGAGGGGAGGATACGATGGCTCAAACGGCAATCGGGATGATCGAGACCAGGGGCCTGGTGGCGTTGGTGCAGGCCGCCGACGCCATGCTCAAGGCGGCCAACGTCACGTTCAAGGGATGGAGGAAGATCGGCGGCGGATTATGCACGATCTTCGTCGCCGGCGACGTGGCGGCCGTCAAGGCGGCCGTGGACGCCGGCGCGGCGGCGGCGCGCTCGATCGGCGAGGTGGTCAGCGTGCACGTGATTCCTCGGCCGCATGACGATCTCGATGCGGTTCTGCCGTAGGGACGCGGCATGTCGCGCTCGACCGTCACGTCTTCACGGTCGGGAGCCTCACGCCGCCGGTGCAAGGAGTCTCGGAGATGTTTTTGGCCAAGGTGATCGGAAACGTCGTCGCGACGCAGAAGAACCCCAAGTTCCAGGGTATGAAACTGCTGCTCATCCAGCCGTACGTCAACAAGGAGCGGACGCTGGTTCAATCCGGCGGCTCGGTCGTGGCGGTCGACAGCGTGGGCGCGGGCCTGGGCGAGTGCGTGCTCTTCACTCAGGGCAGCTCGGCGCGTCTGACGCCCACGACCAGAGATGCGCCGGTTGACGCCGTCATCGTGGGCATTGTCGACGCGGTGGAGGTCGAGGGCGTCATGGTGGAGAAGCCCTGAAATAGGCCAGCGCTACGTTATGCGGAAGGCTCAGAGATGCTAAACCGTGAGCAGATCGTCACCGAGATCGCGCGTGAAGTGATCCTGCGAATGCGGGCCCAGTTGCCCGCGGCGTCCATCGCGCCGCGCGGCTCCGCGGCGGTCGGCGACGGCGTCTTCGCCACGGTCGAGGAGGCCGTTCGGGCCGCGGCCGCGGCTCAGCGGAAGCTGGCGTCTTTGAGCCTCGACGATCGCGGGCGGATCATTGACGTCATTCGCGATCTTTGCGACCGGCATGCCGATGATTGGGGGAGACGGGAATTTCAAGAAACCGGCATCGGCCGGCTCGATCACAAGATCGAGAAACTGAAGGCGGTCCGGCTCGTTCTTGGCGTGGAGGCGATGCGCAGCGAAGCCCGCAGCGACGCCTCCGGATTGTGCGTCATCGAACGCGCGCCCTGGGGCGTCGTCGGGATGGTCCTGCCGGCGACGCACTCGGTGCCCACGATGGCCGGCAACGCCGTCAACGTCATTGCGGCCGGCAACTCGGCCGTCTTCAGTCCGCACCCCGCCGCGGCCAGGGTCGCCGCTTACGCCCTGCAGATCATGAATCGCGAGATCGAACGGGCGCTCGGCATCAGCAACGCCATCACGACGGTCGCCGAGCCGACGATCAAGACGGCGAATGAGCTGTTCCATCACTCCGGCGTGGCTCTCATATGCGTAACAGGCGGTCCCGTCGTCGTCAAGGCGGCGATGAAAGCCGGCAAGCGCGTGATTGCCGCCGGGCCGGGCAATCCCCCGGTCGTCGTGGACGAGACCGCCGACCTGGATGCCGCGGCCGCGGCCGTCGTAGAGGGCGCGGCTTTCGACAACAATCTTCTGTGCGTCGGCGAGAAAGAGGTCTTCGTCGTAACCGCGGTGATGGACGCCTTCATGGCCGCCATGCGCAAGGCGGGCGCTTACGAGCTGGACCGAAGGGCCGTCGAACGCTTGACGCAAGCGGCCTTCGACCTCGAAGGTCTGGGCAAAGGCTCTGACCGAGCGCATCTCAAGAAGGAATTGATCGGAAAGGACGTCTCGGTCCTGGCCGCGGCCGCGGGCGTGCGTGTTCCGGCCGGGACGCAACTGCTTTTCGGAGAGACGGATGCGGCTCATCCTTTTGTCCAGGAAGAGCAGATGATGCCCTTCCTGCCGATAGTGCGCGTCAAGGACGTCGACGCCGCCATCGCCGCCGCGCTCGACGCTGAGCACGGTTATCGGCATACCGCCGTCATCCATTCGCGCGACGTGAGCAACGTCACCAGGATGGCGCGCGCGATGAACACGACGCTTTTCGTTCACAACGCTCCCAGCACGGCCTCGTTGGGCCTGAGGGGGCCGGGCTATCTCAGTTTCTCGATCGCCGCTCCGACCGGCGAGGGCGTGACGACGCCGCTCACCTTCACGCGCGAGCGTCAGATCACGGTCGGCGGAGCGCTCAGGATCATCTGATGTTTCTGTCGAGAATCGACGGCACGCTGACTTCGACGGCCAAGCACGCGTCGCTCAAAGGCTGTCGCTTCCTGATCGGCCGGCGGCTGGAGGCGGACGGCCGATCGACCGGAGAGCCGCTCGTGCTTCTCGATCGGCTGGGAGCGCGGCATGGCTCGATCGTGCTGGTCTCGACTGACGGCGACGTCGCCCGTCAGTGGCTGGGCGACAACACGCCGGCGCGCATGATCGTCGTCGGAATCGTCGACGCGGTGACGTTGATCGACGGCGCGGGAAGGAAAGTGGAGGCGGCTCCCGCGAGCTTCGCTTCCGATCGGGAGCGGGACAAGGAAAGCCCATGAGACTCGGTGTTGTTCGCGGTCACGTCGTTTTGAGCTCTTGCGTTTCCGCCCTGCGCGGGACGAGGTTGCTGGTCGTCGAACCGATCACGGCGCGCGATCTCGCGGATAACGGTCCTGGCGGCGGCAAGCCGCTGATCGTGGCGGATCACCTCGCGCCCCACGAAGGTCAGAGGGTCGCCTTTGTCGAGGGACGCGAGGCCGCCAATCCCTACTGGCCGGAGGACGCTCCTGTCGACGCCTATTGCGCATTGATCGCCGACGGGGTGGATTTTCGGCCGCCCTCGGCCGAGACGACCCTTCCAGGAACAGGGGAACGACGATGAGCAGCGCCGATCTCACGGCTCAGAAGGTGATTGCCGAGCGCGACATCCAAGCGGCTCTCAAAAAGGGCGCTACCGAGGCGATCGTTCGTCCGGACGCCATTCTCACGCCCACGGCGCGTGATTTGGCGCGCAAGCACGGCCTGGCCATGCGCGCCGGCGACACGCCGGCCCCGATCGCTCCCGGGCGCGACATCAGAACCGGCGCCGGCCAGCAGAGGCGTTTCGACTCTCCCGAGGCCGAGGCCGTCAAGAACGAGATCGTGGCCGTCGGCCGCAAGCTTTGGCAGAGACAGTACGTGGATGGAAACGGCGGCAACATCTCTTTTCGGCTCTCGGAGAACGCCGTCATCTGCACGCCGACGCTTATCAGCAAGGCCGACCTTATGCCCGAAGACCTGTGTCTCGTCGATCTCGAAGGCAACCAGCTTGTCGGCGCGCGTCCGCGTACGAGCGAGATCCTGTTGCACCTCGAAATCTACAAGGCCGTGCCCGAGGCGCGGGCTGTCGTGCACTGCCATCCGCCGCACGCCACGGCTTACGCCATCACGGGCCGCGTGCCGCCCACGTGCGTTATTCCGGAGTACGAGGTCTTCATCGGCAGCGTGGCGCTCTCGGCATACGAGACGCCCGGCACGCAGAAGTTCGCCGAGACGGTGCTGCCGTTCGTGCGCAAGCACAACACGGTGCTTCTGGCGAACCACGGAATCGTCTGTTGGGCGGACACGGTGACGCACGCCGAGTGGTACGCCGAAGTCGTCGAAACGTACTGCTGGACCCTGATGCTGGCGGCGCAGCTCGGCGCGCCCATCACGCACATCCCTTCCGAGAAGGCGGCCGATCTGCTGGCCGTCAAGAAACGGCTGGGATTGCCGGACGCGCGTCTCAATGGAGACATGAAGGAATGCCGGCTGTGCGATCTGCCGGACCTTCCCGGGGCGATCGCGATGCCGCCGCGCGTTCATGCGACGCCGGAGTCGCCTAGCGCCGACGAGGAAACCGAGGCGATCGTTCAAGCCGTCACGAACGCCGTTCTGGCGGCGCTCGATAGCCCGAAAGGCGTACGATGAAGGCGGCCGAGCGGCGGCTCAAGCTGCGCGAGGTGTTCGAATCACATGAGTTCGCCGATATCGAGTCGCTGCGCCGGCGTCTGAAGGCCTCCGAGTCCACGATCCGTCGCGATCTCATCGCCCTCGAAGAACAAGGCGTCTTGCAGCGCGTTCATGGCGGAGCCCTTTCCGTCCAGACTCGCGACCGTCTGCTCGATTTCGACTGGCAGAGCACCCGCATGGCGGAGGAGAAACGGCGTATCGCCAAAGCGACGGCCGCGTTGATCGAGGACGATCAGACGCTGATGCTCGACGGCGGCTCGACCGTGGCGGCCGCGGCGCGCGAGCTCGTCGACCGTTCGCTGCGCGTTATGACCAACTCTCTGCCGATCGCCGAGGTTTTCAAGGACGCGCGCCGGATCGAGCTGACGCTCGCGGGCGGCTATCTGTATCCGCGGCTCGGAGCGCTGCTCGGGCCGCTGTGTGAGCAGATGCTGGACGGCGTGGCCGCGGACGTGCTGATCATGGGGATCGGCGGCGTCACCGAGTCCGGATTCAGCAACAACAACACCCTCATCGTGGGATCCGAGCGGAAGATGATCGAGGTCTCCCGCAAGGTCATCATCGTCGCCGACCATACTAAGTTCGGGCGCGCGGCGATGGTGCCTCTGGCGCCGCTGGCGGTCGCCGACATCGTCGTCTCGGACGCCAAGCTCGATCCGATCTTTCAGAACCTGCTGCGCTCTCACGACGTTCAGGTGGTGTTGACGTAGCGGGGCGATCCGACTCAATCTATTCTTGCCGTGGGCGCTTCGCGGCGTCCGTTTCGGTCGCCGCGAAGAGCGTCGCTGACGCACGAGAGGAGGAGCCGCGATGAAGAAAGTCGTCACGTTCGGCGAGATCATGCTGCGCCTTTCGCCGCCGGGATTCCAGCGTTTCGCGCAGGCGCGCAGCTTTGACGTCGTTTACGGCGGCGGCGAGGCCAACGTCGCCGCCAGTCTGGCCAATTTCGGACAGGCGGTCGAGTTCGTCACGCGGCTGCCTGCGAACGACATCGGCGAAGCTTGCCTTCATTTCATCCGGCAGTACGGCATCGGCGTCCGTCACATCGTGCGCGGCGGCGAGCGATTGGGCGTCTATTTTCTCGAGACGGGCGCCGCACAGCGCGCCAGCAAAGTGGTGTACGACCGCGCCGGCTCGGCCCTCGCCGCGATTCGGCCGGGAATGATCGACTGGCGTGTCGTCTTCGCCGACGCCGATTGGTTCCACTGGACCGGTATCACGCCGGCGATATCCGAGGGCGCGGCGGCGACGTGCCTGGAAGCGGCGCGCGCGGCCGGAGAAATGGGGCTGACGGTCTCCTGCGACCTGAACTTCCGCAAGAATCTCTGGAAGTGGGGCAAGACCGCCGGAGAGGTCATGCCCGGCCTTTTGGCGACGTGCGACGTGGCGGTGGGCAACGAGGAAGACGCCGACAAGGTCTTCGGCATCAAAGCGCCGCGGGCCGACGTGATCGGGGGCAAGGTCGCGGCTAAAGCATACGTTCACGTGTGCGAGAAGCTGGCGGAGCGCTTCGCCAATCTCAAGACCATCGCCGTCACGCTGCGTGGATCGCTCTCGGCCAGCCACAATACCTGGAGCGGGATTCTCTGGCACGCAGGCAAGACCTACGGCGCGCCCGTCTACGACATCACGACGATCGTCGACCGGGTCGGCGGCGGCGACAGCTTTTGCGCCGGCTTGATCTATGGTCTGCGCGTTTATCGCGACGAGCAGAAGGCGCTGGGCTTCGCCGTGGCCGCTTCCTGCCTCAAACACTCCATTCCCGGCGATTTCAACATGGTCAGCGCGGCCGAGGCGGAGAAGCTGATGGGCGGTGACGTTTCCGGGAGAGTGTCGCGGTAAGCTTGGGCCGCGCGCTCGATCACAGACGGCAGGATTGACCGCAAGGAGGCGGAAGATGGCTCGTTTCGATCGTATGACCGTGCTCCACTCGATTCTCGAAGGCGGCCTGGCGCCTGTCTTCTACAACAACGACGTCGAGATCGGCAAGAAAATCGTCGCCGCATGCGTCGAAGGCGGTGCGCGGATCGTCGAGTTCACGAACCGGGGCGATCGGGCGTGGAACGTATTCACCGAACTCATCGCCTGGGTGGACGAGTCCCAGCTCGACGTCATCCTTGGCGTGGGATCAGTGTGCGATGCGCCCACGGCGTCGCTCTATATCGGAAGCGGTGCGAATTTCGTTGTCGGTCCGCTCTTGAATCCCGAGGTCGCCAGGCTGTGCAATCGGCGCAAGATCGCCTACAGCCCCGGGTGCGGCAGCGTGAGCGAGATCTCACAGGCCGAGGAGCTGGGCGTCGAGATCGTCAAGGTTTTTCCCGGCGGACAGGTGGGCGGGCCGGCTTTCGTCAAGGCGGTGCTGGGTCCGATGCCCTGGACGCGCATCATGCCCACCGGTGGCGTGGACGCGACGCAGCAGAGCGTCGGTGAGTGGATTCAGGCCGGCGCCGCCTGCCTGGGGATGGGCAGCAAGCTCATCCGCAAGGATCTCGTGTTGTCCGGCGATTACGTTTCGATCCGCGCGAACGTGAGCAACGTATTGAAATGGATTCGAGAATCCAGGGAGAAGCGGGGAAGCTGAGGCGGTTGCGTTCTTGTCCAGCCTGGCCTTGCCGTTGAAGCGCTCGACCTGACGCGCCTCCCGGCCAGACCGGTGGCTGGCTGCGGCGCGCGCCATCGCGGGTCGCTGACGGGCGGCGCCGCGAAAGGAATGCCCTTTTAGACAACCAGATCGTCATAGACGATCTCTTCGACAAGACCGCCTTCGACCTTGACGGTCGCCGCCGTCGCCGTCCCGAGCCGCCTCGCGGGGCAGATTGCGGCCGCGGCAAGTCATGGAGTTGTCATATGCGCACTCTTTTCCGCTTTTAGCGGAACAACCTCGGCGCGAAACCGTTCAGGCGGCGGCGCCACGTCAGCCGCTCGTATGTTGAAAGGTTGACGACTCACGCCTCCTACAGCACGCCCTTCACGTGCGCGACGTTCTCCGCCGGCTGGCCGCCGCCAACGCTGATGTCGACTTTGGCCGCCGCCACTTCCGCGGAGCCGAGCGTGAAGACCGCCTCCCGGCTCTCGCCGGCACGCAGGTGGATTCGTTGGAAGCCCCGGAGATTCCGGACGGGGACGTCCTTTCCGTCGCCGCCAGCCACGTAGAGCTGGACCACCTCGTCGCCGTCCCGCTCCGACGTGTTCTTGACCGTCACGCGAATCTCGGCGCCCGTCGGCGTCCGTCGCGCACGCAGGCCCGAGTAATCGAAAGTGGAGTAGCTCAACCCGAACCCGAAGGCGAAGAGCGGATCGCCCTTGAAGTAGCGATAGGTGCGACCCTTCATGGCGTAATCGGTGAAGGGCGGAAGCTGATCCACGCCCTTGTAAAACGTCACCGGGAGGCGACCCGCGGGATTGCTGACGCCGGCCAACGTCTCTGCGATGGCCGTGCCGGCTTCTTCGCCGCCGTACCACGCTTCGAGCAACGCGGCCGCGTGCTCCGCCGCGAAGCTCGCGCTGATCGCGCTGCCACTGGTCAGAACGACGACCACCGGTTTGCCCGTGGCGACGACCGCTTTCACCAGCTCCTCTTGCGGCTCAGGCAGGTCCAGGCTGGTGCGGTCGCCGCCAAGGAAGCCGGGAATGTTCACTCCACGCATCTCTTCTCCCTCCAGCTCGGAGCTCAGACCGACGAAAACGATCGCGACATCGGAGCCCTTCGCGAGCTTCTCGGCCTCGGCAAGCGCGGCGCCGGCAGGCGGAATCCAGCCGAGCTGAATCGTGCCGCCGGCGCCCGGCTGGCGGTATTCCAGCCGCAGGGCGTGCCGCCGACCGCCTTCTAACTGAACACGCGCGTGACGGGGCCGACGCGGCCCCGGCGCCGTCTGGGTCGAGGTCATCTGAGTGGAGGGACCGGCGCCGAAGGTCACCTCCTTCTCGTCGAGGAATAGTCGAGCCGTGGCGGTCCGATTCCACATCCCCGTACGGACGGTCAGGTCGTACTCGCCCGTCGCCGGCGGCGTCAGAGTCGCCGTCCAACGCACGGAGTACCGCGCGTTTCCAATCGCTTCAAGGACCGAGGAGTCTTCCATGCCCATGTCGAAGTACGCGCGTGGCTCGGACCGGCGGAGCCGCGGCTCTCCTTGAAGGTCGGGGTTGTCGAAGTACTCGACCCGCACTCCACGACCCTGACCCTCGGCCGGAGTCAAGAACGTCGAGGGGATGAGGGCGTGCGTGCTGGCCGTATAGGTCGCGCCCAGCGCATACCGCACCAGCGCGCCCGAGAACTGCCGTTCGATTCCTTCCAGCGGCGTCACCTGCCTGGATGAGATGCCGTGGTAGTTCCCAAGCAGCGCCACCGGATCGTCGGCCGAAGGACCGATGACCGCGATCGTGCGCACCGACGAGTTCAAGGGCAGAACGCCGCCCTCGTTCTTCAGCAAGACGATCGCCTTCCGCTCCGCGTCGCGCGCCACTTGCCGGTGGGCGCTCGTGTCGTTCTCAGAGACCGTGATCTTCGAGTAGGGAACCCGCTCCGGGGGATCGAACATGCCCAGGCGGACGCGCGCCACGAAGAGCCGTTCCACCGCGCGATCGATCTCGGCTTCCGTGATGCGATCGGCCTTCACCTCGTCCGCCAGAGCTCGGTACTCGGCGCCGCAGGTGAGGTCGGTGCCCGCCCTGACGGCCGCCACGGCCGCCTCGCCCATGGTGGATGTGTGCTTGTGATTGCGGTAGATGTCGTTCACCGCTCCGCAGTCGCTCACGACGTAGCCTTGGAAGCCCCACTGCTCCCGCAGTCGCTTCTGCAGCAGGTCAGCGCTGGCGCACCCGGGCGTTCCGTTGACGGCGTTGTAAACGCACATGATCGACTCGGCCTTGCCCTCGATGACAGACGTGCGAAACGCCGCCAGGTATGTGTCCACCATGTCCTGCTCGCTCACCTTGGCGTCGAAGGTGTGCCGCTCAGGCTCCGGACCGCTGTGCACCGCGTAGTGCTTCGGCGTGGAGACGACCTTCAGGTAGCGAGGATCGTTCCCCTGCATTCCGGTGACGAACGCGACGGCCATGCGACCGGTCAGATACGGATCTTCCCCGTAAGTCTCCTGCCCGCGTCCCCAGCGAGGATCCCGGAAGATGTTGATGTTCGGCGACCAGTACGTGAGCCCCGCGGTACGGCCGGGAAGAGTCATGAGCGCTTCCGGACCGGAAGAGGCAGGACGAGTCAGCGCGTCGTTGTACTTGGCCCGGGCCTCCGTGGAGATGATGTCGGCCACCCGATACATCAGGCCGGCATCCCAGGTGGCGGCCAGGCCGATCGCCTGCGGGAAGACGGTGGCGCGACCTTGGGTTACTCCGTGCAGCGCCTCGTTCCACCAGTTGTAGGCGGGCACGCCGAGTCGCGGTATCGCGGGAGCGGTGCTCTGCATCTGGAGCACCTTCTCTTCCAGCGTCATGCGTGAGACGAGATCCGCCGCGCGACGTTCCGGAGCAAGGTCCGGATCAAGGTAGGGCGCGACGGTCGGTTGTTGTGCGAAGGACGAGGCGCCAGACAGCCAAAGTAGAGCGACGACAGATCGATAGAGCTTCACTCTGATATCTCCTTTTTCTAGGCGAGGACCAGCGACAGCCTTCCTGTCCAGTTGGGAGATTCGGCTGCGCGCGGCCGTTTCGCCTCACCGTGGACCAAGAAGAGCATCGCTCTCGTTTTCGAAATCAACCGCGCGGCCTCCGGCTTCAACGTACTCATACGGAGCAACACCGCATGGTCATGGCGTAACCCGCGACTTGTCGCGCATATGAACACTTGCCAGGATCTCTTTCCCAAACGCAAGGCAATCCGCCCTCTTCAGGTTATCGTTATCCGGAATGGATTTCATCATGTCGTATGCTTCCTTTTCCAAAAGGTCTTTGGTGATTCTGCCGGCGAACACCCTTCCAGGAACCTCGCCGACTCCGCATAACTTTGCTAGATGGTTATCGATGTACGTTTCCTTTTGTTGTTTTCCCGGCGGCTGTCCCATGTTGTTGCATACGGCCCAGTATCCGCGCACTTTATCCTTGAGCCAGCTTTTGTTTTCCACGATGTATTCTTCCAATAATGGATTGATTCGATATCCTCGAATGGAACCGCCAACGACTATATTGTCGAATCTCTTCAAATCTGGCTTCTCCCGCACGTCGAATACGTCCGCGATTCCACCCATCCCCTCGGAAATCCATACTCCCGCGTCGCGTGAGCTCCCGCACCAGGTGCCGTAAAGAACCGCCCATGTTTTGTCGGATTCCTTGGGATAGTACTTCAGAGACCAGGCCGTTTTGCCAAAGGCCATCGTCATTCCCGTCAGACCCATTTGAAGAAATGTCTTTCTCTTCATTCTCCGCCTCCTTCAACGACAGAAAGCAACTCCACCGACAACCAAATCCGGGGAAATACATAATCCCTTGATTGGGATGCGGGCACTGGACGGCGTGAGCGCAGTTGCGTCACGCCACAACACTCAACGACGAGGAATACGTTACTCAATAAGCCTGGCGCCAGGCAAGTCTTGAGCCGGGATTGGCTGGGCGTAAAGCGACCGCCGATTTCCACTTGAGCGACCCTCCCGCCATGCTCTCGCCGGACGAGGCATGGAAAGGAATATTTGAACTCTTCCCCCTGGATGCCTTTGAGCGGCGCATATGCCGTGCCCACGTCAGTCTGAGGTCGCGCGCGAGAAGCGCCGCGCTTGCCGGCTGTCCGTCGTCAGCGTCGTGATGGGCGGCCGGGCTTCCTCGTGATGCGCAGAAACCGCGCTTGGGCGAGCGGCGGATTCAGCTTCTCGTGCAGCGAGTTCGCGAGAGCGAGCGCATCGGCGCCCTTGCCGGAGAGCGGCCGCATCACGAGAGATCCGGCTTTGTCGCTCTCGATCACGGCTGGCGCCGGTCCCCGGGCGGCGAACGTCGAGAGCCGTCGACGTTGCTTCTCGTCGACCTCGATCCGAACTTCGGGCAGGACGACGATCAGCGCGTCGCCGTGACGGTAGACCGACTGAAGCGCGGATCGCTCATCGAGCGCTTTCAAGATCTCCTCGGGAACATCGCCGCGGTCGACGAGCGCGAGCCGGCCCGGCAGCGGCTTCGGATTTTCGCGCTTTAGCCATTCGCGGAGCGCCGGCGGACCGTTCTCCACGCGCGCGAGATCGACGCACACGTGTTCTTCATCGAGGTCGATCGCGACCTTCTGGCCGCCGGCGTAGTAGTAGATCCGCTTACTCATGAGCCACCCCGCAGCGGGGGGCCGCTATATTCAAGAAACACACGATACTTGCGCGTTCCTTGGCGGCATGCTTCGCGGCCGCGAGCGCTTACAAACGCCGCGCGTTGCGCAACGCCGCGTAGCAATTGAGTCTACCGTGCCCCATTTTCTTGTTCCATCCGCGCTGCCCCGGCAGACGCTCAGCGCTGGCGGAGATCACGTCGCGGATCTGCTTTTCGGTGAGGTGAGGCGCCACCGATAGGACGAGCGCCGCGGCCGCGGCGACGTGCGGCGTGGCGGCCGAGGTGCCGTTGAAGCGCTGCGTGTAGTTGGAAGAATCGTAGCCCCGCGCGCCGCGGATGTCGGTCGTGATGATCCGCACGCCGGGGGCGAGCAGGTCCAGCTCCGGACCGTAGTTTGAGCCCCAGCCCTCCTCGCCGTCGCGCGAATCGGGCGCTTTGCGCTCGTCCCACTGGTTTGACGCTCCCACGGTGATGACGTTGTCGATCGTCCCGGGGAAGGATATCGGACCGTCGTTGTTGCCGGCGGCGATCGCGATGACCGCGCCCTTGCCGGCGCGACCTTTCGTTCGGGCGCGCTCGAACGCGCGCGTGATGACGTCGACCGGCGGTCCGCCGCCCCACGAGTTCGAGAGCACGCTGGCGCCTTCCTGCCAGGCCCAGTCGATCGCATCGGCGGTGGCGAAGTCGTCGAAGATCCAGAAGTCCGCGCTATCGCTTTTCGCGATGCGGATCGCCATGAGGCCGACGTTGGACGCGAGGCCCGGATACCGGCTCGAACGGCTCGCAATGACGCCCGCGCAAGCGGTGCCGTGCGCGTCGTTTTCAGCGGGCCGAGCATGATCATGCCCGTCGACGAAATCCTTCTGCGCCACGACCGCTTTCCTGAGATCGGGGTGAAGCGTGTCGACGCCCTCGTCGAGCACGGCAACGACGACGCCGGAGTCGCCTTGGGTGATCGTCCACGCGGCGCGCGCATGAACGTCGGCGCCTATGAGGCCGGGCCGGCCGGGATTGTCGAGATTCCACTGCGCGGCCGCCGGAGCCCGCGACGGCCGTTGTTTCGCGATGGCCCGAATGAAATTCGGATGCGCCGCTCCGACGCCGCCGCGCCGATAGGCGATGCGCGCCAGCTTGAAGGCCGCGGCCACGGGGTCCTTCGCGTCCCGAGGCGCGCGTACGAGCGCCTTGCCCTGCAAGCCTTCCGCGACAACCTCGGCGCCGAACTGATCGCGTAGCCAGTGTAGAACGGCGCGCCGCGCGCCGTCGATCACGATCGTCTCCGTGGGAATGATCGCCGTCGTGTTTTCGGGCGCTTCGAGCACGCCGATCCGAGTGTCGGACGGCGCATGGAACGACGGCTGATGGGACGGGGCGCGCCCCACGAGCTTTCGGTACGCCCGAGAATCCGCGTCGAGAATGCGCCGCGCGGCTGCCAGGGCGCCTTTTCGCCGCGCGCGGACGTGAATTCCCGCCGTCCCGCCGGGCGCCATATACAGATGATGCAAGCGGCCCCGCACGTAGTAGCTGAAGTCGCTCATAAGACGCCTCCTTCGCAAGCGCACATCGCGAAACGACTGTATCCTATCCTGCGTTACCGCGGGGCGTTCACGCCGTACGGCCAATTGATCCCGCCCCTACGTTGCACACGATCATTGGGATCGTTTGTCGCCGGATTCAAATCCGCCACGGCAACACGCGTCAACGCGGTACGCCACGTGCATCGTTGTGGTAACGGAATTATCACGACCGCGTCATCCGTGATGAAGACGAATTGAACCGAATCCTCCTTGTGCTTGTCGCAATGGGCGACTTGGAGGAAGCTATAGACGCAAATCACGGGCCCCGCGAGGTTCCGTCCGTTCCGCCGCGTAGCGGCTTCGGTTCAACAAGGCCATGAACCTGTCGAAACGCATCTTCTTTGAAGTAGAGCGCGTTCAACGGTCTTGCTTCATCAACTCGCGTTTCGCAGGTTATGGCCAGCGTTCGCCCGACAAGAATATGCGCTACTCTATTGGGAGAAGAGGGTATACCAGTGAAGTATAAAGTGGCATTACGACATTCCGAGGAAGGCGTAAGCATTTCGGTTCCCGGGCTTCCGGGTTGTTGGTCGCAGGGGAGCGACGAGCAAGAAGCAATCGAGAATATCCGTATCGCGATTCAGGAATACCTCAGTGTTGCGGAAGAGCTGTCAAAGGGATGGGATGTTCGAGAGATTGAGGTGGCTGTGTAGTGCCCAAACTCCCGGGGATTCCACACCATGAAGCCGTCCGGGCGTTTGAGAAAGCTGGATTCAGAATTGTTCGGGAAGGCAAGCACATCATAATGTCGGATGGACAGAGGATTCTTTCCATACCTCGCGCCAATCCAGTGAATGCTTTCACGATGGGTGGAATCGTTCATGATGCGGGGCTATCGATAGAGAAGTTCAAAGAACTCCTATAGGTTATGCGGAGCGTTCTGCGGACGGAAGGAGCCCCACGTGCCCGTCAAGCTGACCTGGGACGACATCCTGATCGATGGAACCCGCCACCCGCCGCAGCGAGC
>JAFGSN010000186.1 GCA_016934575.1 Vicinamibacteria bacterium
CTTGATCGTCAAGGCGATGACGTACGTCAGAGTATTCAGGGTCGAGTGCGCCAGGATCGCGGCCCAGGTTGAACCCGCGTAGATCCGGAGCGCGCCGAATCCGATTCCGACGGTAAAGGCGAACAACGAACGGTACGCATCGAAGTGGAGAAACGCGAAGATCAGCGCCGAGACGGCGACGGCCGACCTGAGTCGCGATACGTTCGCGCAAGACGGTAGAATCACTCCGCGACAGAGCGCCTCCTCGAAAAGCGCCGGGACGAACGCCACCACGGCGATCGAAACAACTGCGTCGACAGGATCGATGGGCCGTAGATGCTCGAAAAGACGACGGAAGTGCTCAAGATACAAAGGATCGGGTTTCCAAAACAAATACTGAAATTCCAGGACTCCCAATCCCGTCAACCAGAGGGAGACGCCCGCGCCGATCGACAGTAGAGCCGTTCGCGAACGAATCCGGAGAAGGCCCAGGCCCCGCTTCATGCCGATTCCATTGGCGACGAGAAGCGCGACGGCCGGCGCGAGGAGAGCGGCTTCGGCGACAAGCAGCGATACGCGGAAAGGAAGACGCAGAAAGAATTGCGTCAGAAGCATGAGCAGGGCGCCTGCCAGCGCGGAAAACAAGCCGTGAACGATCGGCAGCGCGGGTGAAGCGACGGACCTGATCTGACCCATAAGTCGTGCATAGTAACGCATGCCTCGGCATGTTGGTATTTCTTGACGGCATGCCGATGGGCCGAATAACATCGCACGTTCGACATGTCGTGATGAGAAACGATCGATTCGACAACCCGGATTCCGGCGCTCTGGATCGCTCGACGCAAAGACTGCGAGAGGCGCGACGCGTCATCGTGCTGACGGGCGCGGGCGTCTCAGCGGAGAGCGACGTTCCGACATTTCGAGGACCCGGGGGCCTCTGGCGGCGGTATCGTTCGGAGGAACTGGCGACGCCCGAGGCATTCGCCCGGGATCCGCGGCTTGTCTGGGAGTGGTATGCTTGGCGGCGCGATCGCATCGCGTCCGTGGCGCCCAACGCGGCGCATCGAGCGATCGCGGCGCTCGATCGCCGTTTCCCCGATTTTCTGCTTGCAACCCAGAACGTCGACGGCCTTCACGAAGTCGCGGGTAGTCGCCGGATGGTCGAGCTTCATGGAAGTCTCTGGCGCATGCGTTGCCTGCGCTGTGGAGCCATAAAAGATGACCGGCGTTCGCCGCTTCCTCGACTCCCGCCGCAGTGCGCGTGCGGCGGCGTGCTACGCCCGGATGTCGTCTGGTTCGGCGAAGCATTGCCCGAAGAGGCGCTCAAGAGCGCCTTCGATGCGGCTGGCGCCGCGGACCTGGCCCTGGTCGTCGGAACATCGTCGCTCGTGTATCCGGCGGCTTCGATTCCGCGTCTCGCGCGCAAGGCGGGCGCATTCGTCATCGAGATCAACACGGAGCCCACGCCGCTCACGCCGACCGCGGACGTCTTCTTGCGCGGGCCCGCGACGAAATGGCTGCCGCCGCTAATCGAGGAAAAGTGATGGAAGAATCGGTCCTGCGGCCGCCGTCACGATCGGTGCGCGCCATGACGCCCGAGGAACGGCCTCGCGAGCGTCTCGCGCGTCATGGCGCCTCAGCGCTCGCCAACAGCGAGCTCATGGCCGTGCTGCTCGGAGCCGGATCTCGGCGCCAGTCCGTCCTGGATCTTGCCGAGGTGCTCGTCAATCCAGGACTCCGCGAGCTGGCGGGCGCGTCGATCGACGACCTGGAACGACATCATGGTCTTGGCCGCGCGAAAGCCTTGCGGCTGCTTGCGGCGCTCGAGCTTGGAGCACGACTGGCTTCCGAAGGCGCTCGGAGCTCCACAAGCTTCCGGGAGCCGGGCGACGTCGCTCGTCATCTCCTGCCGCGATATGCCGCGCGGACCGTCGAGAATTTCGGATTGCTGGCGCTTGACGTGCGCCATCGGTTAAGAAGGGAAGCCGTGGTCTCGGTCGGCGGTTTCTGCGCGAGCGTCGTGCATCCGCGCGAGGTGTTCGCGATCGCGCTGGCGGCGCGGGCTGTCTCGCTCATCTTGTTTCACAATCATCCTTCCGGGGATCCGGAGCCTTCGTCCGACGACGTCGCACTCACGCGACGCCTAGTCGCGGCGGGCGCCATCCTCGGCATCGAGGTGCTCGATCATATGATTCTTGGAGCCGGACGTTTCGTCAGTCTCAAACAGAGGGGGCTGCTGTGAGCCGCGTCGCCTACTTCGATTGTCACGCGGGGATCGCGGGCGACATGCTTCTTGGCGCGCTCGTCGACCTCGGCCTGCCCGTCGAGGAGCTGCGCGAGGCGCTTGCGAAGCTCCCGCTCGAAGGATACCAGATCGAGGCGCGTTCAGTCAGGAAAGGCGGGCTGGCGGCCACGAAGCTCGACGTGCTCATAGAGCCCGCGGGCCATCATCACGGGCGCCATCTGGCGGAAATCGTCGACCTGATCGCAAGCAGCCGACTCGACGCGTTGGTGAAGCGAAAGTCGGAAGCGCTTTTTCGGCGCATGGCCGAGGTCGAGGCCGCGGCGCACGGAGTGGAGATCGAAAGAGTCCACTTTCACGAAGTCGGGGCCGTTGACGCAATCGTCGATATCGTCGGAGGCGTCTGGGGACTGGAGCGGCTCGGCGCCGGACGGCTTGTCTCGTCTCCGGTCAACGTCGGAAGCGGATCTGTCAACACGCAGCACGGCCTGCTTCCGATCCCGGCGCCCGCCACCCTGCGACTGCTCGAGGGAGTTCCTGTATACGGATCGGGAGAATACGAGATGACGACGCCGACGGGCGCCTTGCTTCTCACCGGTCATGTCACGGAGTACGGTCCGTTGCCCGCGATGTCGATCGACAAGGCGGGCTACGGCGCGGGGGAGCGCGAGACTTCGGGCCGGCCGAACGTCTTCCGGCTGATCCTGGGATCGGAATCGCCGACGAGAGAAGAGAACGTCGATCGCGTGCTCGTGATCGAGACGGAGATCGACGACATGTCGCCGCAGATCTATGGTCCGCTCATGGAGAAGCTGCTCGCGGCCGGAGCGCTCGACGTATATCTCTCTCCGATTCAGATGAAGAAAGGCCGTCCCGGCCAGTTGCTGACGATCCTGGCCGCGCCGTCTTGCCGCGGCGTGATCGAGCGGATTCTTTTCACGGAGACGACGACGCTCGGCGTGCGCCGCCGCGAGTGCGAGCGAACGATTCTGGCGCGCGAGACGGTCTCGGTCGATACGGCATACGGACCGATCCGAGTCAAGGTGGCGCGGCATGCAGGAAGCGTCGTCGGCGCGCAACCCGAGTTCGACGACTGCGTTCTTAGGGCGCGTGAACACTCTCTGCCCATCAAGGAAATCTGGAGTGAGGCGCTCGTCTCGTACCGCGGCATGAAAGCGCAGGGCTCATGAGCCGACAAAAAATCTTTTACCACACGACGCCGATCTACTACGTCAACGACGTGCCGCACGTCGGTCATGCGTACACGACCATCGCGGCCGACGCGATCACACGCGCGCGCAGACTGCGAGGGCACACGGCGTTCTTTCTCACCGGAACGGACGAGCATGGACAGAACATCGAGCGCACCGCGCGCGAGAAGGGCGTCCCTCCCCAGGAGTACTGTGACGGCATCACGGCGCGCTTCAAGAGTCTCTGGGCGCGCCTGGGCGTCGAATACGACGATTTCATCCGCACTACCGATCAACGCCACGCGCACGGCGTCGAAAGATTCTGGGAGCTTCTGGCGCGCGCGCGCACTCCCGACGGCCGCGACGCCGTCTACCGCGATCACTATACCGGCTGGTACTGCCCGCGATGCGAGGGATTCAAGGACGACGGCGAGCTCACGCAACCCGGCAATCTGTGCATCGTTCACGAGCTGCCATGCGAGTGGACCGAGGAGGAGAATTACTTCTTCCGCCTCTCCGCCTATGAGGACTGGATCCGACGGGAGATCGAGAATGACCGGATCCGCATCGAGCCCGCCGGACGCCGGAACGAGGTCCTGTCCGTGATCCGCCAGGGACTCAAGGATTTCAGCGTGAGTCGCGCGCGCGTAAAGTGGGGCATCAAGGTCCCGGGCGATCCCGAGCATGTCCTCTACGTCTGGGTCGACGCCTTGTCGAACTACATCACGGCTCTCGGATTCGCCGATCGCGGCGAGCGCTACCGTTCTTTCTGGGAGGGGGCGTCCGAGCGGCTGCATCTCATGGGCAAGGAGATCATCCGCTTTCATTGCCTGTACTGGCCGGCCATGCTCAAGGCGGCCGGCCTGCCCGCGCCGACGCGTATCTTCGCCCATGGCTGGCTGACACGGGGCGGTAAAAAACTCAGCAAGACGACGGGGAACGTCATTGACGCGGATCAACTGATCACCGCCTATGGCGCCGACGCCGTGCGATACTTTTTCCTGCGCGAGGGTTCTTTTGGCCAGGATTGGGATTACACGGACGATGCGTTCGTGGGACGTTTCGACGCCGACCTCGCCAACGACCTCGGGAATCTCGTTTCGCGCGCTCTGACGATGGCGATCCGGTATTGCGACGGAAGATCTCCGGCGCGTCCCGTTCCAATGCCGAAGACGTCCGGAATCGAGGAGGAGTTGCAGAACGACGCCAGTCGCGCCGCGCTTGTCGCGGAGATATACGGAAGATACGAGGCGCTTGACTTTTCCGGCGCGCTCATTCGGATATGGAATCTGATCGGCCGGCTCAATCAGCGCATCGTCGCCCGCGCACCGTGGGAGATGGCGAAGGATCCGGCGCGGCGCGAGGAGCTGCATGACTTCCTGTATCGACTGATCGAAGGCATCCGCGTCGTGACGGTTCTGTTCTCGCCCGTCATGCCGAACGCGGCCTGTAAGATCATGGGAATGCTGGGCGTCACGGAAGAAACGGCGCGGTCTCTGGACTGGGGCCTTGTCGATCCCGGCGTCTCGTTCGGACCGGTCGAGCCGCTGTTTCCCCGTATTCGCAGCAAGAAACACGACTCGGCGCAGAAAGCGACAAGGAACGTCGAAAGCAAAGGCGAGAAAGGCGGAGGAGAGAAGATGCCTGATGATCAGAAATCCAACACTGTCGCAACCGACTCCGTAGACGACAGGATCGATATTGCGGAGTTCGCGCGTATCGATTTGCGCGTCGCCCGCATCATCAGGGCCGAGCGCATCAGCGGCGCGAACCGGCTGCTCAAGCTTGAAGTGGATCTGGGAAACGAGACGCGGCAGATCGTGGCCGGCATCGCCGAGGCGTATGAGCCCGAGCAGCTTGCCGGAAGAAAGATCGCGCTCGTCGCGAATTTGAAGCCGGCCCGGCTGCGCGGAATCGAATCGAACGGCATGCTGCTCGCGGCTTCGGTCGACGGGCGGCCGGTATTGTGCACTTTCGACGCCGACGTTCCGGTCGGCATGCCGATCAAATGAGACATCCAAGCGCCGCTCCCGACAACAGAACTGGCGTTGTGGCGTCGAGCTGTCGCCACGCAAGCACGCCAATGCGCTTGCGAAGCCCGATACCGCCCTTGTCGACATTGGTCTTGGCGAGCGTCCTTGCGTTCACCGGCTGCCAAAACTGGCACGGCGGGCCCGAGGTCGTGGCGTACGACCTGGCGGATCGCCTGTGGTGCGCCGAGCGTTGGTCAAAACGCGA
>JAFGSN010000187.1 GCA_016934575.1 Vicinamibacteria bacterium
AGCGGCGAGTTGCGCGGCGTCTGTTCGACCAGCTCGCTCGAGCTGGGGATCGACGTCGGCGCGCTCGACGAGGTGCTGCTCGTCCAGACGCCGCCGACGCTGGCATCGGCGGCCCAGCGCATCGGGCGCGCCGGTCATGCCGTCGGCGCGGCCAGCCGCGCGCGCTTCTTTCCGCTCGTCCCACGCGACCTTCTCGACGCGGCGGTCGTCGCGCCCGCGGTGCTTGAGGGCGCGATCGAAACGGCGGCGCCCGTATCGGGCGCGCTCGACGTGCTCGCGCAAGCGATCGTCTCGATCGTGGCCACCGAGACCTGGCGGCTGGACGATCTATTCGCGCTGGTGCGCCGCGTCGATCCCTATCACGAGCTGCCGCGGCGGTCGTTCGACCTCGTCGTGGAGATGCTGGCCGGGACGCGCGGAAACCGCCGCATACGCGCGCTCAATCCTCTCGTATTCATGGACCGCGCGGCCGGCACGCTGCGCGGTCTGCCCGGCGCCGCACGCCGCGTCTACCTGGCCGGCGGAACCATACCGGACCGCGGCTATTATCGGCTTCGGATCGAAGGAACGGGCGCGCTTCTAGGCGAGCTGGACGAAGAGTTCGTCTGGGAGCGCTCGATCGGCGATTCCTTCACGCTCGGCGTACAGACCTGGCGCATCGAGCGCGTCACGCACAACGACGTGTTCGTTTCACCGGGCGGGCGGCGAGCGGCGATGGCGCCCTTCTGGCGAGCCGACGAGCGGCATCGCCGCTTCGAGACCATGGAGCGCGTGGCGCTGTTTCTCGAATCCACGGAGCCGCGCATCCGCGACCCGCGGCTGCGCGAGGAGCTGATCGAGAACAACCGCCTGGCGCCCGACGCGGCGGACGCGCTAATCCGATTCCTGGGAAAGCAGATGCGCTCCACGGGCGGCATGCTGCCGCACCGCCATCGCGTGATCATCGAACATGTGCGACACGAGAATCATGAGCAGGTCATCCTGCACACGCTCTGGGGCGGACGGGTCAACCTGCCTTTTGCCCTGGCGCTCAGCGAGGCATGGGAGCGGCGTCACGGCGCGCCCGTCGCCTTCCTCCACGAAGACGACTGTATCGTGGTGAGCGAAGCAACCGGCGTCGATGTCCGAGAGCTTCTGGCGTTCGTGACTCCGGACAACGTCGAGGATCTGCTGCGCGCGCTTGCCGCGCTCGGGCGTCTTCGGCGCGCGCTTCCGCGATGCGGCCGCGATCTCGCTTCTTCTTCCGCGCGAGGGCTTTCGCCGCCGCACGCCGCTGTGGCTCGCGCGCCAGAGGGCCAAGGAGCTGCTGCAGGCGGTGTCGGGCTTCGACGATTTTCCGCTGACGATCGAGGCCTGGCGCGCGTGCCGCGACGACGTCTTCGATCTTGGCGCCCTGCGTTCGATACTCTCCGAACTCGCTTCCGGCCGCATCGCCGTGCGCGAGGTCGAGAGCGAGCGCCCGTCTCCTTTCTCGGCTCACGCCCAGTGGAAACGCACGAACGATCTCATGTACGCGGACGACACGCCGTCGCCCGACGCCGCGCCGCGAGCGCGTCCCAATCTCATACGCGAGGCGGCCTTCTCCGCTCACCTGCGCCCGCGGCTTCCGCCCGCTCTGTGCCTCGATCTGTCGCGCAAGCTGCGGCGCGTGCATCCCGGCTACGCGCCGCGCTCGATCGAGGATCTGCTCTCCTTCATCGAAGAGCGCGCCGTCATTCCTCTCGACGAGTGGCGCGAGCTTCTCGCGGCGATCGAGCGCGATCGGGACGAATCGGTCATGCCGCCTGATCGCATCGACACGAACGTCGTGTCGATACGTCTTGCCGGACGAGACGCCGCGACGTTCGTGTCTTTGCGCGTGGCTGTTCCACGCATCCTCGACGCTCTCGGAGTCGAGCCGGCCGGCGTCGAAATCCGCGCCGCGATGAGCGGGCGGGAAATCCTCGACGCGGCCGCCTCGTGCTCAAGGGAACGGATCGTAAGCGACGGGGAGGAAGGCGATCCCTTGACGGAGCTGATCGCCGACGTGGTTCGTTTCTATGGTCCCGTATCGGAACGATTCATTCCGGATCTTCTGGCGCTGTCCGAGCCGATCTGGCGTCAGACACTCGCGGACCTCGTTGACGCGCAACGCATAGTATCCGACGCGCTCACGACCGACGCCGAGGCCGTACAGCTCTGCGACGCCTTGAACCTCGAGCGCCTACTCCGCCTGACTCGCGCCGCGGCGCGTCCCGCGTTCACTCCTCTCCCGCTCGATCGCTTGCCGTATTTCCTCGCCGCCTGGCAGGGCCTGCTCATGCCCGCGGAAGGCCCCGACGGAGTGAGGGCTTCACTCGACCGGCTCGCCGGTTATCCTGCCCCGGTCTCGGTTTGGGAGGACGATCTGCTCCCGTCACGATTGTCCAACTATCAAACGGCTTGGCTCGACGCGGTTTTTGCGGAAGGCGGGATCGTCTGGATCGGATGCGGCGAAGAGCGCCTGACGTTCATCGACTCCGAGGATCGCCTCCTGCTCGGAACCGAGGAGCCGACGTCCGAGGATTCGGTCGTGCTGGATGCCACCTTTCCCGCGCCGTTTGGCCGTTTCACGCTCGATGATCTCGTGGCGCACACGCGTCTCGACTCGGCCGATCTCACCCGGAAGCTCTGGCATCTGGCATGGCGCGGCCGCGTCACATGCGACGGATTCGCTCCGGTGCGCCAGGGCATCGCCGGTCGTTTCCGGCCGAGCGTGATCGGACCGCCGTCTCCGGCGCGGGCCTCGGACCGGCGCCCGCGCTTTGCGCGTTACACGAGAACGCGGCCTTTCGGCGGCGCGTGGCGTCGACTGACGCATGTGAATCAACCGGCCGACGCCCTCGAAGAGGAAGCTCTGGCGCGTGATCGCGCGCGGCTGCTCATTCAACGGTACGGCGTGCTCTTTCGAGAGCTGACGGATCGCGAGCTTCCCGGTCTCTCGTGGAGCCGGCTCTTCCGCGCCCTGCGCCTCCTGGAGTTGTCCGGGGAGATTGTCGGCGGGCGCTATTTCGACGACATCCCTGGGCTTCAGTTCGCCTCACCGGCCGCGGTGCGTCTATTAAGCGACGGCCTGGATGCCGCGGGCGTATATGCGATGAACGCCGTCGATTCCGCGTCGCCTTGCGGGCTCGGCATGGCGGTGACCGGCGCTCTTCCACGGCGCCTGCCGAACGCGCATCTCGTCTTCGACGGCCCGCGTCTCGCCGTCGTCTCGGAGCAGGGGGGACGGCGGCTCGTCATCCGCGCCGCGCCCGACGACGCGCGCCTTGGCGATTTCCTCAAGGCCCTACGATCCCGGCTGACTGGCGGCGATAAAGCGCGCCGATCGGTCGTCGTCGAAACGATCAACGGAGCGCCGGCGTCGCGAACCGGCTATCGCCCCGCCCTCGATGAGCTTTTCGACGTCATGCGCGACCATCTCGCTTTGCGGTTGATGCGGAAGTACTGACGCCCTCGGCCGTTCAATTGCCCCTAACCTGGAAACGGATAAGATTCAATGATAGGCGCCGATTGGCCGCATCATCCACGCGCCTTGAAGGGAGACAATGGGAATGTTCGGTAATCATTCAATTCGCTATCATGTCGTTGAAACGGGATCGGCGCCGAAAACGGCGGCGTTCCTGGCGGCGCTGGGAGTTGTCGCGTCGCTCGCGTTCGCCGCGCCCTCGAGAGACGAACCGGCGGCAGGCAGTCCAGCGGCGCCGCCGGCCGACGGGATGGGCGCTTATGCCACCGGCAAGTATCGAAACATCTTTATCGAAGCCGGCCGCACCCAGGAAGAAGTCGACGCCAAGATCGACAAGGCGTATCGGCAGCTCTTCCATGGCGACCTGGAGACGGAGCGGTTGTTTTTCCCGAGCGGCGAGAACGAGAACGGCCCGCTGGCGTACATTCCCGACATCCAGCACAACGACGTACGTTCCGAGGGCATGTCCTACGGCATGATCATCGCCGTTCAGCTCGACAAGAAAGACGTTTTCGACGCGCTCTGGAACTGGTCCATGACGTACATGTATCAGAAGGATCCCAAGCATCCCACTTACGGATTCTTCTCCTGGCAGATGGCTTACGACGGCTCCGTGATCGACGAGCTTCCGGCGCCGGACGGCGAGGAGTACTACGTGATGGCGCTCTATTTCGCCGCGAACCGCTGGGGCAACGGCAAGGGCATCTACGACTACAAGGCCCAGGCGGACCGGCTGCTGCACAACATGGTCCATCGCGAGCCGATCACGGGGATGGTGCGCCATCGGCACGGACAACGCGAGCACACCGTGAGCAAGGAGGTGAACGCCGAGCACGGGATGATTCTCTTCTCTCCGGACGAGCGGAATCATCTCACGGACGCGTCCTATCATCTGCCCGCTTTCTACGAGCTGTGGGCGCGCTGGGGCCCGGAAGACGACCGTGCGTTCTGGGCCAGGGCCGCCACGGTCAGCCGCGACTATTTCGTGAAAAGCGCCCACCCGGAAACGGGCCTCGTGCCCAATCTCGGCGGTTTCGACGGGAAACCGGTCGGACTCTTCGGACCATGGTCCACCGCGTTCAGGGAGGACGCCTGGCGCGTGGCCATGAATTGGTCCGTCGACTGGTCCTGGTGGGCCAAGGATCCGCGCCAGCAGGAGTTGAGCGATCGCATTCAGGCTTTCTTCGAAAGCCAGGGCATGGACGCATACGGCGACAACTGGAACCTAGACGGCACGGCGATCCGGCAGCGTCATTCGCCGGGCCTCGTCGCCACGAACGGCGTCGCTTCTCTCGCGGCGACGAACGGTGAGCGCGCCAGAAAGTTCACGGAGGCCCTCTGGAACCTGGAAGTCCCGTCGAGTCGCATTTTTCGCTACTACGACGGCCTGCTCTACATGATGAGTCTCATGCACGCCGGCGGCAGATTCCAGATCATCATGCCGCGGCAATGACCCCAGGGTTGCGCGACATGATTCGACTCGCGATTTCCCGTCGAATACGCCGGCGTCCATCAGTGCGCCAATGGCTGAAAATTATCCCGTTCTTGGTGTTCATGTTCATTCCGACCCAGGCTCTCTGGGCGCGTGATTACTGGGTCGACGCCAGCGCGCCGGACGGCGGAGACGGAAGCCCGGCCTTTCCTTATCGCCAAATTCAGTCCGCCGCATCCCGGGCCGCCGCTGGCGACATGGTGAGGATTCTTCCAGGCATCTACCGCGAGACGGTCATTCCCGCGAATAGCGGCTTCTCCGGACTTCCCATCGTCTATCGAGCGGAAAACGGGCCGGACACGGCGTTCATCCATGGCTCCGTGCCGTCTTCTTCTCTTGCCTGGACGGCCGCCGGCGATGACGTCTACTGGGCGGATATCTCCATGTTGCCAACCTTGCCGGAATTGATCTACGAAGTTCCCGTTTCGGGCCGCCCGATCAGGTATCCAAAAGCGCACGAACCGGACTTCACGGTGACGACGGCATGGAAACACCACGAGAACTGGCGGACGGCCGAGGGCGGCGGCGCGGCCGGGAATCGGTCGATGTACGAGTTGACCGATGCCGCGCATCTGAGCGGACCGCCCGACTTGAAGGGCGCTGTCGTCTACATGCTGGATACGATCGAGGCCTTCTACAACTACCGCCGGACGGTGACAAGCCACGACGGGGCGACCGGAACAATCGGATGGACGCAGAAGGCGGAATTCGACAGCGGCTCCGACAATCCGGCGATCGGCATGTGCACGAAGTATTTCATCGAGGGCAAGAGCGTCTTCTGCGACGAGCCTCACGAGTGGTACGTCGAGAACGACCGATTGTATGTCCGCATGAACGGCGCCGTGGATCCGGCGACTCGCGACATCGAGATCGCGGTGCGCGGAATCGGCGTGGATTGCACGGATCGCTCCTTCCTCACCTTCAAGGATTTAAACATACGCTTCATCAATAATCGCTTATCGGAGGAAGGAACGCAGCATCCCGAGGGCGCTTTCCTGGTTTTCAATTACGACGCGCCGCAGAGCAGCCAGTATCTCGTTCTGGACAACCTAGATATCGCGCACTGCGGCAAGGGCTTGCGGTTCATCCAGTCGGCGGTCCAGGCCGGCCATCGCACCGAGCACGTCACGGTGAGGAACTGCGAGATTCACGACATCGAGGGCAGCGCGCTCGACATGAAATCCTGGAACTATCCTCAAGGCGCCGGCGTGCGCGGCGGATACCCGCACTTCATTTTCGAGTCCAATCATGTCCACGACGTCGGATTCAAGGCCGTCGCGGAAAGCCACGCCTTGATGTTCCTGGACGTCTACAAGCTGATCGTGCGCGACAACTGGATTCATGACGTCGCGCACAAGGGAGTCATGATCAGTCGCGCCAAGAAGGGCGACGACGCCGGAGAATACATCCTGGTTCAGAACAACGTGATCGAAAGAACTGGGCTGAACCACAGCGAAGGAGCGGGGATCGGCGCTTGGGACTTCAACCTGACCTGGCTCAAGACGCTGATCATGGGAAACGTGATCTCCGACGTCCATTCCTGGACCCACGCTTGCGCCGAAGCCGCGGCCGGCCGCAATCCGGACGGATACTCTTATTACAACGGCGAATCCGGCATGGGGGTGAATCTGGATCACGTGCGCGGCGTCAATCTCTATCGAAATATCGTGCTGGACGGCAGCTATTTCGGCCTGGAATCCACGCGCGACACGCGCGTCCACAACAACCTCGTGCGCGGCTCGTGGCAAGGAGTCTCGGGCATGACCCAGCACGCCGGGCAGGAAAACGTCCGGATCATGAACAACATCCTGCTCGACAATTATTATGGAATCCGGATCAATCCCGCGGACACGGCCTTGACCGAGATCGATCACAATCTCTATCAGCGCACGGACGGCGGTCCGTCATGGAGTCCGCGTTCGCACCTCTTTCTGGATCTTCCGTCGCAGAATCATTTCTATTTGAGCGTCGCTGAAATACAGGCGAGTCCGCTGTTCGATTGGGAAGCGCACGGCGTGGAGAACGCGGGCGCGCCGATTGTGCGGAATCCGTCGGGCGAAACGCGAGACGACTTCCGCCTGGTGTCCGGCGCCAAGGCGATCGACGCCGGCGCGCCGCCGGCCGAGATCGCCGCCTTGATGACGGAACTTTCCGATAATCTCGGCGTCCCTGTCGCGGACGTGACGACTCAAGGTCCATACGACATCGGTCCTGATGAATACGTCATGACGCCCCGGCCGCGCGGATTGAGAATTCGGCCGAGGATGGAATAGGCGCAAGGCGCCGAGCGATGAGAAGAGCTGCGTGGAACAGACCTTGGCGCTATCCGATTTCGGATTGGCGGGCCGAGACATCGCCGCGCCGCTGACGGACGTCGAGCGCGAACGCCTATTCTTGCGGCGGAAAAAGCCGGTAGCGGTAGTCGCGCGCGAAACCGTCGATCTCTGGAAACAACGACGCTTCAGTCACGTTCATGTGGCGCAGTTCGTCAAGCGCGTCCCAGTGACACCCGCGGATGACGAAGAGCTTCATGTGATCATCCCTGTTCATGGCGTTCGCCACGGTCGCCCGCAAGTTCTCGGCGAACGACGCCTCCAGATCGCCCTGGCACAGGAACACGCCTTGCTGGATCGTCAGACGCTCGTTGAGACGGAGAGGATTGAGAGGATAGACGAACTTGACGCGCTTGCCGGCACGAAACAGGCGAACAAAGAACTCGCCTGACCGCTTTTCCAGGAAGCGCGCAAGCATCTTGTCCAAGCGATAGCGCCGAAGCAGACGTTCGACTCGCTTGGCGAGCCACTGCGCATCGACCGCCCATACCGCCGCGTCGCCTTCGAGCGGCCCGTCCTTGTCCTTAACCGCGGCATGAGCCGCCACATAGGGCGAATAGCTCCAATCGAGCAGTTGCGTGGGCGCCCCGTAATGTTGCATGACGGCCAGCCATTCCAGCCAGTCGTCGGACGTGGGCGGACTGGAGATCAGGTGCCCGGAACGCCGCTGGAAATCACGCACCATCTCGTCTTGCCATCTGACGCGAGTCCACTTCTTCGTCGTCTTATCAGGCAATCGGTTCCAGCAACGCTCGAATAACGGCCGTAGGGTGGAGTGCTCGGCGGATTGCCCGCGGTAGATCCAGGGCGAGTCCGAGGTTCCTGCCATCGACAGCCTGCGCAGCTTGTCGAGGAAATCGGCCCAGCCCGCGCATTGGATTCGACGGAACAGATCGGAGACATTCTCTCTTTTGTTTGCATTCATGCTGGCGCTTCCTTCCTCTCATGCCGCGCGGGGGCGGGTCCCGGACGATGCCATGTCCGGATTCGACTTCGACGGTCGCTTGGCGATCGTATGTCGCCGTTGATCTCTCCGGCGCTCGCGACTCATCGCAGCACATAGAACCACAGCGCGCCGTAGAGATTCAACAAAACGGAATATTGAACGAGCGGAACGAGCGGCCATGGATACGCACGGCAGAGGCGGCCGGCGGCATATACCAGGACCGGGATCAAGTCCACGCCGTAGCGATAGCCGAACTGAAACCAGCCGTTCGATTCGTGCAGGAGAAGTCCGCCCCAGTGCAGAAACAGCGCGAGCGCAATCAACGCCTTCTCGCTTCGCGGCAATCTCCCGCTAAGGAACGCCCCGAAACCCAACAGGAGGATCGGACTGTGAATCCATATGGCGGTGCCACGCCCACTGAAGCCCAGGATTTCGCGCCCCGCATCCCACGCCGGGAGCTGCGCAAAAGCATGAAATAGGTTACGCGGCAGGTATGCCAGATTGAAAACACCGTGTTCTACGGCACGCGACCAGGGAAGAAACGTGTGACCGAACTCGAACGGCGAGCCAAAGCGCGCGATGTTATAGACGGCATAGAAGACGATCGGGGGCGCAAAACCGATGATCGCGGCCGCCACATTTCGCCATGCCGGCGCCCGCCGGCAAGCCAGGTAGCAGTAGAGCGGTACGGTGAAGACGTGGAACGGCCGGCAGCCGACGGAAAAACCCAGCAGAAGAGCGCCAACTGCCGCGCGAGACGGTGAAACCGCCCCGGATACGCACAGGAACGCGGCGAGCGCAAAGCAGACGCCGAAGAGATGGCCTTGATGCCAGACCGAGCCCTCGAGCGAAAGATAAAGAACATTCGTTCCCCAGAAAAAAGCGAAAGCCAGGAGAAATGCCGAGCGCCGGTCGGCGCCCAGACGCACCAGCAGGGCGAAGGCCATCATCATTGATAGCCATGTGGCCAGAAGCAGCGCCAGCGTGTTGGGGGTCTCCCGGCCGAAGATGAGCGTGAGCGGCAACTCGACGAGAGTCGGCACCGGCGGGAAACTGACGTAGTAGCGACCCTTGTAGGGTGAAAGCTCCAGCCATCCGCCGTCCTCGAGTTGCGAGACGCGCCCTTCGCGCCAAAGGGTCGCCTGGAGGGCATGCTGGTCGGCGCCGGAGTGATGTAGAAGCGACCGATCGATCGCCGGCAGCAACGCGAGCCAGAGCAACAGCATCGTGCCCCCGAAGATCAGAACGTCAGGACGGATGACGCGGCTTGCGGACGCCGCCTCCTTCGGTTGAATCGTCCGACCGAGAAAACGCCAACCCAACGGCGCGGCGAGCACGACGATGCCCGCCAGGATGAGCATCAACGAATGAGAGCGCCAAGACGACGCGCGCTCCAGGTGATGCGCCTTGACGATGAACGGGACGACTCCGTCCGGCAGCGACTCGATTCGCTCGAGCGTCACGTCGTCGAACCACGCGATGCCCTGATTCGGTCGAGTGGGCAGACCGAGCGTCAACATCAACGTGACCGAGTCGACTCCGCGCCCGGTCTTGAGATACAACTCCACGGCCTGCCACTCGTTGTCGCCGCGCAAGTCGCCTGCGATACGCGTCAATCCCCGGACTGTCAATCCCGCGCCGGCCGCATTCCGTCCGATGTCCTGAGTTCGCGCCCAGGCCGAAATGCGATAAAGCAAGCCCGGCGCGACACGCAAATCTTGCATTAGGCAAGCATGCGCGGGATCGAGATTCTCGATGCGCATGCTGCGTTCGCCATCGTGGCTGCGGCGCGCATCGACCGTGAATCGACTGCAAGAGTCGTCCATCACGGACGCGACGGCGGTCCATCCGATCACGCGTCCATCATTCCGCGTCTCCTCAAACGATGGATTGGCGATTGTTACGGCGCCGGCGGCGAACAGAACGAGGAACAGCAGCGACACGGCTCAATACGCTCGATTCCGGAAAAAGGGGGCAGCGAGGCGCATGGCGGAATCTGAAAGCTACTACCAGCGCCTCGGGGGTGTCAAGAGCAATGGATGTGGAAATGGCGCGCCGTTCCCTTTATCTCGGCGAGACTCCGCGCGTCGGCCGTCATGGCGAGGCTGTCGTCGACATGCTCGCGCCCAGCAGCCGGGCCGTGCAGACCACACGGAATCTCCGCGGTTTCTGGGCGTGCGCAAGGAGTTGCGCGGACGATCGCCGGAGCGTCCCGGTTCCGAGGACCTTTCGAAGCGCCGAACCCGGCGCGCGAAAAACCAACGTTGAGATTCAAATCTCCGAAACACGGCCCTGATCCGCCGCCGGCGTGGAAGGACGCCTGGTCAAGCCGTTGCGTTTGCGGTACTCTTTCCTAACGGAACAGGCGATGCCGGAGCGCGAGGCGGAAAGACGTCTGTCGAGGCGTATCTCCTATCCGTGCGAGATCCGCGGCTACGCCCTGGGCGCGAGCCTGGTGGGCGCTCATCTCACGGACCTGAGCGTCGGCGGCGCATTCGTCGAAATGAACCTCGATCTGACCGAACGTACGGTGATTGTGTTGAAATTCCGGGTGAATGACGCGAACGTCAAGGTCGAGGGCACGGTCGTGCGCAACGATCCGCCGCGCGGCGTGGCCGTGCGGTTCATCAACCTTGCGCCGGAGCATCGCGACGCCATCGAGCGTGCGATCGAGAAACACCGGATTGGCTAGATCCATCCGTTCACGGTCCGATCCGTTCTGGACGACCGAGCCAAGCGCGGTTCGCTGCCATGCGCTTTCGTATCCATGCACGGGTAAACCGTTTTCTTGAAGGCGTCCGTATCCGGCGAATATCCGGCGAATGCAACCTGGGACGGGTTACCAACGTATTCTGAGATGAGTGCCGTGGAAAGGATGCGAAAACACATGCGCAAGGGGCTTATCGTCATCGGAATCCTGGCCGCCGGAGGCTTGGCCGCCGTCCTCTACAGTCGATCGAGCCACAACGGAAACGGTCTGAAAACCGTCGGGGTGACGCGCGGATCCATAGCCGAGAAGGCGCTCGCCATCGGCGCCATCCGGCCCCAGAAGGAGATCGCGGTCAAAAGCAAGATCTCCGGAATCGTGAAGAACTCGTTCCGTGAGGTCGGGGACAGGGTGAAGGTTGGAGAACCGCTTTTCGAAATACTGCCCGATCCCACGCCGCTCGAACGGACCGAGGCGCGACGCGAGGCGGAGATCGCGCGCAACATCTTCGAGCAGGCCCGGAAAAAGCACACGCGTTCGAAGTCCCTGAAAGAGCAAGGCGTTCTCTCGAGCCAGGATTGGGACCTGGCGGAAAAGGAGCTCCAGGACGCGCGTATCCGACTCGATCTGGCCGCCGAAAAACTGGCCCTGATCGAGAAGGGAAGGATCAAGAGCGATAGTAGCAATCGCCTGGCCGTGGAGTCGATCATCCGCGCTCCGATCGCGGGAACGGTGCTCGAGCTTCTCGTAAACGAGGGCGATCCGGTGGTTCCCTTGACTTCCTATCAGGCCGGAACCGCCCTGACCACCCTGGCCGACATGTCCGCCCTGGTCTTCAAGGGAACGGTGGACGAGATCGACGTGGGCAAGCTCCGGGAGGGCATGCCCGCCCAGATCAAGATCGGAGCCCTGCCTGATGCCAAGATCGAAGGCAAGGTCTACAAGATCGCGCCCAAGAGCACGACCGTCGAAGGCGCCACGCTGTTCGACATCGAGATCGAGCTGTTGCCGGTCAAGGACATCACGCTCCGAGCGGGCTATTCGGCCAACGCGGAGATCGCGGTGCGCTCCAAGGAGAACGTGCTGATCCTGCCCGAGAGGCTCGTGACCTTCGCCGCCGGCAAGGCCGCCGTCGAGGTGCCCGGCGTCGCGGGCGACGAGCCCGTCAAGAAGGAGATCGAGGTCGGCCTGTCGGACGGGCTCAACGTCGAGGTGACGAAGGGACTCGTCGAGAAGGACGTCGTCGTGGAGCGCCCGCCCAAGGAGATCGAGTAGCGCCGGGCACGGCGCCAGCGAACGAAGAATCGCCGACATCAGTCAATTCAAGGATGGAAACGGTCATGACCTCGCTCTCCTTCCTGCGGCAGATGCTCCAGGACGTCCGGCATCAGAAAGTGCGTACTCTGCTCACCTTGCTCGGCATCACCTGGGGAACAGTCTCGGTCGCGCTGCTGGTGGCCTTCGGAGAGGGTTTGCAACGAAGGATCGTGAAAAGCCAAAAGGGGCTCGGCGAGAGCATCGTCATCGCCTGGCCCAGTCGCACCTCTATTCCATATGAAGGTCTCGGAAAAGGGCGCGGCATCAGAGTTACCGAGGAAGACATCGAGGCGCTGCGACGCAAGATTCCGGACGCGCGCTTTTCCGGAGAACACTCGGACGGCCGCAACACGTTTCGTCGCGAGCGGGTGCGCATCTCGCCCGGCATGTCGGCCGTCAGTCCCGTTTTCGGAGTCATGCGTAATCTCATTCCCGCGCCCGGCGGACGCTTCGTGAACGATCTTGACGTGGATCGTAAGCGCCGAATGGTTTTTCTCGGCGACAAGCTCAAGCAAGACCTCTTCGGCGACGCCGAGGCCGTCGGCCAGACGATCATGATCGACAACGCGCCCTTCATGGTGATCGGCGTCCTGAAGAAAAAGGCCCAGGACTCGAGCTACAGCGGCCGTGACCAGGATAAGGCTTTCATCGTCGACACGACGTATCGCGGGATTCACGGCGATCGTTACGTCAACAATTTCATCTTTCAGGCTAGGCATCCTTCGCTGGTTCCGGAAGTCACGCGTCGGGTTTATGAAGAGCTCGGTCGTCGACTGAAGTTCAATCCCAATGACAAGGAAGCCATCAAGACGTGGGACACCACCGAGGGCGAAAAGTTCCTCTCGATATTCTTCACGACGTTCCGCCTGTTCCTGGCCGTGATCGGATCCTTCACGTTGATGGTCGGCGGACTCGGCGTGTCGAACATCATGTACGTCGTGGTTGAGGAGCGCACGCGCGAGATCGGAATCAAGCTCGCGGTGGGCGCCAAGCCTCGTTTCATACAGAGCCAGTTCCTGCTCGAAACCCTGACTCTCACGGCCCTGGGCGGCGTCCTGGGCTTCATCATCACCCTGGCGGTGCTGTGGATCTTCCCCTTTCTCGGCCTCGATGAGTACGTCGGCACGCCAACGGCTTCGCCGGCGGTCGTGCTCACGACGGCCGCGCTGCTGGGTTTGATCGGGATCGCAGCCGGCCATTTCCCCGCCCGCCGGGCGTCGCTGCTCGACCCGGTCGCGGCGCTCAAGCTCTCATGAGATTCGCGGCCGCCGAGATCGCGTTGGTGCTGCGCCTTTTCCAGGCGGACCTCGCCCATCAACGCAAACGCATCGCGCTCACCGTCATCGCCATCGCGTGGGGCACGCTCTCGATCGTGCTGCTGCTCTCCTTCGGCGAAGGTCTGAAGCGCTCCTTGAGCAAGGGCGCCCGCGGCATGGGCGAAGGAGTCGCGGTCGTGTGGCCGGGCGCCACGACGCGGGCCTTCATGGGCCTCCCCTCGGGTCGCCGCATCGCCATCCGCGAGGAGGACGCGGAGCTTCTCCGCCGCTGCATCCCGGAGATCGAGACGTTGAGCCTGGAGTATGCCCGACATATACCCGTGACCGCGGGGACGAAGAGCGTGAACACGCGCGTGCGCGGAGTCGAGCCGGAGTTCGGCGAGATGCGCAATCTCCATCCCCAGGCCGGCGGGCGCTTCTTGAACGCGCCCGACATGGCTCAGAAACGCCGCGTCGTTTTCCTGGGCGAGGAGCTGGCGCGCGATCTCTACGGAACCGAGGACGCGGTCGGACGCGCCGTTCAGATCAACCAGTCGTCGTTTCTGGTCGTGGGCGTCGCCCGGAAGAAGCTCATGATGGGAATGTACAGCGGTCACGATCGCACACAGGCCACCATTCCGGCGACGAGCTTCAAGGCCATGCACTCCGACGCCGAGGTCGGAAACCTCGTCTATCGTCCCGCGCGGCCCGAGCTGTCCGGCCGCGCCAAAGCCGAGCTGTACCGCGTCATGGGACGCAAGCATCATTTTGATCCCGAGGACACACGCGCCCTCGGCCTGTGGGACACTCTGGAAATGCAACGCATCAACAGAGACGTCGCCGTCGGAGTCCAGATCTTCTTGGGCATCATCGGCGGCCTGACGCTCTTCGTCGGCGGAATGGGCGTCGCCAACATCATGTACGCCGTCGTCAAGGAGCGCACCCGCGAGATCGGCGTGAAGATGGCCCTTGGCGCAAAGGCGCGACAGGTAATGCTGCCGTTCGTGCTCGAGGCGCTGCTGATGACCGTCATTGGCGGGATCCTAGGCGCGGCGATCGCTCTGCTGCTGATCTTCGGTCTCGCGGCTCTGCCGCTGGAAAACGAAGCGTTCGACCTTCTCGGCCGGCCTACGTTCTCGCCGGTTATCGCCGTGACGACGGCCCTCGTGCTGGGAACGATCGGCGCGGCGGCCGGATACTTTCCCGCGCGCCGCGCGGCATTCGTCGATCCCGCGGAATCATTGAGGTATGAATGATGATGATCGAGATGCGAGCGATTCGCAAAACCTATCGAACCGGCCGCGTGGAGGTCGAGGCGCTCCGGGACGTCAATCTCGACGTGGACCGCAATGAGTTCGTTGCCATCGTGGGACCTTCAGGCTCGGGCAAGAGCACGCTCATGAATCTGCTCGGCTGTCTCGATACGCCGACCGCCGGCGCGTATCGTCTTTCGGGCGAAAGCGTTGCCGGACTGGATCGCAACCGGCTGGCCGAGATCCGCAATCGCCACATCGGCTTCGTCTTCCAGAACTTCAACCTGCTTCCCTACGCCAGCGCCCTGGAGAACGTGGAACTGCCGCTTTTGTTCGCCGGCCTGCCGGCCAACGAACGGAACGAGCGCGCCACTGCGATACTCGAAAAGGTGGATCTCGCCGATCGCATGCACCACAAGCCGGGCGAGCTGTCCGGCGGGCAGATGCAGCGCGTCGCCATTGCGCGCGCGCTCGTCAACCGGCCGACCATGGTGCTGGCCGATGAGCCGACCGGGAACCTCGACTCGGTATCGGGACGCGGAATCGTGGGTCTCTTTCAGGAGTTGCACGCCGCCGGGCAAACGATCGTGATGATCACTCACGACATGGCGATCGCACGGATCGCTTCCCGTGTCGTTCAGATCCGGGACGGCGAGATCGTCGAGGACAAGAGCGCCGCGGCATAAGACGCGTGCCCGACCTGACGCATCCGCACGCTCGCCTGCCTGCCTCACGGCGTTCGCGCCTTTCCATGGCGCTATCGCTTCCTCGTCGACGCCTCGGACGCGGTTGTTGCGTGACCCGACGCACGGCGTCCCTGCGCCGCCGCGCGGCACAAGATCAAATGAACGCTTCGACCCGTCCAGGAAGGGAGCAAATGGCCACGGCGCGGAGATCCGGCTGGTCTTCAAGGTGAGTAATCGACTATGCTTGATGGACGTTCAAGGAGCGTCCACATGGCAGATTTTTTAGAGCAAATCTTCGAGAAGGCGAGATCGAGCCCGAAAAAGGTCGTGTTCCAGGAGGGCGACGACGAGAGGACCGTCCAGGCGGCGGCCGAAGCCACGAAACAGGGCATCGCCCATGTCACCATGATCGGCGATCCCGGGAATATCAAGAGTATCGCGGAGGCGAGGTCGCTTCACCTCGGCGGAATCGAGATCATCGACAAGGCCGATCCGCCGCGCCTTCAGGAGTTCACGCACGAGCTATTCGAGCTACGCAAGGAAAAGGGCATGACCGAAGCCGCGGCCCTCGAGCAAATCCGCGAACCGCTCTGGTACGGCGCCATGATGGTCCGCAAGAACGTGGTGGACGCCTTCGTCGCCGGCGCCGTCCACTCCACCGCGGACGTGTGCCGAGTCGCGATCCAGGCGGTGGGTCTCAAACCCGGAATCAAGACCCTCTCCAGCTTCTTCGTGATGGTCCTGCCCGGCAAGACCTTCGGCAAGGACGGGATCCTCTTCTACGCCGACTGCGGCGTGGTGATCAATCCCGACGACAGCCAGCTCGCCGACATCGCGATCTCCGCATCCGAGTGCTATCGGCTGCTGATGGAAGACGAGCCCAGGGTCGCCTTGCTTTCGCTGTCAACCAAGGGAAGCGCGAAGCACCCGCGCGTGGAGAAGGTCAGGCGCGCATTGACGCTCGTCAAAGAACGCGCCCCGGACCTTGTCATTGACGGAGAGCTTCAGGCGGACGCGGCGCTCATCGCCCAAATCGGGCAGCAGAAAGCCCCGGGCTCTCCGGTCGCCGGACGCGCCAACGTCCTCGTCTTCCCCGATCTCGACGCCGGCAATATCGCGTACAAGCTTACGGAGAGACTTGCCGGCGCCGAGGCCTACGGCCCGATCCTCCAGGGCACAGCCAAGCCGTGCAGCGATCTCTCGCGCGGCTGTAAAGCTTCCGATATCGTCAATGTCGCGGCCATCAATGTCGTACGGTTCCAACACCCAGCCAGATGACTCCGCCATCGAGGACGGGCTGGCGCGCGCGTGACCGAACGCCGAAATATCGGCCTGTCGAGGAGGCACTCGAACAATGAAAGTCTTGGTGATCAACTGCGGCAGCTCTTCTCTCAAGTTCAAGCTATTCGACATCGAGCAAAGCGACACCCTGCTTGCCAAGGGTCTGGTGGAAGAGATCGGAAGGACGCAATCGCGATTCAGATACAGCAGCCACCGAATGAAGAACGGGGAGAATCTCACGCAGCAGGTGACGGCCGAAAACCACACGGCGGCCGTGGATGTCGTCGCCAAAACGCTCCTGGATCCCGAGGTCGGGCTGTTCGAGGACGCCATCCGAGTGGACGTCGTCGGCCACCGCGTGGTTCACGGCGGAGAGCAGTTCTCCAAGAGCGCTTTGATCACGACGGGGGTCAAGAAGGTCATCGAGGCCTGCTGCGACCTCGCTCCACTGCACAACCCGCCCAACCTCGCCGGGATTCTGGCTTGCGAGCATATCTTCCCCGGCATACCGCAGGTGGCGGTGTTCGACACCGCTTTCCACCAGACGATGCCCCGTAAAGCGTTCATTTACGGCCTGCCCTATGAATTGTACGAGCGCTACCACATCCGGAAGTATGGATTCCACGGAACGTCGCACGAGTACGTGTCGCTGCGGGCCGCGGAGATCCTGGGCAAGGAGATCACGAAACTGAAGATGGTGACCTGCCACCTCGGCAACGGATCCAGCATCACCGCCGTGAAATTCGGCCTCTCCATCGACACGTCGATGGGTTTCACGCCGCTGCCAGGTCTCGTCATGGGAACCCGGACGGGAGACATGGACCCGGCGGTGGTTCTTTTCTTGATGGAGAAAGAGCATCTCGACCTCAAGGCGATGAACGATCTGCTCAACAAAAAGAGCGGCCTCAAGGGAATCTCGGGCGTGAGCAACGATCTCAGGGAAGTCATGGAGAGCGCCCAACACGGCAATGCGCGAGCCCACGTGGCGATCGATTCGATGGTGTATCGAATCACCAAGTACATCGGCTCCTATGCGGCGGCAATGGGCGCAATCGACGCTATCGTGTTCACCGGCGGCATCGGCGAGAACGCGGCGGCGATCCGCGAGAAGGTGCTGGAGCCGCTTGCATTCATGGGAGTCGTCCTGGATCCGGAAAAGAACGACTCCAACGACCGGGAGAAGGCGATCACCACCGACGATTCTCCGGTGAAAGCGCTGGTCATTCCGACGAACGAAGAGCTCATGATCGCCAGGAAGGCCAAGGCGATCGTGGAAGAAGCAGCCGGCTAAACCTGCCGAGATTCCCGATTCGCGGGGCCACGTTTTCGGGCAGATCATTTTCCTGTTGTGATTCACCCGACGCCGTCGCCAATACAGCATGAACGGCGTCGCTCGAAAAACCCGGCCGCCCATGACAACGGGGAGCATCCGTGAACAAGACGATCTCCCGCGCAAAGCGCGGCCGACCGGGACATATCGATGATAAAATGAGACAAACAATCATCGAGCATCATGCGTAATCGCTCATCGAGAGGCGAGAAGTCCGAGGCTAAAAGCAACAATAGGAGGATGGAAAAATGAAGCAGCATATGAGCAGTTGGAGGATGGGCATCGGCGCGGCGACGCTCGTTTGCGCGGGCTTTGGATTGGCCTGGGCGAAGCCGGCGCCGACGCCAGCCACGCGTCTGGAAATAAAGAATAAGGTCGACTTGGCGATCCCGGTGAATGGGATGAAAGCGACAAAGACGGGAGTCGCCGGAACAGATCACAAAGTGCGCATCGACGTCACGGTTCGCGCCACAACTAGATCGATGCTGAAGATCTGCTCCGGTCCATTCAAGGTCAAGGTCGAATCGACCGAAGACCCCACGACCGGGACCTGGAATCTCGTCGGCACGGCGGGAATCGCTGATATTTGCGTGGGCGGCGCTAAGGTCGCGAAAAGCGAGAAGCGTTCGTTTAACGACACCGTCCCGGCGGGATCGTTCCGCAAGTATCGGGCGACCATCGATTTCCTCGATCAAGTCAACGAATCCAACGAAACCAACAACGTCGAGTCCATCGGATACGTGGCTCACTGAGAAAAGCGATTGGGCGAGCTACGGCGTCCTCATGCGACGATAAGAGGGCGCCGTAGCTCGATCATGGACTGTCCATGACAAAGTGGACGCCTCGCCTGGCGTCGCGACGCAAACGTGCATGGATGGGCGTCGCGCTCACGCTCGGATATCTCGGGCTCACTCTGCTCTTCACTTATCCCCTGGCCTCATGCCTGATGACCTGTCATGCCGGCGAGGCCGGAGGGGACGCGCCCACGTACGTCTGGAATCTGTGGTGGATGAAGAAATCCCTGATCGAGCTTCATTCCAACCCGCTCACGACCGAATTCATCTTCCATCCCATCGGTATCAGTTTGGCGCTGCACACGCTCGGCGCGACCCAGGGCGCGTTCTTCGTCCCGTTGAGTCTGGCGCTGGGCGACGTCGCCGCCGCGAACGTCGTCGTTCTCCTTACTTTTCTTTTCTCGGCCCTAGCCGTATATGCTCTCGCGCGCCACTATCACGCCGATCGCGGCGGCGCCTTTCTCGCCGGCGCGGCGTTCGCGTTCTGTCCCTATCGCGTGGCGCGCCTCGCGGGCCACTACGATCTCCTGAGCACGGAGTGGATCCCTCTCTTCTTGCTGTGCTTCGCCAAAGCGCTGGATCGGACGCGGCGTTCGCGCGCCTGGCTCGTCATGGCCGCGCTGACGGCGGCGGCCTGCGGTTACGCGAACCTGAGTTATCTCGTCTTCCTGGGCCTGATCGCGATCGTCTTCGTGCTCGAACGTCTTGCTCGCAAGCGGGCTCCGTGGCGGACGCTGTTCTTGCGAGCCGGCTTCGTTTTCATCACGGCCGGCATCCTGCTTTCGCCGCTTTTCATCGCCATCGCCCAGGCGATGACGCGTTGGACCTATCCTCCGTACCCCGGAGCAGAGCGTTATTCGGCCGATTTGTTGTCCTACCTTCTTCCGGCGCCGAATCAGAACGTCCTCGGCGGCGCGCTCGGATACGAAGCGAGCCGCAATGCGACCGAATCGATCGTCTTTCCCGGATATCTGCCGTGGCTGCTCGGTCTGGCCGCGCTGCTGAAAAAACGCCTGCGGCGCTCGCATGCGTTCTGGATCGCGAGCGGAGTAATCTTCTTCCTGTTCAGCCTGGGCCCGGTCCTACGTGTTGCCGGACGCGAGACGGGCCTCCCCTTGCCGTTCGCCCTGCTTCAGAGACTGCCCCTTTTGCACAACCTGCGCGCGCCTGCGCGCTTCTCGCTCATCGTCGTCCTCGCTCTCGCGATTCTCATGGCCGCGGGCTGGACGGCGCTGAGCCGCCGGCTGCGCCGGCGAAGCGCTCGATACGCGATGACTGGAGCGGCCGCGGCGGCGCTCATCTTGGAGCTCGTCTCCGTTCCCGTTTCGGTGTTCGCCGCGGAAACCCCCGCGCTTTTCCGCGCCGTCGGCGCCGAGCCCGGCGATTTCGCGGTGGTCGAGATCCCCGGCATCGATCAAGTGTCGGGACGGCTCATGCACCATCAGACGGCGCACGGCAAGAGAATTTTCATCGGCTTTTGCGCCCGCGTGCCGCTTGAAAAAAAATCATATTACTACGGCCTTCCGCTCGTCCGTCCGCTGATCGACTTGCGCAAGCGCAAGATCCCGCTCGACGACGCGCTTGTTGAGCGGGAACGGACAAGCGCGCCGCGCGCCGCGCGCTTTCTCGGCATCCGCTACTTCGTGATCGAACGCTCCTTCGCCAAACGAGGCGTGATCGACTACCTCGAGCGCGTTCTTCCGATCGAGAGGCTCGGCGGTGACGACGAGCGCGAGCTGCTTCGCGTTCGCGAAGAGGAGCTGCCGCCTCTTCCCTGGACGATCGAGGCCGGCGCGCCCGAGTCGCGCCTTTATTTCGAAAGTGGCTGGCGGCGACCGGCCGTCTTCGAGGGCCGTCTCGGTCGCGCGGCTCGCGGCAGGCGTTCGACGGTTCTGCTGCGACGTCCAGCGGCCGGAACGAGCGCGGTGACTCTGGTCGCGCACGTTCCCGCAAGCCTCCCGATCGATCTGCGAATCGACGACGAACGAATCGGGCGTCTGCGATTGCCCGCGGGTTGGAGCCGTCCACGAATCGAGCTACCGGCGTCGAAAGGCGCGTTCGCCGAAAGGCTCACCCTTCTCTGGAACGGGCCCGCCGATCCGAGCATCGAATCCGCGATCGTGACCGAGATTCGCTTCGTACGATCGACGGCGTCGTATCACTGAAAGCCTTATGACGCGGGCGGCGTCTGCTATAGTTTTCATGACGGCCTTCCGACGCGGCCTTGAGCGGCGATCAAACCGTCGCGGCCCATGATCTGCGTCCCGCGAGGCCGTGCCGGCCGGGAACGCGTCCCGGCCGGAGCATCTACGTGGAATGTGTTTATGTCGCGGATCCATGTCATATCGATGAAGCGTTCTATATTCTGCATTCTCATCGTCTCCGGCCTGATCGTGCGTCTGCTCGGCATGGGATCGTGGGGCACCTTCGATAACGAGGTGCAGAAAGCCTGGGCGGCGCGAGCGGCTTCGGAAGGTCTGGCCGATATCTATGGTCCTCCGGATCGTCAACTGCTTCAGTCGTCGCGGACCTACGGCCTGGACCCCACCGCGCTCGACGTTCCCTGGACGGAATGGGAGTGGGGAGGCAGACGCTACACCGTGGATTACCCGCCCGGCAGCCTGCTCTTCCTGTGGTCGGCGGGAAAGCTCTTTAACGCCCTTGAGACGAGGAGAGCCAACCATCCTCTGTTCAACGCGGCGATCAATCTCTTTCCTCTCCTGGGAAGCGGCGTCATCGCTTTCCTATTGTGGCGTTCCGCGCCGGCGGCCTTCGGTGGAAAAAGGGCGCTCGCGTTCTGGCTGAATCCCGCCGTGATCCTGGCCGTTCCTTTCCATGGCTATCAAGACACGATCTTCGGCGCATTTGCCCTGGGAGCCACGCTGGCTCTATGGCGCGGGCGCCATGCTCAAGCCGCCGTTCTCATCACGGCGTCGATCCTGATCAAGCCGCAGGGCGCGCTGCTGCTTCCGACGCTGATCGCCGTCATGCTCCGCGAGACGCGCTGGCGCACGTGGATCCGCGCCGTATTGTCTTCGGCCGTGACGGCCGCCATCGTGCTCTGGCCGTGGTGGAGCCGCGGGCACTTGTTGTCCGCCGTCCTGGGCGGCCTGCGGCCGCTTTCGCAGACGACGCTCTCGGCGCAAGGATTCAACCTCTGGTGGATCGCGGGCTGGCTCATGGATCGCGCGTCAGGAGCGCCGGATATGCTGGCCCGAATCGTCCAGATTCACGAGTTCGAGGCATGGGCCGGCTGGGACCCGCGTCTTCTCTCTCGCGCGCTCGTGTGCGTCGCGGCTCTCGGCGTCGTCACGCTTGTCGCGCATCGACTGAAGGAGAGCCGCCACGCCATTCCTCTCTCAATCGTTCTCATGACGCACGCCTACGCGCTCCTCAACACCGCTGTCCACGAGAATCACGTCTTTCTGGCGGTCATCGTGTCGCCGCTCTTGCTCGACGCCTGGCCGCGCGCCCGGGCAATCGTCGGCCTGAGCTCCGCTTTCCTCTTCCTCAATCTGTTTCTGACGTTCGGCCTGGGCCGGCGCGTCACTCGCCTGGCATGGGTCCACTCCATGCGCACGCTGCCGGGCCTTGACGTCAGCCTGATCGTGGCGTTGTTTCATGCCGTCATATTGACGCTCGTGATCATCTGGGCGACGCGACGCCTGGAGGCGCGCGCGTGAACAGCGAGCGACGTTTCGCTCTTGCGCGACTCGTCGGCTCCGCGTTTCTCGCCGCGGGGTTGACGCTCGCGCTTTTCACAAACCGCATACGGCTGCTCGCGGCGCTCGGCGACGTCGCGATCTTCTGGCTTCCCGCGGTGGCCGTTCTCGCGCTGACACTTCGCCTTTTCCGCAACGCCTCATGGTCAAAGGGACTGGCGCGAAATCGCACGGGCATCTCGATTGCGCTGTTTATCGCCTCGTCGGTCGTGGCCTGGAGCTTGACGTCTCGCGGCGGAAGACTGGCGCGTCACATCGTCGAGTTCCTCGTCGTCTGGCTTCCCATGCTCCTCCTTCTCAACTGGAGATACTGGCTGCGACGCTGGCGTGATCTGATCGCAACGGCAGTCTCCTCCATGGTCGTCATCCTCTCGTTGTGGCTCGCCGGACCGGAGATCATGCGCCGCTGGATTCTGCCGCAATACGCGCTCGATCTCGATCACCGCCCGCGGCCCGGCACAGATCAGACGAACGAGGACGGCGTCTATACCTCGCGTCCGGCGAGCGCCTTCGGCCCCGACGGATTCAACGTCATCTGTATCGGCGACTCCTTCACGGCCAATCCGCACCTCCCGCCCGAGGAGCGTTTCCCTGATCGCCTCGAGGCGCTTCTACGACAAAGGTGCTCGCATCGAGTGATCCGCGTGGCGAACTTCGGATGGGTTTCCTCGAGTCCCGTGCTGCAGGCGCGGCGGCTGCGCGAGATCGGATCTCGCTACCACCCGGCGCTCGTCGTTCAAGCGATCGACATGACTGATTTCCACGACGACTTACGCGCGACCGCGCGTATCCGCAGGCTCAATCTGGACGGCCGAGGCCGGGACGTCACGATCTTCCATGCCGTCGGCGCGGCCGTGAGTCGCCTCCTGGGAACCGATGACTATGGCGAGTGGCTTAGGGCCTATTTTGTCCTCGCGCCGCCCGCTCAACGGACCGAAATCCCCAGAAGACGGTTTTTTCCGCTCTTCCAGCCGCTATCGGCGACCGAGCCGTATCTCGATACGACCTGGCGGGCGATCCTCGAAACCGAGCGCATCGCGCGCTCACAGGGCGCTCGCTTCGCGCTTGTCGTGTTCCCACGATATCAGCAGTACAACAGCCAGGAGGCGCCGCGCGATCTTGAGAAACGCGCCTTCCCGCCGTCCGACGAGTTCATCCTGGAGCCTTTTCGTTTCTTCGAGACGCGTCGCGGATCGGTCTCGTTTCCAATTCATTCGCTGCGCGAGGACTTCCTTCGGGCGTACGTCTTCCCGACCTGTCGCGAAGACGATCCTCACTGGAACGCGGAGGGCAACCGTGTCGCCGCCGAGGCGCTGGCCCGCTTTCTGGAGGCCGACGGCCTGCTGCCCTGTGGACGCGAGACGACGTGATCGATCACATCTTGGCGATGACGTTGCTGCGGCGAAGCCGCTGCGCCATGAGTCCCATGACCTCGCGCGCGAAGCCCGGAACCTGCCGGACGAATTCGTCAAATTCCTCGCGGGTGATCACGACCATCGAGCAGTCCGGGCCAGCGACGGCTCTGGCGCAACGGGGAGAGCTGTCAATGAGGGCCATTTCACCCACGAGGCCGCCGGATCCGACCGTTTCGAGCAGACGGTCGCTGATCCATAATTCCACCGTGCCTGTGCGCACGATGTACATGGACTCTCCCGTCTCGCCCTCCTCGAAGATGACCGTTCCCTCGGCGAAAGGAATCGGCCGTTCTTCGGACATCATCAACGCCTCGATATGAGTGTGGATCTCGGTCATCTGCTCGACCTCGGGAGTACCGGCGGCCTGCACAAACGTTTTAAATATCCCAGAAACCGCTTCGCGCGCGTGATCGGCGTCACACCATGGCGGTCTCACGAACGTGTCTATACCAAAAGGATCTTTTCCGCAAGTATCAGTGAAAACGGCTTGCCTCGCTCCACGAATCCTATTCTCCGGATACCATCGTCACGCAGTCCATGACTCCTCTATAAGGCGCATTCTCTCATTAGCGCGCGGAATTCCACGCCGACGCATCCGCTGGCCGAGCGACGTCGAAGACAGCGGCCGTGGAATGGATCAGCGCAGGCGCCGCGATGCCGGCGGAGGCGCGGTCAGCGTCGAAAGAAATGCGGCGTTTGAAGACGTCTTCTGAAGCTTGTCGACGAGGAATTGCGCCGCCTCCACGGGGCTCAGATCGGCCAGAGCACGCCGCAGGAGATGCCGCTTCTGCAACTCCTCGGGCGTGCACAGCAACTCTTCGCGTCTGGTGCCCGATTTCAACACGTCCACCGCCGGGAAAACGCGACGATCGGCGATGGCGCGGTCGAGAATAAGCTCCATGTTGCCCGTGCCCTTGAACTCCTGAAAGATGACCTCGTCCATGCGACTGCCCGTGTCCACGAGCGCCGTGGCGAGGATCGTCAGGCTTCCGCCGCCTTCGCAGTTACGCGCGGCGCCGAAGAACTGACGCGGAAAAAGTAGCGCGCGGTTGTCCACGCCGCCGCTCATCGTGCGCCCGCCAGGACCCTGCTCGCGGTTGCTGGCACGGCCCATTCGCGTCAGGCTGTCGAGCAGGATGACGACGTGCCGTCCCGCCTCGACGAGCCGCTTGGAGCGTTCGAGCGCGATGCGAGCGAGTCGGATATGCGAGTCGGAAGTGGAATCAGCCGAGGAAGCGAGCACCTCGGACTTCACCGCGCGCCGGAAGTGCGTCACTTCCTCGGGCCGCTCGTCGATCAGAAGCATGATGAGGTGAACGTCGGGATGGCGCCGGACGATCGCTTGGCCGAGATGCTCAAGGAGGGTCGTCTTTCCCGCCTTGGGCGGAGACACGATCAGGCCGCGCTGGCCGCGGCCGATGGGCGTGATGAGATCGATGACGCGTAGGCTGATCTCACCTTGTTCGCCCGCGAGACGAAAAGAGTCGTTCGGGTTGATCGAAACGAGATCCTGGAAGTGAGGCAGCGAAGCATACTGCGCCGGAGGAAGACCTTGCACCGCCGCGACCTCGATGAGCGTTCGGCGACCGCCGCCGTCGCGGGCGACGCCTTCGATTTCCGCGCCATCCCTGAGACTCAACGCGCGCACGAGCTGCGGGGGGACGATCACGTCCTCCCGGTTCGGGAGATAGTTGCGCTCCGCCATCCGAAGAGAACCGGCGCCCGAGCCGTCGATCTCCAGAAGTCCGGTGACCGCCATTGTCGGAACCGACGACGCGCGTATGTTGTTGCGGGCGGCGCCCGCCTCGCGATGAGCCCATGGCACGGGTCGAGACCGCCCTCCGTTCCGGCGGGGGCGACGTCGGCGGCGTGAGCGTCTCGACGCCGGACGCGTCGGTCCGATCTCGGCCGATACGGAGCGCGCGCCGACGGGCGGGGTCTGCGGCGAAGAGACGTTGCTCGTCGAATCACGCATGAGCGTTTCGCCGTTCGAGGAAGCGGAGCGTTCGATAAGACGTGGATCGGTCAGGGATTCTCTCCAGGCAACAATGGCCGTAACGTCACGACGTATTTCTTGTCGCGATGACAGACGGAAGCCGGCGCTGCTCCAGTCGGCCATCCCGACGCCATCTCGGCCGGAACGACGCGAGGAGCGGGCAGAACGTCGATCAAGGGCAACGCGAAGCTCCAGCTCCGACAGCCCCCCCGCAACTCGCCGGAGCGGACAGCCAACCGGTATCTGATCGCTTGATAAGGCCGAAGGGCCGGACTATCGAAGCAAAGCATGCGCTCGATCAACTGACTCAAGGGCTTCAGGCCCGACGGAACCGCGCCGAGATCGCCACGGGCCGTGAGCATGCCGCCCTTGCGAATATGGAGCTTGTATCGGGTTTCGCCCGGTCCCAGAACAACCTCGCCGGTCCAGACCCTCATCTTTCGAACATGATCGATCCGCTTCTGCAACCCATGCCGCTCCTTCCTCTCGAGACGGCAAGTATATATATCCGATGTCCCGCCCACGAAAACCTGTCCACTCCGGAGCATCACAAACCGCGGCGGAGCGGCTTCCGGAATAAAGTCAGGTGCGGGCGATCCGGCCACCTCGAACACAAGCTCCGCCTCCGGCACGCCGCATGGGGCGAAGGAAGCTGAAAACAGGGCGCAGACAGCGCCAAACGTCCAGGATGACACTCTCATTCACGTGAGCCGCCGCAGGGCATCCCTATCGATCAACTGTCTCGAGCGCCGATCACCACCACGGGCAGGGGGTGCGACCAGCGACTCGGACCCCACGGCAAAATCGTATCGATTATATCAGCCCTTTCCGGAAAAAGCACCTCTTTTATATCAGTTGAAGGGTCTTTCGGGAGGGGGCCATGGATCGCCTCGCTGAGCGGATTCATACGCGGCCCGTGCCCCGGGACGATTCTTCCAGAAGTCCGAATCAAGCCTCTGCGCCTCCCTGAAAGCCTCGACTGCTTCTTCATGCCGCCCGATCCTCGCCAGCGCAAAGCCCAGTGAACCGAAGGCGCTCACGGAATCTGGACGAAGAATCAACGACTTACGTAGGGGAAGCAGTGCATCCCAAGGACGCCCCAGACCGAAGAGAATCGTATCTGCCAGCCGAAGATGCGCCTCGGCATCCTCCGGACGAAGCTGCACGAGCTTCTGATAGGCGTCCGCCGCCTCGTTCCATCGCGCCAGGTTTGCCAGATGGAGCGCAAGCACGCCCTGCGCCACGGATCTGCGCTCCGGGCCAAGCGGCAACAAAAGAGCTTGCCTGCAGGCCGCGACGCCCTCCTCCTTGCGTGAGGACATGCAAGAATAGAAAGCTTCATGCGGCGCCAGGACGCCCGCCGTCTCCTCCGAACTCGACGCCGAGGAAAACGCGACAAGAACGGCGCCCACGAACCCAGCGCGGCCGATTCGTCGCCAAACGAGCGACACTGCATTGTCGCGAACAACGCGATTGTCACGGAGTAATGAAGTTCCGCATAATCTCTTCATCGTCAATCAATCAGCTCATGATCCGGCCGGGTATGCGATGCCGCGTGCGCTTGACGAGAAAAGCATATCGCGAAAAAGGACACCGCGCTTGCTTGACAGCCGCCGCCGCTGATTTTAGGCTCGAACCATGACTACGGCGCCCTGGAGCGACGTGCTGCCGTCACTGGCACTGGCTATCGCTCTCGCCGCCTGCGCGGGCCTGCGCGCCTGGCTGCCGCTGTTCCTGGCCGCCGCGCTCGCGCGCCTGGGATGGCTCGACCTCAACCAATCCTTCGCCTTTCTCGCGTCCAACCAGGCGTTGATCCTCTTCGGAGCCGCGACTCTGATCGAGATCGCCGCGGACAAGATCCCGGCAGTCGATCATGCCCTGGACGCGGCGTCAACGGTGATTCGTCCGCTGGCGGGATCGCTCCTAGCCGCTTCGGTCCTTGGTTGGATCAAGGACCCCCTAGCCGCCTTGGCTCTCGGCATCGTCGTCGGGGCGCCCGCGGCTTTCGTGCCGCACGCCGCCAAGGCCAGCCTACGAACCGTAACGAGCGCGTTGACGGCCGGCATGGCCAATCCCATTCTGAGCTTCATGGAAGACGTTTTCACCGTCGTGCTGTTCGTCCTCGCGGTGCTCGTGCCCGTGCTGGTCCTCGTGATACTGCTGGGCGCCGCGTACTTCGCTTCGCGGCGTGCGAGAAGAAGACGACGCCGCTTCGCATGACTCGCGCGGGCCGCACGCGAATGATCGAGTCGCAGCCTGACGGCGCGTACGCGATAGGATGAGTCGCGCTGCATGCCAAGAATCGAGATGGAGAAAGGCGACGGACGGAGCTGGTCGGTGCCTCTGCGCGGCGATCACGTCACGATCGGCCGCTCGCAAGACAACGATATCTGCCTTCCCGACCAATGGCTGTCCCGGCATCATGCCGAGATCCGTCGTCGCGCGAACGATCACTACCTAATAGATCTCGGAAGCCGCAACGGCAGCTTCATCAACGAGTCTCGGGCGCGAAACGAAGAAAAGCTCAAGCATGGCGATCTCATAAGACTGGGCGAGAACCGGTTGAGATTCCTCGATGATGAGCGCGAACCGGCGTTCGGTAAGCCGACTCTCCCGACGGAGGCCGTGCCGCCCAGGACAAAAGTCTTCACCATGTCGGAAATGTTCGCCACACACGAGCCTTCCTTCGTGGAGAACGACGCATCGGCGCTTCAAAACCGTTCCCTTGGGCTGATCGCCGAAACGGCCAGCATCTTGCTCGTCGAGCATCGTCCCCTGCCGGATATCTACGAACGCATTCTGTCGTTGTTGATGCGGGCGGTGCCCGCCGAGCGAGCGGCTATTCTTCGCCTCGAAGGCGATCCGCCGGAACCGACGATCAAGGCTTCCCGCAGTCGCTGCGGCGAGTCCATCGCGCGCATCAGCCGTTCGATCGCGCGCAAGGTCGTGAGGGAACGAGTCGTGCTTCTATTGCCCGACATCATGGAGGACGCGGACCTCAGCTCACGGGAGAGCATTCTCACGACGGGTATTCGCTCGGCGCTTTGCGCGCCACTTTGGTTCCGCGCTCCGTCTTCGGATCAGGACGCGGTCATCGGCCTGGTCTATCTGGACACGCGCCGGCATGACCGCCCCCTGTGCGACGCCGACGTGCCCATCGCGAGCGCCCTGGCCAACATCGCGGCGGCCAAGATCGAAAACGTGCGCCTGCTCGATGAGAGCATCGAGAAACGGCGTCTCGAGGAGGACATCCGCGTGGCGGCTGAAGTGCAGCGCAGCCTGCTTCCGCGCGATCTGCCTCGCGTCGCCGGTCATGACCTGGCCGGCTCGACCCGACCCTGTCATGCCGTGGGAGGCGACTACTACGATCTGCTTGCCGATGATCACCGGCTACTCCTGTCCCTCGGCGACGTCTCGGGCAAAGGAACGAGCGCCGCGCTGCTCATGAGCGTCCTGCGCGCCAGCGCGCGCGCCCACTGGCGCGACGACGCGCCCGCGGCGGCCATGGCGCGGATCAATCGGACGGTCTTCGAAAACACGCCGGCCAATCGTTACGTGACCTTCTTTCTCGCGGCGCTCGACATACGCGACGATCGACTTCGTTTCGTCAACGCCGGCCACAATCCCGGCCTGCTGATTCGCGCCGGCGGCGGCGTTGAACGCCTCCGGGACGGCGGCGTGGCCCTGGGCGTATTCGAAGAGGCGCATTATGAAGAGGGCGAAACGCGGCTGCTGCCCGGCGACACGTTGCTCCTGTACTCGGACGGCGTGACCGAAACATGGAACGAGCGGGAGGAGGAGTTCGGCGAGGCGGGCCTGATCGGCGTGGTCACGCGCTGCCGCCGGCTCGGCGCGTCCGCGATCGAGTCCGAGATCTACCAGGAGCTCGAACGCTTCGCTCCCGGGACGCGCGCCATGGATGATCGGACTCTTCTCGTCGTCAAGCGCCTTCCATGTCCCGTCGCGTAGATTCCCGGGCGCGCTTCTTGACGTTGCCGGCGTGTTCACGCCGATCGATTCCATCAAGTCCGCCGCGGGGCGGTATACTACGAAGGAACTGTTGCGGAATGCGCTTCCATGGCCGAGATCCGCGCGCTAGTCGTCGATAACGATGAACGCTTCATGGAGCTGCTCCGCTCCTCGCTGGACCCATATGGCGTCCGAATCGACGTCGCCAGCGACGCCAACGACTGTCTTGACCGCGTCGCCAGCCTGAGATTGGACGTTGTTTTCATTTCCGTGGAAGCTCCGGATAAATCGGGCTTTAAGCTGTTCAGTCGCGTCAAGGGGCTGAGCAAGGTTCTTCCGGTGGTCCTCGTCACATCGACCGTCCCTCCGGCGGACATGACCCTGCATCAGAAGCTCAAGATCCACGCGGACGATTACTGGAACAAAAGCGATCTCACGCCGGAATCCGTCGTCAACCGCATGGCTAAGATCGTTCCGCTCAATGAACGACATCGCGCGGAAGCCGATGCGACTGAAAACGAAGACTTCATCGTCGTGGAGGACGCCGAGCTGGACGAGTTATTGAGCGATATCTCGCGGGCCGAGCGATCCATGTCGGAGAAAGCCGCGAAAAATTCGCCGCCCGACGCGCATCAAGAGCGCCTCGTGGCTCACGTGCACTCTCCCGTGCGCGGATTGAGCCTGGACGAGCTGGAGGCGCTCGTGGCCGAGCTGTCGGACTCGAGCTCCGCGCCGGCGTCCGCCGCCGCCTCTCCGACGACAAACCGCGGCGCCGACGGCAGTTCGGAAGAAAACGCGGAAATCCTGCGGCTGCGAAACGAGCTGGACGAAGCGCGGCGCATCGCTCGCGCTTCCCCGTTTTCTCAGGATTTCTTCCGTCTGCTCGAGAACGTTCGCGACAAGGAAAAGGAGATCTTCGACCTCAACGTGAAGCTCGAGGCGCGCAAGCGCGAGCTGTCATCAAGGACCGGAACGGCGCGCCAGTTGGCGGAGCAGCTTCTCGGAGCGCTCAGGTTAAGGGAGCATGAGCAGGAAATCATCTCCACGATGGAAGACGATCTCGGAGCGATTCGCGCCGAGCTGGAGAGAGAGCGCGCGGAGCGAGAGACGCTCCGCCTGCAACAGGACGCGGAAATCAAGCGTCTCGAAGCCGATTTCTCCCTCGAACGCGAACGCCATGCCGAGGCCTGCCGCCGCTATGAAACGACGATCACGGAAAACAGAACCCGTCACGCGGATGAGCTGAGAGACGAGGCGCAGGCCCGTCTTACCACCCTCGAGGCTATCGAGACGCGCCTGCGCGAAGAAAAGAACCACGCCGTCGAGAACGCCATCGAGCGTGAGCGCCGGGAGCGCGACGAACGAATCCAGGAGCTGAAACGCGCCCACGAAGAGCAACTCGCCGCCCAGGAGCGTGAGCACGAGGCCGCGCGCAAGGGCGCTTCCGAGGAGCTGGCGCAGATACACGCGGCGCTGGAGAAACGCCTGGAAGAGATGCGCCGCGAGCGCGATGCGCGCGCCAGTCAACTCGCCGACGAGCACGCCCAGGCTTTGCTTGTCAAGGAGCAAGAGCACAAGAACGCGCTCGCGTCCATCGAGCGTCGATTGCATGATGAAGGTCTACGCGAGATCGAGGAGATCCGGCGGCAACACGCGGCGCAGTTGCGCGATAACGAGACGCTCCATGCCCAGGCGTTGGCCGAGGCCGAGCGCCGGCATCAGGGCGTCCTGGCGGAGATCGAGAAGCGGACGACGAGAGAGAAGAATGAAACGATACGCGCCTCGTCGTCCGAATGGGAAGGCCGACTGGCGCAGTTACGGCGCGAGCACGCCCAGGCGCTCGCGGCGCGCGAAGAGGAACACGAGCGGAAACGTCATGACATGCAGGCGCAGATCTCCGTGCAGTTGGGCCACGAGCGCGAGCAGACCGCCGAGCTCCGTCGCGTCGTGGACGAGATGTCGGCCGCGCGCGGCAGGCTCGAGCGACAACTCGACGAAACCCGCGATCAGCTCGAATCGAAGCTGGCTGCCCTGGAAGTGCGCCACGCCGAGGCGCTGCACGAGGTCGAACAGAACCGTCTGATGGATCTTCAGACGGCCGAGAAACACCTGGCCGAGGAGAAGTCTCGGGCAATCGCCGCCGCGGAAGCCGGGTGGCGGCGGAAACTGGAACAGGCGCAACACGAGCGCGACGAGGCGATCGAGGCGTCGCGTCGGGATCTCGAGGCGCGAATGGCCGCCGCCGAGAAGTCGCAACGCGATCTGCGCGAGCGCGAGGCCTCGGAGATCACGGCAATGCGCCTGGAACTGAACCGGATGCAGCGGGAATCGAGAGAAACGGAGTCGCGGCACGCGGAAGCGCTGCGTTTGGCCGATAAACAGCGAGACGACGCGCTGCGGGCCCTTGAAGGCCGCCTGAACGAGAAAAAGACCCAGGCGCTTTCGGCGCTCGACAACGAATGGCGCGAAAAGATGGAACAAGAGCGCAGGCGACATGCGGAAGCGCTGGCGCTTCTGAGACAGGAGCACGAAGCCGCATCCTCCGTTCAAGAAATGCAACTCCGGGAAATGCGGGAACGCGGGGGCGAGGAGATCAGATCTCTGCGCGCCGAAGCCCAGGATCTGCGCGACAAATTGTCGCTTATACAAGCCCAGCAATCCGAGGGACATCGACAGGCGGAAGTCGAACGCGACGCCGCTCTACAGGCCCTTGAGGCGCTTCTCGCCGAGAAGCAAGCGCAGGCGCTCGCGAAAACCGAGGAACAGTGGCGTCAAAAACTGAACGCGGCCAACCGCGAGAAGACCGATCTCCTCATGACCGTGCAACGCGAACGCGAGCAGCTTGACGCTTCGGCGCACCAAGCGCAGGGCGAGGCGCTTGAAAAGAAAGAGGGCGAGCTCAAGATCGTCATGGCGGAAAACGCACGCCTCGAACAACAGCTCACGGAATCAAAGAGCGTCGTCGCGAATCATGAGCGCGCCATTGATTCGCTCCGGCGCGAGTCCGCCGATCAAGCTCAGACGATCGCCTCCCTCAAGGCGATGATCGGTGATTTTACCGTCGCTCCTGCGGGGCCGGATCAACCGATTCCAAAGGTCGCGGCCGCCGCCAAGCCGAATATGCCGCCACCCGCGACGCCCGGCGCAACGACACCCAAGCCCGCCGGGTCGTCTAGTCCGAAGGTGCCGCAGAAGACAACATCCGGATCAAATCGGCGATGATAATCGCCTCTTCCGCCCCCGATTGCAGATAGATCGGTATTGAGGCGCGATAGTGTTGACAGGCCTTGAGAAGCAGCTTGCGCTTCGGATCAGTAAGCCGCAAGGCGAACGCTTGATCTTCCGACTCTTCGGCGGAACTCACCCGAAGCGCTCCCCACACAGAGCAATCGAGTCGTCACTCATCGCTCTATCGAACGACCGATCAGAACAGACGGTGATTATTCTGCGTCCGGCGCTTCTTCCTTCTTCTTGCCGGAAGAAGACGTGCGGATCCGGCCCTCCTCGGCAACCGAGACGCGTTTGCGCGGCGGCGTCTCCTGACGATCGCCTACCGTGACCAGGAGCACTGGAGGAATGACTTCCTCCATCTGCTTCCGATCGTCGAAGAAAGCGTTGCGGATCGCGGCGGCGTGGATCGCCACTTCCTCCATGTCACGGTTGCCGGCGTCCTCCAGCTCCGAGAGCTTCTCGAGCACTTCGAGAATCGCCCGATTGAGCGGATCGTCCTGACCCTTCTCCTTGTCCAGGTGCTTGCCCAAAGCATTCACGTCTTGAATGGAGAGCGGATAGATCCGATACCCGTCCTTGGGCGAGCTGTACACGGACTGCAAGACGCCGAGTATCACCGAAAGGTTTTTGTGATAGATCCCGCCCTTGTGCCAGCGCGTCATCATCGCCAGGATGCGCCCGACGATGAACTCGTTGGGCTGCACGCCCGAGAGCAAGAGGAACGGATCCCTGTCTCCGATGAGAGCGTCGATGACCCAGTGATTCTCGATCTCGAGCATACGCAGGAAGACCGGGTAGTTCTCGGGAGTGATCCCGATCGTGCTCAGGAAGGTCGCGTAGGTGACCGCGGCCTCGACAGCCTCGGTCGTCCGGCATCCGAAGATCCCTTGCAGAAGCCGGTTCTCGATCTCCGAGATCTGAGCTTCAGTCCAGACTGGCTCGTCTATAACGTTGTTCATCGTGTTACCCCTTCAACCCTCACGCTGTCCCGTAACCGTTGGTTCCCGAATCGTTCGCGCGGCTAGTCCGCGAACAAGGAACGCGGGGCCGTCTCGTCTGCGCGATAGTCGCCCCTTACCAGTAGAACTTGCGGGATGCAGTCCTCCAGCATCTTCGTGTTGTCGAAGAAGTTCCCGCGGATTCTGATCGCCTGCCGAGCCACCTGTTCCATCAAATCGTCTGAGCGCACGCCCTCAAGGGAACCGACGCGGTCGAGGATGTCCAGGATGCAGCGGTTGCGTTCGTCCTTCTGGCCCTTGTCCTTCTCGAGGTGCTTGCCAAGGTTGTCCACGTCGGCGATGCTCAGTTTATAGATCTTGTAGCCATCCCGCGGCGAGCTGTAGGCATTCTGCAACACGCCCAGAACGATGGCCAATGTCTTGGGGTAGATCCCGCCCGGACGCCATCGCGTCAGCAACATGAAGCACTTGGCGATGAGATATCCATTGGGCGGAATGGTGGAGAGGAGTAAAAAAGGATCGCTGTTCCCCAAGAGCGCGTCGAGCACGTAATGATTTTCGATCTCGAGCATCTTCAGGAACAGTGGGTAGTTCTCGGTGTCCAGGCCAGAGAGCCTCAGAAATCGCGCATAGCTCGTCGCCGCCTCCACCGATTCCGGCGTTCGGCTCGCCATGATTTGCTGGAGAATCTTGTTCTCCACCTGTAAGATCGACTCCCGTGCCCAGAGCTTTGACGCTGCTTCCTGTTTCGCCATCTTGGTGCTCACTCCTTCCCGGCCGCGAGACGGCCCGGATCCGTCTTTTTGAAGTCCGTTAGATCGTCATTCGGCACTCTAATCCGCTTTAGGGTGGGTTGTCAAGAAGGCAAGAGCCTCCATACGATCCTGAAGATAAAGGACATGCTTGCTCGCCGGATCCCACGCCGCACCGATGACGGGGCCAACGCGAAAGACGATCCGAAGCAGGCGGCCATCAATCCTCGTCCAGGCCTTCAGCGTCCTCGAAACGCTCCGTCCCCGTAGCATCAACCTCCATGACCGGATCCTCTTCACCAAGGCTCGCCTCCGACGGTCGCGGCGCCGCGATCGCTTTTTTAAGGCCTTCGACGTCGACTTCCTCCCCCAGAACCTCGGCGAATTCCTCGATTCTCGGCAGCTCCGAAAGATCCTTGAGTCCGAAATGAACGAGAAATTCCTTGGTCGTTCCGTACAGCATCGGACGACCGACGACGTCCTTGCGACCCTCGATCCTGATCAGGCGCCGTTCGAGCAGCGTCTTGATCACACCGCCGGACTTGACGCCGCGCAGCTCGATGATCTCGGGCAGAGTCACCGGCTGCTTATAAGCGATCACGGCCAGAGTCTCGAGAGCCTGCACCGACAGGCGCGTCGGCGCCTTGGGGTGCAACAACTCGCGCACCCAGTCGTTGTATTCAGGGCGCGTCGTGATCTGGTATCCGCCCGCCACCTCGACGAGCTGCAAGCCGCGTCCCGCGCGGGCATAGTCGTTCCGAAGATCGTCGAGAGCGGATGACCACTCCGCCTGTTCGACGGCGTCGCCGATGACCCGCGTGATTTCGCGCGTCGTGACCGGCTGCGGCGACGCAAAGATGAGCGCCTCGAGCACGGCGCGCAGATCTTCAGGCGGAAGCGTAAGCGCCTCATCGCCTGATGAGCCCGTCTCTCGCGCCTCGCCGACATCCGACGCGATGTCACCGGCATTGGCGTTCTCCGGCCGGACTTCTGCCGTCTCATAAAGCGGCGGTTCCTTTTCGCGTTCTTCTTCCATTTCTTCAAGCACCCGCCGGCGGAGCGATCGTCTCGGGTCCGATGGGACGGAAAATCCGGATCGGCCCGAACAGCCCCCGCTGATACACTTTGATGCGACGAAGTCGGATCAACTCAAGCAGCGCCAGGAAAGTCACGATCATGTCGGACTTGGTCCGCTCGTGCTCGAACAGATCGAGGAACTCGATCGACTCGCCTTCTCGCAACAACGTGAAGATCTCCCCCATGCGCTCTTCGATCGACTTGCCCGACGGCCGCACTTCGTGCGCCAGCAGAACCTTGCGCCGATCGAGAAGCTCCTTGAAAGCGCCGATCAAGTCGAACAGTCCGACCTCCAGATTCTCGTCGTCCGCGTCGCCGAAGGACGGCACGGCCCCGTCGGGACGGATCCACGTCGCGGCGCGAATCTCGCGCTTCTGATGAAGCAGGCCCGCCGCTTCCTTGTAGCGCTGGAACTCCAACAAGCGCTGCACGAGTTCTTCGCGCGGATCTTCATAGGGCTCCTCGCCCTCGGCTTCGGCCGGCGCGAGAGGCACGAGCATCTTGGATTTGATATGGATCAGAGTGGCCGCCATTACCAGGAACTCTCCGGCCAGCTCGAGATTCAGCTCCTTCATCAGATCGAGATATTCCATATACCGCCGCGTGATGGGCGCGATGGGAATATCGTGAATGTCGATCCGTTCCCGGCGAATGAGGTAGAGCAGAAGGTCGAGAGGGCCTTCGAAAATCGGAAGCTGGATTCTGGGAACGTCTTCAGGCAGCGTCGACTCGACGCCCGCGGGAACGTCGACCTTATCCGGACGGGAGGGCGCGGCGGCGGCGTCATCGGCCGGCGACGGGGCCCCCTCGCCTTCCTGGCCGATCTCTCGATCGTCCGTCACGTCGTCATCCACGCTCACGATCGCGCTTTGTCCAATCGCCGGTTCAGTGCTGAACGCCCATGGCCGTTCTCGCCTCGTCCATGGTCGCCCGGGCACGCTCGCGCGCCCGACGAGACCCCTCGCGCAGAATGTCCCAGACCGTGTCCGGGCGAGCCGCAAGCTCCGGTCGTCGCGCATGAATGGGGCCAAGTCGTTCCAGGACATGATCCGTGAGCCTGGCCTTGCAGTCGAGGCAGCCGATCCCGGCGCCGCGGCATCCGGCCGCGGCCCACTCGAGCGTCGCTGGCGAAGAGAAGGCTCGATGCAAATCGAACACCGGGCACTTCTCCGGATCGCCGGGATCGACACGACGCTTTCGATTCGGATCGGTGATCATGGGTTTGATCTTCCGGCGCAGCTCCTCGGGCGTGTCCTTGAGAAAGATCGCATTATCGAACGATTTCGACATCTTGCGTCCGTCGGTTCCGGGAATCCGCGGCGAAGGCGTGAGCAGCGTTTTCGGCTCTGGGAAAACCGGCCGGTACAGGTTGTTGAAGCGGCGCACGACCTCGCGCGCCAGCTCGATGTGGGGCGCTTGATCCTCACCCACCGGGACCGCGTCGCTCTTGTAGATGACGATATCGGCCGTCTGGAGCAGGGGATATCCGAGAAATCCGTAGGTTGACAGATCGCGGCCCATGAGTTGTTGCTGTTGTTCTTTATAAGTCGGAACCCTCTCGAGCCAGGGCAGCGGCACGATCATCGACAGCAACAGGTGCAACTCGGCGTGCTCCGGCACCAGGCTCTGCACCATGAGCGTCGAGCGCTCCGGATCCAGGCCCGCCGCCAGCCAGTCGACGGCGACCTCGAGGATGTTCCGGCGTATGGCAGATGGCTCCGCGTAGTCCGTCGTCAACGAGTGCCAGTCCACAATGCCGAAAACGCATTCGTACGAATCCTGCAGTTGAATCCAGTTGTCAAGCGCGCCCATCAGGTTCCCGAGATGCAGGGCGCCCGTGGGGCGCATTCCGGAGAAAATCCGCGGTTTATTCATGGCTTCAGGCAATCAGAAGAAGCAACTGGTGAACCAGCCTGACGACGGGCCCCAACACGAAACCGATGGCTCCCGAGAAAACGAGCAGAATGAGAATCCACATCCCGTATGGCGCAATGACGCGATCGTAACGCTCGGAAAAGGAGCGCGGAAGCCCCCAGGAGACGATCCACGAACCGTCAAGAGGCGGCAATGGTATCAGATTGAAGATCATCAAGACCACGTTGAGAATGACGCCGGCCTTCAAAACCGCAAAAATCGGAACGAACAAGTCGCCGTACAGGCCGAGCCGGCTCATCAACGCGTATAGCGCCGAAGCAACGATCGCCAAAACGAGATTGGACGCCGGCCCCGCGGCCGACACGAGCACATGCCCTCGAGCCTGCTGTCGGAAGTTGCTCGGAACGACAGGCGTCGGCTTGGCCCACCCGAACAACGGAAGACCATTCACGAATATCATGAGCAGCGGAATGACAACCGTTCCCATCGGATCGATGTGACGGATCGGATTGAGACTGACGCGGCCGAGACGCATCGCGGTGTCGTCGCCCATGCGATGGGCCGCCCAGGCGTGCGCCGATTCATGCGCCGAGAGGCTGAAAAGCAGGACAACAAAGAAGATCAATCCTTGAATGACGACGTCTCCGGACATACCGCTCATTCCAGTCGGCGAAATTTCGATGTTAGCACACGCGTCAGGAATTCGCGCCGACTCCGTATAGTCGCCCGCGAATTCGAAACGCGCCGACGAACGATCCGCGACCGCCCATGAGAACCGCGAATCGAGTCCGGATCTATCGGTGAAAGACGGAACCGTTGCGCATCAATTCCTTGATTGCCTCGGTGCCCTTATCCCCCCGGCGCGGCGACCGCTCCGACGATACGAAGCATCAAGGACGCAAGCGCCGTGCCGCTGCAAGACGGCGGCGGCTCTAGCCTCATGGTTGGAGTGCTCATCGCGTCGTCTCGCGTGAAATCGCGAGCCCACGTGAGCCTAATGCACTCTAATCGAGACGTCAATTCAACCGGTCACGTCTCCTTCACGGCGAGATGCCGCCTGATTCGCCGCGCCAGGCTCTCGCCGACGACGCCGGCCAGATCGGCCTCGCTCGCCAGCTTCAAGCGGCGCAGGGAGCCGAAGTGAGCCAATAATCGCCGGCGTCGCGCCGGACCGACGCCGGGAATCTCGTCGAGCCCCGAGCGCAGCAGGCTCCTGGAACGAGAGGCGCGGTGAAAGCGAATCGCGAAGCGATGCGCCTCGTCGCGCATGCGCTGCAAGAGCTGCAAAACCGGCGAGTGCCGCGGGAGAACGATCGGCTCCGCGCGCCGACCGACGAAGATCAGTTCCTCGCGCTTGGCGAGACCGGCTGCCGGCCGGTCGCCGAGTCCGATCTGTTCGAGCGCTTCAAGCGCCGCCCCCAACTGCCCCCTGCCGCCGTCGACGAGCACGAGGTCCGGGAGCATCCGGCCTTCTTCGAGCAGCCGCCGGTATCGACGAGACACCGCCTCGCGTATCGCCGCGACGTCGTCGGGTTTGTCCGTAACGCCACGAACGCGATACTTGCGATAAGCGGACTTGAGAGGACGCGCGTTCTCGAAGCAAATCATCGCGGCGACAACATCCGACCCTTGCGTGTTCGAGACGTCAAAGCACTCGATGCGTCTCGGCGCGTCTTCGAGCCCCAGCAAATCGCGGAGCGCGCACAAGATCTCCTCGGATTGACGCCGCGGGCGCCTCCATTCCAAATCGAACGCCAATCGCGCGTTGCGCGCCAGAAGATCGAGCAGGCGCAACTTTTCGCCGCGTCGTGGCACGCGAATGCTCACGCGCGCGCCGCGTTTTTGCGACAACCACGACTCGATCAGACCACGCTCCGGGAAATCATCCTGGACGAGGATCTCTCGCGGCACGTCCTTGTCGGATCCGTAATACTGCTGAAGCGTCGCGGAGAGCGCTTTGTCGGGCTCCTCCAGGCGGTCGAGCAGGAAAGCCTCGCGTTCGACCACCCGGCCGCCGCGAACGACAAAGACCTGGAGCGCGGCGCGCGCGCCCTCGACGTGCGCATAGAAAACGTCGCGATCCCGCCTCGCGATCGTTGTGATCTTCTGGGGGGCGGCGAGCCGTTCGAGGTCGCGAATCTGATCGCGCAACGCAGCCGCATCCTCGAAGCGTTCGTCTGCGGAAGCGGACGACATCCGTGCGCGTAAAGACGCCAAGACCTCGTCGGCTCTTCCATCAAGAAACAAACGCGCCTCCTCGCAGGAACGACGATAACGCGCGCGAGAACAGATGGTTTCCACGCACGGCGCGAGACAGCGGCCGATCTGATGCTGAAGGCAGGGACGGCGACGGCGGCCGTCGAGCTTTTCGTGACAGGAACGAATCCCGAAGGCTTTGTGAACGACCGCCGCCGTCCGTCGCGACAACCCGGCCGGTATGTACGGCCCGCCATATGCGCCGCCGTCCGCGTCCACGCGCCGCACGACGTGCAGCCGCGGATATTCCTCGGCCAGCGTGAGCTTGAGATAAGGATGATTCTTGTCATCGCGCAAAAGAACGTTGTACGGAGGACGATGGCGCTTGATGAGATTGTTCTCGAGCGCGAGCGCCTCGACCTCGGAGTCGGTGACGATCACTTCGATATCGACGATCTCCGAGACAAGCGACCGCTTGTGCGGATCCAACGGCTGCTTTGGCTGAAAGTAGGTGCGCGCGCGATCGCGCAGGGAGCGCGCCTTGCCGACGTAGAGAATCCGGCCGCCGTCATCACGAAAGAGATAGACGCCCGGCCGCGACGGCAGGCCGTCGAGTTTTTCCCGCAGACTCATCACCCCTCAATTATGCGGGAGAAATCGAGAAGCCGAAGGAAGCGCGCCGCGCCGCCGTGACGCGCCGCGCCGCTCCGGAGCAAGCCGGAATCGAACGCGGCTCATGCGCCTGGAACCCGACTTTAGCCGGGCCCTATCGCATCCCGTGAGCGAATGGGAGTCGACTCCACATCGTGGGATTCAATCGAGACGCCGTACCAGATGGCCTCGGGCGTCACGCCCAGGCTTCCGGCCTGCATTCTCAGCTCGATCCGGCCTTTCGCGAGACCGACATATCGACGAAAGCGGATTGGCACGCGAATCGCGCCCGGTTCGAGAGCCGGCAGCCTGACGGCGAGACCGCGTGAGACGACCTTGTGAAGCTGATCCAGAACGTCCTTGGGCCGCAAGGCCAGACCGCATCGCCAGAACGTGTCCTGGGCGCGCAACGCCTTCTCGACATGACTCCACGAGGCGCCGGACGGTTTCACGCGTACGCGAAGACGGCGCCCATGAATCCGCGGCCGCGCCACGACCGTCTCGCCGTCGGCCGTCAGCAAGAGCTCTCCCGTCAGGTCGTAAGTCTGCGGCATGATGTCGGCTTCGACTTCCTGCCGCAGACTGAAATCGCGGCAGACCAGGTTCGCCATTCCCCGTGAGTTCCACGCGAATTGCATGGTGGCCCGCGCCCGGCCTTCCCGCAAGGATACGGGCATGACGATCGCCACGCGACTTTCATCTTCACAAGCGACCTGCGGCCGGCCGGCGCGCAGCACGCCGCTGACACGATGTACGTCGAGCCGCAACCTCCAGCTCCCGACGCGAACCCGGCCGAGAAGCACGCCCTTGTGAACGTCGCCGCGCTTCTCCACGCGAATGCCCTCCACATCGAGCGGAGCGCGGTCGATGACCTGCGCGACGACGCGCTCGGTGAGTTTCTGCGCGTAGAGCCAGCGCAAACCGAAAGCGACGTCATTGCGAGGCGCGCCGCGCAACGACGGATCCTGCGCGGCCAGATGGGCCCATTGCGCGCGCAGTCGCTCTCGGTCGTCGCGCAGCTCTCCCAAGCTCGGGCGCAAGAAAAGGTAAACACCGACCGCCAGAATGACCGTCAGGGCGAGGGCTCGCAACGGTCGCGGTCGCGTGCGTTTCGGTCGCTTGGTCTTCCTGGCCATCCGAGAACGCTACTCCGAAGGCGACTCGATTGAGTCGGTCACATCGGCGCGCAGGGCAATCCACAGTCGTCCATCGTACGCCAGCACGTCGGACACGGTCGCCGTGACCGCAAGTCGGCCCGCATGCAATCGAACGGCGCCATGCCGGCTCGCCGGAGGTATGTCGATGACGCGCTCAAGACGCACGGGAACCTCAAAAGGGCGCGCGAATGTCTCAAATGCATGGATTCGCAAACGTCCAAACTCGTCGAGAAGACGCCGTGTCGCGCCGTGACGCTCAAAAACGCCGGCGGGGCGGACTTCGAACGCCAGGAGTGAAACACGCCCCTTCAGCGTGCCCTCCACGTCGTCCAGATCGACGACATCGACCTCGCCGAAGAGCCGCAATGCCGCGAACTCGTCGGACGGTTGCACGCCGCGTTCGCCGACGCGGCCCTCCATGACCAGAAGAGCCAGACCGTCCTCACACTCGACCGCCACTTCAGTGATCCGTACGCGATATCGATCAGCGACGACATCCTCCCAAGGCAGATGCGCGCCGAGGATCGCCGCGATCAGGCCCTGATCCAGGACCAGCGTCATGTCGTGCTCGGCGAGAATCGACCCGGCGCGCGACGCGTTGACGAGTTTTCGCAGCTTCTCCACTCGCCGCGTCAGGATCGCCCGCTCGCCGGATCCCGTCAGCCGCAGACGGCCGCAGGCGGAAGGATCGAAGGTCGGCATGCCCACGAGCCCGATCGCCAGAAGGGCGGCGACCGGCGCGCGAGCGACGCCGAATCCGACGGCGCGATTCACGGCTCAGGCGCTCCTAACCAAGCGCGCCAGGACTCGACGCACGGAATCGAAGGCGACGTCGCTCATGTCGATCTCCCGCGGAAGAACAAAGTCGTAATCGGAAATGTCGTCAGCGGCGCGGATCAGGGACGGATCGTGAACGCCGCAGGTGTAGTAGACGTCGAGTGTGTTGTAACGCAGACCGCCGTAATCGTAGGTATTGAATTCGGAGCAGAAGTACTTCGAATCAACGATCTCCAGGTTGAGCTCCTCACGCAGCTCGCGATGCAACGCCTCCTCGGCCGTCTCCCCCGGTTCGACGAATCCCCCGGGAACGTCGAGTTTGCCGCGTTGAGGATCGATCGCTCTTCGCGTGAGAAGCACCCGATCGTCGTCGCCCCGAATGATCGCGGCCACGGCGGCGGCGACATCCAGATAAAAGATGAACCGGCAGCTCGCGCAACTGAAACGGGAACCGGCTCCCGACTCCAGCCCCGCGGCGCCGCATCGGGGACAGAAGCGAAAAACGAGGGCGGGCTGAGCGTCGGCGCTCATCAGAAATCGAGACGCGTCTCGGCCGTCACGCCGCGTTCGATGCTATCGCCATGCGTCGCTTCAGTCTCCAACCGCTCCAGATCGTGCTCGCATGCGAACGAAAGCGGCATGGCGAACGGCACGATGGCAAGGATCCATCGCATTCACGTCCTCCTTCCGGCGTGACTCAATGAGATCGACCCTCCCGGACTCGCACGCCCTTATGGATTGACACGGTCTCACGCTCCTGTATAGCCTAATCTAATCCAGCCATTGTCGGCATCGGCCCTTTGATGGGAGGCTAGCGGAACCTTCAGCGTGACGAAGGAGTGAACGCCGCCTAACCCGCCGCGGCGTCGTTCTGCGCTCGAAACGCGGCGAGCGCCCGATCGACTTCGGCGACGTCGATCACGATCTTGCCGTCTTCGGCGGCCGTCCCCCGGGGATCGTACTCGAACGGGCGAATCACGCGCCGAAAGATCTCCTTGAGAGCGCGCGCGCCCAGTCGCGGCTGTCGCGACGCTTCTCGGGCGATTCTGCGGCAGGCGTCGGGAGTGAGCTGGAGCCGAATGCCCAGACGGGCGAAATAGGTCTGCGACTGTCGTAATGCCGACTCCTGCCCTTGCGTGAAGATCCTCAACAGATCCTCCTCGCCCAGAGCGTCGAGAAGCACGACGGCATCGAAGCGCGACAGAAACTGCGGGCTCACGCCGTACTCGAAGAGGTCTTCGCTCTTCAGCCATTCGCGCAACGAGAACTGAAGCTCGTTGCGAACGCGGCCGTCCTCCACGACCGTCACCGGTTTCAAGGCGCCCCGGTCCCTCCCCGCGGTGACGCGATGATAAACGGCGTCATGGAGGCCCTCGAACGCCCCCACACAGACGAACAAGATGCTCCGCGAATCGATCTGAACCGTCGCACCGTCCGCCCAGTCCGGAAGTCGCAGCGGCACGGCCTCGTTCTCGATCAGGGTGAGCAACGCCTCCTGCGCCCGAATTCCGGAGACGTTCGGCTGCCCGCCGACCACCGTCCGGATCTTATCGACCTCGTCCACGAACACCAGGCCGTGGCTGGCTTGCTCAATCAGCAGCTCGACGGAGGCGCCGGAGCCGAGCCGCCTGCGAGCGCGTTCGATCAATCGCAGCAACAGACCCTCTCCGGCATGGCCGCGCTCGGCCTCCTCTCCCAGCACGTTGGCGTGAATGCGTATCACGTTCGAGCTCACGGCCAGGCTCGGATCGGCGGCCAGCATCTCTTCGACGGCATGCAGCAGCGTCGTCTTGCCCGTGCCCGAGGGCCCGATCATCAAGACGTTGCCGACGCGCAGGCCCGTCAGCTTCTTCGCGATCGCGACCGCGATCTCCTGAATCGCCTCCCGCTGGCCGATCACGCGCTGCTCAAGCTGTTGCGCGATCTGAATCGGAGTCGGCGTTCCCGACGTGATGGTCACTTTTCTATCCTGCAGGCCGGGCGGGACCCTTGAGAGGAACCTCGCCCAGCGCTTGACGTTGAATCGCGATGAGCTCGGAGATGCCGCGCTCGGCCGTCGCCAAAAGCGCATGCAGGTCGGTCGTATCGAACGGACGCCCCTCGGCCGTGCCCTGAATCTCGACGAAACGGCCGCCGCCAGTCTTCACGATGTTCATGTCGACCTCGGCGCTCGCGTCCTCCCGATAAGTGAGATCGAGCAAGACGTTGTCGCCGATCTTGCCCACCGAGGTCGCCGCGACAAAATCAAGCAACGGCGGCTGAACGACGAGTTTCTGTTTCTCCAGCCGCTTGAGCGCCTCGGCCAAAGCCACGAAGGCTCCCGTGATCGAAGCCGTCCGCGTGCCGCCGTCCGCCTGAATGACGTCGCAGTCCACCCACAGCGTGCGTTCCCCCAACGCCTTGAGGTCCACCACCGCCCGTAGCGCGCGGCCGATCAGCCGCTGGATCTCGCAGGTCCGCCCTGAAGCGCGGCCGCGGGTGGCTTCGCGTTGCGTCCTGTCGCTCGTGGCGCGCGGGAGCATTCCATACTCGCTGGTGATCCAGCCCTCGGCCTTTCCCTTGAGAAAGCGCGGGACGCGCTCCTCGACGCTGACCGTGCAAATGACTTTCGTCTCGCCCACCTCGATCAGCGCCGACCCTTCCGCATGCTTGCTGAATCCGGGAGTGATGACAACCGGCCGCAACGCGTCCGCCCTCCGACCGTCCTCGCGCTCGCCCGGAGCGCGATCACGAAGCAGGGTCGAATCGATGCGAGTCTTGAAATCGCCGATATGAAAGCTCATGGCTGCGTGTTTCTCGCGGAATGGACATGGCCCGGTGTTCCGAGCGCATAGATCCGCCGATAGTGAGCCTGGTTGGCCAGGACCGTGGCAACATAATGCCGGGTTTCGGAAAAGGGGATGTTCTCGATGAACATCTCCGCGGGCATGTCGGGCTGAGACGAAGTCCACTGAGTCACGCGGTGAGGTCCGGCGTTGTATGCCGCCAGGGCGCGTTCGATCCGTCCTCCGAAAGAGTCGATCATTTCGCGCAGGTAGTGTAGCCCGAAGTCGAGGCTCACGGCAGGATCGTGAAGAGCCTGGCGGCTGAAAGGCGTTCCCAACTCACGAGCGATCTGCCGCCCCGTGGCGGGCATGATCTGCATCAGTCCGCGCGCTCCGGCGGGGCTTAAGGCGGCGGCCTGGAACGTGGACTCCTGACAGATCAACGCCGCGATCAACGCGGGATCGATGTTTTCTCTCACGGCCTTGGAAACGATCATCTCCTCGAATTCCAGCGGGTAGAGAATACGCCAGACCGGCTCGGGAAGCAGATCGCCGGCCTCGCCGATCCATTCGGGATAGGCGCGTTTCATGGAGACGATCGCGGGACGCAACCGTTCCGAGCGCCGCTCCAGCCAACCGATCGTGGCTTGCACGCCGGGCGTCAAAGGCAGGCTCTTCAGCTCGCCAATCGCTTCAGCGTGCCGATTGATCAGAACGAGCTGCCGTACGCGAGCGCGGCTGGGCTCCGGAATGTCCGCGGCGGCGTCCTCGGCCATGGGCCGAACGAACGCGGGCGGCGCGGGGCTCTTCGTCGGCGGCGCGGGAAGCTCGCCCAACGCCTCGCGCGCCTTCATTCCGTGATATGCGTGCTTGAAACGACGTACGGTCTCGGCGAACAGATCGCGAGCCCGGTCCGTCTGTCCGGTCGCGATGCGCGCACGACCGGCCCAGTAGAGAAACCCCGCGGTCTCCCGCTCCGACGGCCAGACACGCGCCGCGCGCTCGAATGACTGGGCCGCGGCATCGTATCGCCCGTGACGGAAATCCGCCCAAGCGACGTGCCAGGATGCTCGCCGAGCGTCGCGCGATTCAGTGTCCGCCGCCAGCAGTTGGCGAAAGAACGGCACGGCATCGTCCGCGCGTCCCTGGGCGAGATGGTTGGAGGCGAGTCGTATCAGGGCCGCCCCGGCCCATGGGCTGCCCGGACAGCATCGCGCCACGGCCTCGTACCCGGCGAGACGATTGTCCTTTGTGGGAGCGCGGCGCGCGCGATGGTAGAGCGCTTCCGCTTCATAAGGCGAGCCCGTGGGGACCGACGCGAGCTGCGCCAGACCCGCGCGACGGCGCCCCAGAGCCAGAAGCGTCCGGCCCAGTCGAACGGCAATGAGATCGTCCTCGACCGTGCCCGAGCGCGGCTTTTGAAGCGCGCCCAAAAGGGATTCGGCCTCTCGATACAGTTTCGCGTCAAAGAGCGCGAGAGCCCTCTGGAGATTCCGCCGCCGCTGTTCAATCGGAGTGAGGGGCGGCAGATACCGCGCCAGAGATCGCATGAGATCGGCCGCCTGGACACGCTCCGGCGCGGCCGGGTGTTCGCGATCAAGACGATCGAGGCACGACGCCGCTTCCTGCGAATTCTTCTGATCATTGCGAACGCGCGCCAGAATCAGCAATACCCTTGCCGTCCGTTCGGGACAGGCGGCCAGCGCCTGCATCGACGCATCGGCCGCCTCGCTGAGCCGTCCAATATCGGCCAGAACCGACGCGCCTTCGATCAACGCCGGACAGATCAGCGGGCTTCCTGTCTGCGCCTTGGCGGCGGCAAGAAACAGCTTTCCCGCATCCGGCTTGTCGCCGGCGTCGCGATAGGCGCGCGCCAGCGCGAGCAACGCATGATCGGACAGCGCCGTCAAGCGTACGTCGGGGTGCCCGAGCAGCGTCGCCGCCCGCGCCACGCGACGTGATTCGATCAGCGATAGTCCCGCGGCGATGCGCGCCAGACCCGCGACGAGCGTGCCCGGATGCGCCGACCATACTCGCTCAAGGGCGGCGATGCGCGCGTCGGGACCGCCGAACGCGGTCATGACAAGCGCGTCCCGCAGCGACTCCTCGCCGTGCGTCTCGAATCCAGGCTCGTACCAGTAGCCGTGACGTTGCTCCGCCGCGGCAGGCGGCGCGGCGGCAAGGCCGAGCATAAGGCTCGCAAGAATGTGAGCGCCGAGCACGAACATGATCTTGAATCAAGAAAGCGCTACATCGGACCAAGCGCGGAAGGATCCCCTCCGGCGAGAATACGCACGAGCTCGTCGACGAAGTAGTTGGTGCTCTCGCGGATCTGGGCGGGAACGCGATCGAGATACATCTGCCGCCCCCGTTCAATATCCTCCTTCAAACGCTCGTAGACGTCGCGATTGCGCCGGCCTTCAGTCACCTTGGCCTCGTTGTACAGCTTGATCTCGCTCACGACGAGTCGCGCAAAGCGCTTGGCGTCTTCGTGAGCTTTCTGGTCATCGGGCGTCAGCGCCGGTCGAACCGGCGCTGGAGGAGGAGGAGGCGTTGCGGCTGGAATCGGCGTGTGCGCCGCGATGCCGGACATCTGCTGTTTGAGCGCCGCGGCGACGGGGCTACGGAACATTACCGTGGCCGCGCTCTCCTCGCTCGCCGGAGGCACGGGCGTGAATCCGCCCGGCGACGGCGTCATGGGTCGTTCCTCGGCATGCGTCCGCATCGCGTGAGCGGGAGCGCCCGCGACCTTGGCCGCGCCGGCGGCCTTTGGAGCCAATGAGATCAGATCGATCACCTTGGCGGCGAAAAAAACCAGGATCTCGATCGCGCTCGTCTCGGCAACGGATATCTCCTCCTGCGTGGAGTCGCAATAGAGGATCGCGGCGATCTTGTCGCGCAAGATCAACGGCACGGCCAGGATGCCCTGCGGCGCGCCGCCGAGACGCGCGATCGCCTGCATCGTGCCGGGAGAATGTGCGATGTGTCCGCTCAGAGCCTGTCGTGAGCTCAAAACGATGCGGAAGACGGTGTCGGCGCCGAGCGGAATGTTGATCTGCTTGACCAGGTCGGGCGGATCGATGCCTCGAGCGTACCAGCCGATGGCGTTGTTGCCCTTGATGATGAACATCGCCGCCCGGTCGGCGTATTGGGAAACCTCGTTGACAAGGAAAATGAGGACTTCGGAAAGGCTTGTGCCTTTTTCCACGGCCACGATCGAAGCTTTGAGCCGATCGATCCCTGGACCGACCGGAGCAGGCGGTGGCTGCAGGGCCAACGTCTCTGCAATCGCCGCGTCGATGGCGGACTCGTCGATCCGTTCGTCATATTTCGCGGCATTTTCCTGGAGAACATCCAGAGCGCTGACAAAATCCGCCTGTTGTCTGGCGATCTGTCGCTGTATCTCGACGACCCAGTTCGCCATCTGTTGATGAATCAGCGCCAAAGCTTTCGCTTTCAGCTCGTCCTGGAGGCTCATGTCAACCTCGGCCTACCCTCGAAATCTCGGTGGCACCGGAATTTAGGCGTCAAAGGATTATCCGTCAGTTGAAGAGTCCTGTCAATGCTTCGCGCGTCTCCAAGCTTCTGGGCGGCGGCAGAAGACGGCGGAAATCGAGGTTTCCGTGCAGAATGCCATATCATGCTAACATTCCCATTATCAGAGGGGGCGTCACGGTTTCGACGGGAACGCCGTCCCCGAGGGAGGCAAGCCGAGCGTTCTACCGGCTCGTTGATACGGTGGAAAACCTTAACTGCCAACGATAACTTGGCTCTGGCTGCCTAAAATATAGGCAACCCGCTTCTCCGGTTCCCCGCCCACGGGCGTCGGAAGAAGCGTCATCAATGTGGGCTGGCCCATGAGCTCTCGGTCCGGGGGCTTCGGGCAAGATCAATCGGACTAGCCGCCGCCGGTTTCGTCCGATCTTCACGGCGACGGCGAATCAACAGGTCGGACTAAGCTTGTAGGCTCTCTCGCAGGCACGCTTCCGGACGCGGGTTCGACTCCCGCCGCCTCCAGATCAAGAAACACGTCGCCGAAGGCGACGCGCGTCTACGAGTCGGTCATCGACGGCCGGGATCAACTCTTGCGTTTTGCGCCGCCCGTTGCATGTTGTGAGATGTAATCACGCACAAGCCTCTCGATGCGTTCTCGGTCCTTCATGCTAAGCCGCTCGAACCGGACGCCGCAGCCGGGCGGCAAGCTGTGCACGGGATGCGCCTGGCGCGGATTCTGCCAGGCGACCACGGACCGCGCCTCGACCTCATTCTCGCTGCCGGGCAAACCGAAGCGACAGACGACGCGCCGCCCGAGCTCGGGCATCAGGTCCAGCGCGATGTAAGCGCCAAGCACGTTGATGTTGACGATGAAAGCCTCGGCCGTCGAGCCGTCCTCGAACTCCAAATGGCTGCGTCGCACGAACGGGATACGAAGCATGCCGCTCGAGCGGCGGTCGTTCGGCGGCTGCGTGCCCGCGCGCGGCGCTTCGGCCGCTCTTCGGGCCGGATCACGCTTGCTCGTGGCCATCTCGCTGCCCTCCGTTTCACATCCGCCGCGCGCGGTTTCGTGCGGGATGCACGGTGACGCTGATCGACCTCCGTTACACGATCGCGCGCGGCAGCCGCGCGTCGCGTCGCAACTCGACCGCGCGCGCCTCGAACCCCGTTCGCCCCATGAGGGCGTAAGTGGCGATCTTGCCCGCCTCCACGCCCGGCTGGTCGAAAGCGTCGATGTCGTACAGCTCGCCGGCCAGAGCCGTCTGGAACTCGAAAAGATAGAAGAGCTGGCCGAGCACGTGCGCGGAGACGGCGGGCAAAATGTAAGAAAGATTGGGACGTCCCGCGGCCGTGAGAGCGGTCTCGGTGGCCTTGCGCTCGGCCAGGATCAGCTCGCCAAGCGTCCTTCCTCCGAGATATCCCGTCGAGGAGAGGTCGTCATGCAAACGCGGTATGCGAACGTCCCGTCGAAACGCGCGCACCTCCAAGAACGTCACGACCTTGTCGTGCGGCCCTTCCATGTAGAGCTGGACCTGCGAGTGCTGGTCGGTCGCGCCCAGCGCGGCGACCGGCGTCTGTCCCGTCTCGACGAGACGGCCCCGGCGATCGACGCGCTTGCCGAGGCTCTCGGCCCAGAGCTGACAATACCAGCCGACGAGGTGAACCAGCGCATCGGAGTATGACATCAGAACCTGGATGTTTCGCCGCCTCTTCGTCGCCAAGAGAAAGAGAACGACCGCGCCGATCACGCCGACGTTTTTCTCCGGAGGCGCGGACCAGCAATGACGCCGCATCAAGCGCGCGCCCTCGATCAAGGCCGCGACGTCGACGCCGAGGAAAGCCGCCGGCAGGAGACCGACGGGCGACAGTACGGAAAATCGACCGCCGACGTTCTCGGGAATCGGGAGCGTCGGAATCCCGAGTCGCCGCGCTATCGCCAGCAGATCGCCCTTGCACGGATCGGTGGTCGCGGCCCAGTGACGGACGTGACGCGGACCCAGCGAGCGCTCCATCCATTCGAGCAGAACCAGCAGGTTGGCCATGGTTTCTGCCGTGCTGCCCGACTTGGTGATCGCATTGACGGCGGTCCGCCGAGGCTCTAGCGAGGACAGAACCGCGGCGACGCCCTCGGGATCGATGTTGTCGAGAACCGCCAAGCGGCGCCGCGAGCAGAGCGCGGTCTCGATCGCCAGCGGTCCCAGCGCGGAGCCGCCGATGCCGTTGACGACGAGGACGTCCGCGAGACGCGCCAGCCGGCGTCCCTCGCGAACGCTGGCGCTCTGCAACCGACGGTCGTCGAGAATCTCATCGAAACCGTAGCGGCCGGCTTCGAGCGCGCGCCGCAGACGTCGCATTCCTCTATCCGCCGCGCGGCATCCGCGTCGGATCTCGACGGAGGTCAATCCGCTCCGTCCCACGCGCTCGGCCGTGCACCCGGTGTAATCGAGCAGAACTCGCGTCGACTGCGCTCGTGATGCGCGACGCCTTCGCGGTCCGTCTCCCATCGCGGTTCTCTTCGACATCGCAAGCGCTCTTATGAAAAATCACGCGAGGTCGAGACTCCGAAGACGGTCTCCGCGTTCTTGTAGAGTTTGGCCGCCAGCGCCAGCCGCGCTTCCTTCTCGGCGCGGGCGATGAACGAGAAGTTCTCGCGGGTGACCTTGATCAGAAACAGCAACTCATCGCGCGTGAGGTTGAGCACGACGCGGCTTTCGAGCTTGTCAACCGGGAACTCGAGAAACTTGTCACGCAAACGAAGCCGCGCCTGCTGCTCCTCGTCAGTGATGAAATGATACTCCTGCCGAGTGACCTTCTGAAGGAAAAGCATCTCGCGACTCGACAGATTGAGCGTCACGGTTCGGACTTCCGACATGCCGTTCTCCTCCGCGGCCCGCCGTCGGCCGACTCCTCGATCCATGTCAATGCGCCTATTCTATCCGAACGTCTGTTTCGACCAAGCCGGGTCAAACGCGGCCTCCGGCCGCAACCGAACTGAAGCAACCCGTCCGCTTGTCGCGCATGCGCCTCGAAAGAGTACATGCGTCGAGCGCGGACGTCGCCGAGTCGTCGACTATCGAGCGCGGCGGCGCGGCGGCCCGGAACGCCGCGCCTTCGGCGGTCGCCCCGGTCGCGCTCCGGCTTGCGCGCGGGCGGCCACGTCCACGAGCACGAAATCGACCTGTCGCCGATCGAGATCCACGCGCGCGACTTGGACCTCCGCGCGATCTCCCAGCCGGTACACGCGGCGCGTGTTCTCGCCGCGCAACGCCCGGTTTTTCTCTTGGAAGACGTAGTAGTCGTCGCTCATCGAGGACACGTGCACCAGACCCTGGACATAGATCTCTTCCAGCTCGACGAACAGACCGAACGCCTGCACGTTTGTCACGTATCCCGAGAAGGTCTCGCCGATCTTGCCCGCCATGAAGCGAACCTTCTTCCACTCGATCAACTCGCGCTCGGCCTCGCTGGCCGCCCGCTCGCGTTCGGAGAGGTGACGGCTCATCTCCGACAAGCGCTCGCCGCGATCCATGTCGATACGAGCGCTCCTGTTCCGGCGCAACGCGCGTAACACGCGATGCACGATCAGGTCGGGGTATCGGCGGATGGGGCTCGTGAAATGCAGATAACGCTCGGTCGCCAGGCCGAAGTGCCCCAGGTTCTCCTCGTTGTAGCGCGCCAGCTTCATCGTGCGCAAGAGCAGATATGAGACGAGCTTTTCCTCGGGACGATGCTCGATCCTGCGCAGAATCGCCTGAAAATCCAGGGGGGTCGCTCCGCCCTCACGCCGAGGAAGACGATAGCCTAGGGACGCAACGAGATCGCAGAACTCCTCGACCTTCTCCGGATCGGGGGCTTCGTGAATGCGAAACACGGCCGGTGTTCCGGACTCGACCAGATGGCGCGCCACGGCCTCGTTCGCCGCCAGCATGAACTCCTCGACGATGCGCATGCTCGTCAGGCGTTCGGCGCCTTTGATGCCGACCATCTCGCCCGACTGGTCGAGCAGTAACTTGGGTTCGGGCAAATCGAGATCCAGAGCACCCCGTTCGTGTCGTCGTGCGCGCATCCGTTGCGCCAGCCCGCTCATCGTTTCGAGCATCGGGACCAGCCGCTCGCGCCGCGCACGCGACTCCGTGTCGCCGTCGAGGATACGCTGCGCCTCCTCATAATTCAGACGCGCCGCGCTGCGGACGACTCCGTCGTGGAATTCGGCGCTCGTGACGCGACCCGTCTCGTCCACTTCGAGAATCACGCTCTGCGTCAACCGGTCGCGCCCCTCGCGCAGGCTACAGACGTCGCTCGAGAGGGAGTGCGGCAACATGGGGACGACGCGGTCCGGAAAGTAGACCGATATCCCGCGCCGGTAGGCCTCGGCGTCGACGACGCCGCCTTCCGGAACGTAGTGCGCAACGTCCGCGATGTGCACCGCCAATCGATATCCCGAGCCCACGCGCGAGATGGCGACGGCGTCGTCGTGATCACGCGCGTCCTCGGGGTCGATCGTGACCGTCGTCCAGTCGCGGAAGTCCGTACGCTCCGCGATCTCCTCGGGAGAAGGCTCGCGGGCACCGCGGGCCGCCTCGGTTTCGACCTCCTCCGGAAGCGTTTCGGGCCACCCGTGCTTCGCGAGGATGACCTTGACGTCCACGCCCGGTTCGTCGATTCGCCCGAGCACTTGAATCACACGACCGAACGGATTGCGTGTCGCCGTCGGCGGCCGCGTGACCTCGGCGACGACCATCTCGCCGGTCAAAGCGGTTCCGCTCTCGCCCGGCGGAACGATGAGCTCGTGCAGAACTCGCCGGTCAAAGGGCACGACATGCCCGCCGTGCCGCTCGTCTTCCTCGTAACGGCCCACCAGCCGCGACAGGCGTCGTTCGAGCACCCGTATGATCCGTCCCTCCGGTCCGCGATCGGTCGTGCGCTCGATGCGCGCGATCACGCGATCGCCATGAAGCGCCTCTTTCATGTTGACGGCGGAGACGTATACGTCGCGACGCCTTTTCGTGGCGCGGGCATCGTCCGGCTCGCGGGCCTCCGGCACGACGAATCCGAAACCCGACGGACTGCAACGCAGCTCGCCCACGACGAGGTTCATGCGCAGCGGCAGGCCGATCCGGCCGCCCCGCACCCGGATCACGGCGCCGGCCGTGAGGAGGTCGCGCAGCGACGCCTTCAACTCTTTGAGGGCGGCGCCGCGCAGATCCAGGCCGTGAGCCAGCTCGCGCAACGCTACGGGCTTTCCCGCATGCGACACGCGATCGAGAATCCGATCGTGCAATTCGGTCATCGTCGCACTTCGCCGAAGGTCGGCTCGATGGAGGCGGGCGAACACGCCGCGTCTCGAGCCGTCAATGTCGTCTGGCTCCGCGATCGAGTGGTGCCGGAGGTGGGACTTGAACCCACACTAGCC
>JAFGSN010000188.1 GCA_016934575.1 Vicinamibacteria bacterium
CACGGGCATCGTGCCCTGTGGCGAGCACTGCGAGGCCGTCGGAGAGCGTAGCGGCGTCGCCGAACAATCGGATGAAGATGACGAAGCTCAGGGCGGCACCCGTACTGCAAGCTGAGGTGCCGCCCTGTGCCCCCGCCGGGAGCATGGACGGGGGCATCGCTTCGCAGCTGATCCCCAGCGTTGAACAAAACCGCTCCGCGGTGGCGCGAGTCCCAGCGCTGTAGTCATTCGACCATCACTTTTGCATCTCGTCTTTTTGAGCATCCTTGTCTTCCGAATCTTCACAAGGAGGAAGACGATGGGACGATTCCGCGATGCCATGGAAGACGAGATGCGCTTGCGCGATCTTGCAGTGAAAACGCAACGTGACTACATACGAGCGGTGAAACGCCCGTTGAACTTCACGCGAAAATGGCCGGACAAGACGAGTTACGAGGATCTGCGCGCTTACCTTGTCGATCTAACGAAGCGCGAGGTCGGATTCAGCGTGTACAACCACGCCGTGTGTACGCGCTTGTTCTATCGTGAAGTCATGCGCCGGAACTGGCCATTCGAGCGATTGCCCTATCGATCATGAATCTTCCAACGACTATCCGCGGAATCAAACGCCAATCGAGCGGTGGAGTGTGCTCAAAATCGACGCATACGCTTGCGACACTCTTGTCGCCTTGTTCGTACGCCGCCACTCGCTCGCAAAACCGCCCCCCAAGGGCACCGTACGCCTCCGCTATCTGTGTATCCGGCGCCTGGCGCTTTGTTCAGCGTGTTTTCGCCTCGATCGTTCCTGATACAATCCCACATTAGGAGTATCCGCGGTTTCATTCAACGGGCGCTGTTCCCGCGGCCATAAGGCTTTTACAGGCCCGGCCACCTCGCGCGGCCGCAGGAACAACGCTTAGCGTTCGACTGACCTGGAGGGTTGGATGAGGAGGGGTGCCGTATTCGCAGTTCTGACGATCCCGGCTGCGCTCTGGACCGGCGTCGTTCTCTGGGCCCAGTGGAACGCCAGCGGTTGGACACCTGAACTGGGGGAGCTTCGCCTCTCCGTCCGAGTCGCGCTGGCTTCCAGCCACTGGGTTGTCAGAGGGCTCCCGTTTGCGGTTCTACCTGTGGCGCTCGTGTGGCCACTCATCATCGCTGGCATCACGGCCCTCGTCGACCGAGGAGCGTCGCCCAACAGCCCGACGCGGTGTGACGTCGTGATCTGGTGGTGCGTATCAGCGGTCGCGTTTGCTGGAGACATCGTGGCGGGCGGGATCTTCTACCTTCTCTGGCCCAAGGCCGAGATTGCTGCGCCGGCCCTTGCGTTCCTTGCGTGGGTGGGTATCGTGGCGTTCTGGATGAGTATGGCGGCTGCGTACAGTGTTCAGAGGAAGAGATACGCTGCTCAGCAAAGCCCGTGGCATCCCAGAAAGGCACTGGTGGCCCTTCTGGCACTCAATGTTGTCGGCATCTATGCTCTGCCGATGTTGGTGGCGATCGTGTTCCGAAAGGACGCGTCGCTCGGCGAGGCGGCCGTCGAACGAAAAGTAGTCCTTCCGGAATCGCCATCGAAGACGTTGAATGATCGTTGACCGCGATCTGCGATTCCGGGTGACGAAGCATCCAAAGGAATCGTTGGTTGAGCACTTGACATTGTCTTCCTCTGGGAATCACGGCTGAAAACGGCCCAAAGATAACAATTTAAAAGCTTCTCGTTTATCGTGACGTCAGCACCACGATGATCCATGCTCATGTCATTCGTCGGGGAGGCCAATAGGTGAGGCGTCCATTCGATGTGCTCCCATGGCGTTCTCCATGCCGGTTTCGATATGGTGCGAATCGACACTATCAAGATAGCCTGCGGTCTTTCGCGGCGTATCGAGTCAGTCCGCTTAATAATGCTACTCATAACTCGTTGTGTGTCTAATCGGCATCCATTTTCAATCAGATGTGTTCATCTGGCCGACGACACGCCTGGCCCATTCACTGGCGTGCTCGATCTCACCTTCAGCTAAAGGGCCCTGGACGGCGGCCACGTTGAAGTGTTCGGGTTCCGCGGCCAGACGGTAGCCCTTGCGACGCATAGCGCGCGCGATTCCGCGCGCCGCCGAGCCGGCCCAGCTCTTGTCGATGCGCGTGTCGAACGCGGCCGCGTCGTCTTGCGTGACGCTTGGAAGCGCCTTGAGCAGGGTACGGACGCCCTGGGTCGGTTTATGTCCGAGCTTTCGTGCTTCCTCGGAAGCGCCCATTCGTGTGAAAACGCGCGTCATGCCAAAGGCGTGCGTGGGCGCGCCGACAATCAGGAGATCCGCGTCAAACGGCAGGGCGTTCAACGCCTCGTCGACCGAGAGGACCGCGACCTGATTGTTAGTGCCGCAGGCCTCTCCGATGGCGCGAGCCACGGCCGCAGTGTTGCCGAAGAGGGATTCGTAGACAACGTTGATTTTCATGATTCATCAGTTTATAAATTGTTCAGCGCCTTGACAAGATTCGGCGTTACAAGGTGGCCGACTTCGCCGTAACCGACGTCGCGGTGTGGACTCGAATCGCTCGCGCCGCTCAGCGCTGCAGCGTGCGCATCCTAACGTGAGCTTCTTCACGAAAATGACGGACGTTTATCAGCTCGACGACCTTCCCGCCAACTCTCGAAGATGTCGCGTGGACATGGCGGGCATCTCACGGAAAACACCCGGACGGCCGGGTTTGTGGAGGACGCGATGACCTCACGGGTGCTGTTGACTCTCGCGTATGGCGCCGGTTTCTTCCTGCTCTTCAAATGGCTCTGGCGGCGGCGCGCGGCCAAAGGGGCCGCGGCGGATCAGAGCTGGGAGTTGTTCGCCAAACTTCACGGTCTCGAACGTCCGGACCCTCGAATCAGGCGATACGAAGGGCAGAACCAGGAATTCCCCTTCGTTCTCGATCTCGTGTGGAATTCGAAGACAAAGAAGCTCTTCGGCGGCCGTCTCACTTCCTACAGAGAAAACCCCCCGCTGGTGACACGCATGGGCGTCTACTTGCCCGGGCTCCCTGCGTCGCTGCGCGTCGAAGGCAAGACCTGGCGCAACCGCCTGTTCGGGTTGCTGGCCGGTCCGCGAATCGAGACCGGCGACCAGGCGTTCGACGACCGTGTTTTCGTGCGGGCAGCCGAGGCCGGCCAGGCGCTCGAGTACCTGAACGCGGAGCGCCGTCGAGCGCTCCTGAGCCTCTTCGGGTCACAACATTCCGCTCGCATCGAGGACGGGTGGCTGCGCGTCCAGCGCCGCCGGCAGGTTCAACGACTGGCGAACCTCGAGGGAGTGTTCCGCGACATGGGCGCTGTGGCGCACGATCTGGCGGCGGGGCCGGTTCCTCCGTTCGTGCCGCCTTTCTATCCCGCCGACCGACCGCAGAGCGACCCGTCTCGGACGCCGACGCGAGTCCCATGGTTCGGTCCGTTGGCCATCGCCATGCTGGGGATGGCGGCCATCCAACTCGGTTGGCAGTTCGCTGGTCTGCACGAGACCACGCCGGCGTCGCACAGGGAGTCGACGGTCGTTTATCCGGCGCGACCGACGGCCGTACTGGACGTCTGGGAGCTGCATCCGGACGATCGGGTCCTGTTCGTCACCCTGCTTCACGGACAGACCGTCGGCTCGGACATCCGCGCCGGCGCGCCCTTCCTGACGCCCGAGAGTCGGGTCGTGTCCGAGACGCCGATTGGGGGCGCATTGAAGAGCCGCACCGAAAGCCGTCGAAACTATCGGGGGCGCAACTATCTGCTGACCGAGTACCGGTTGACGACATCGTCTCCATCGAGCGGCATCGAGATGCTGATTGACGGCCTGCCTCACCTGCGCCTGCAAGGCGGGATGCGCTTGCTCAGCGTCGGTGCAGATCCGCAGACTCGCTATTCTCGGCGCCTCGTATGTGTGGCGATTCCAGAGGGCAGCGATTCGATCGAATGGAGAGACTTCGCGCCGTTCCAGCGGTCTCGTGTCGGCGAGTGGGAGGTCCTTTTCTACGACACGGCCTCGATCAAGACCCACGTTTCGATCCACGTGAAATATCGGCCCGGGCCCGATGCGCCGCCGCTTGACTGGAGGGATGTTGCGCCGCCCGAGTGGCAGCCGTCCGTCGAGGCTACCCAAGAGGCACGGCGCCGGGAGCTTGGGGCTGGGAGCGTCGGGCGGTGAGCCTATGGTCACAACAACCGTGGCCCTGTATCAGCGTCTTGGTCCGTTTGAAGTCGATCTTGGAGCTGAAAGCCGGCATGCTGCAAAAATCCGTTGGGCACGCAAGGCGATGGAGCCAGTCGTGCATTCCGGTCTTCTCCGCGATCTCGTATACGGCCGCATCGACCTCCGGCTTCAGCGTCGTGCCGCGCCGGCCGTCAAATCGATGGAAGGCGCCCTGAAGGTAATGCTATCGCTGTTCAGGCCGTGCTTGTAATAGACGATTTCGAGACGTTCCGGAATCACCTTGATGAGCACGACATTCTTCAGTCCGGGGAAAGCGTTGTCCCAGTAACCGCGCTTTCGCTTGAGAATTTCTTGCATGTCGTCGACAAGCACGGCCTTGCCGTTGAGGGACACGTAGCCGGTCGCCTCGGCATGATTTGCATAATAAAGAGTGACGCGGGGATTCCGCTCGATTTCCCTGAACTTCCGGCTGAGTTTCGTGGTGGCCATCCAGACGCTCATGTCTTCTTCCGGCGGGAATGGATTCATGGTCCTCGACTGGGGCTGGCCGGCGGCATCAACGGTGATCAAAGCGCAGTACTTCAGCGTGCCGATCAGCTCGCGCGCGGCGGCGATGAGCTTGTCGCGCGACGCAGGCGCCGGTTTTTCCTCGCCCGGCGTTGCCTTGGCCATCAACAGGCCCGACGACGCCACGAGCCCGACACAGAACAACCGGCGGTCCAGTTTCTTCATGGCATGTCCCTCCCAGATAGCGTCAATGAGGCAGACGAGACAGAGTCACGCCAGCCGAAGCAGAACGCCAACATTATTTCATTCCGTTATTCCGCCTCCGAGATACGGCGCTTGTCGAAGCTTCGACATTCTAGATGTGAAATCGATCGAAAAACAACGTTGACAGGCGACCAGAGCGCTCAATATCTTGATATTTGCGATAGAATGAACGCCCTCGGGTGGATCCGGAACCATGCGTCATAAGCCGATCCAACGTCGAACACAAAACGCGGCCTTGCTGGCCGTCGTTCTGTTTCCGGTCGTGACGTGTTCATGCTCGATCAGAAAGCTGGCCGTCAATTCGCTCGGCGACGCCTTGGCCGGCGGCGGCTCGATCTACGCGCGCGACGACGATCCCGATCTCGTGGGTGACGCCGTGCCGTTCGGCCTCAAGACGATGGAAGCTCTCATCGAGACGTCGCCCCGCCATCAGAAGCTGCTGCTGGCCGCCGCATCCGGTTTCGTTCAGTACGCGTACGCCTGGGTCCAGCAAGAAGCCGACTTCATCGAGGAACAGGACCTGTCGCGCGCCACGGCCATGCGAAGCCGGGCCGTGCGACTCTATCTCCGCGGCCGCGACTATGGGTTCCGCGGGCTGGAGGTCGACGTCGCGGGCTTCCGGAGCAAGCTCGGCACGGAGCCCGGCGAATCGCTTCGCCGCATGAATCTCAAGCGGAAGCACGTGCCCCTGCTCTACTGGACGGGCATGGCCTGGTTCGGCGCCATCGCGCTCGACAAGAGCAACGCCGAGCTTTCCGCCGATCAGCACGTCGCCCAGGCGCTGATCGCCGAGGCGCTGCGTCTCGACGAGAATTTCGAGCACGGCGCGATCCACGACTTCTTCATTTCATGGGAGGCGCGGGGCGCCTCGGTGGGAGGCTCGATCGAACGGGCGCGGGAGCACTTTCAGCGGGCGACCGAGATTTCGCAAGGCCGGCGCGCTCTGCCCTTCGTCAATCTCGCCGAGAGCGTGGCCGTGTCTTTGCAGAATCGCCAGGAGTTCGAGGCATTGCTCGAAAAAGCCCTGGATGTCGACCTCGATCAATTGCCGGACATTCGCCTGAACAACGTGATCGCCCAGAAACGGGCGCTCTGGCTCCTGGGGCGCGCGGACGAATTATTCGTCGAATAACCTGATCGACGAGGGCGCGCCTCGTCGGCTCAGCGGAGGCTTGATAACCCAATCATGCGACTTTCACTCTTATCCATCAAGAAACGCGCCGTACATGCAGGGTCCTTGCCTCTCATTACGGCGCTGGCCTTGGGAACGCTGGCCGTGCTCCCGTCGTGCGTCGAGGCGCAAGCCATCCGCGTCAAGATGGCGACCCTCGTTCCAGACGGCTCGTCCTGGCACCAGGTGCTGCTGGAAACGGCGCATAAATGGAAGGCGCTCTCCGGCGGCCGCGTCACCGTCGCGCTCTACCCCGGCGGAAGGATGGGCGACGATCCGGACGTCGTGCGCAAGATGCGGCTCGGCACGCTGAACGCGGCGGTGCTGACGTCCGTCGGCGTGGGGGAAATCGACCGTTCCGTCTTCGCCCTCGGCGTGCCCATGATGTACTCCTCCTATGAAGAGGTTTATGCCGTACTCGAGAAGATGCGCCCCAAGCTCGAGGCCGATCTGCTGCGGCAAGGCTTCGTGATTCTGAACTGGGCCGACGGCGGCTGGGTTCACTTCTTCACCAAGGCGCCGGTCGCCGCTCCCGACGATCTGCGCCGCCTCAAGATGTTCGTCTGGGCCGGCGACCATGACGCAATCGCTCTGTGGAAATCGGCCCGCTTCAACGCGGTTCCATTGCCGGCGACCGAGATCGCGACCGCGCTGCAGACCGGCCTCATCTCGGCGCTCGGCGTTCCGCCGCAGGTCTCGGTGATCTCGCAGTACTTCGTCCAGACCGGGAATATGACGGATCTGCGCTGGCAGCTTTTGCTTGGAGCGACGCTCATCAATCGCTCCACCTGGGAAAAAATACCCGCCGATATCCGGCCGGCGCTGCTGGAGGCGGCCCGGGAAGCGGGCCGCCGGCTCCAGGCCGAGATCCGCGGCAACGAGCGTCGCGACATCGACGCCATGAAAAAGCGCGGCCTCAACGTCGTCGCGGTGAGCGCGGCGCAGCGGGCCGCGTGGCTCGATCTCGCCGAGAGCTTCTATCCGGAGATCCGCGCCAAGGTCGTGCCCGCCGACGCGTTCGACATGGCCCGGCGTTATCGCGACGAGGCGCGCGCCGCTTCCGGCAAGCGCTGAACGGCGCGACGAATGCAGGCTCGGCGCGATCCGTCATACGCCGGCGGATGACGCGAACCATGGCCGGAGATCCGAAAGGCCGTCGCTATGTGCACGGCCCGATCGGATCGCCGGCGCGAGCAGCGTGAGTCTGGAGGAATGGAAATGCCGCAAAACGCCGCGACGGATGACGAGCGTCCTCGCGCCGGATTCTTCGCGTCCTTGAGGCGCGCGCCCGCCAGCGTCGAACGCTGGATTTTGATCGCGGCCCTCGCCGGCGCCACGCTGGTTCCGCTTGCCGACGCCGTCGGCCGGTGGTCGGGACGTTTCCATGTTCCCGGCGCTTCCGCTTACGTCCAGCAGTTGACGCTCTGGATCGCGTTCGTCGGCGCCCTGGTCGCCACGCGGCAACAAAAGCACATCACGCTTTCCACCACCGAGTTTCTGGGTCATGGACGCCTGCGCCGTTTCGCGCGGCTCGTGACCTCGTCCCTGGCCGCGGCCACCATCGCCGTTCTGGCCTACGCCGCCTATCAGGTCGTGGCGGCGGATTTCCAGCGGCCCAAAACGCTCCCCGGCGGCGTGCCGGAATGGACCAGCGAGTGCGTCATGCCGATCGCGCTCGGCTTGATGGCGCTGGGTTTCGTGCGCGCGGCCTCGCCTCGTTTAGGAGGACGCGTGATCGCCGTCTTCACGATCGGCGCCGCGTTGGCGCTCGGCCTCATGCCGGCCCTGGCCGCCGAATGGGCCTGGCCGCTGGCGATCGTCATCCTGGCGGCCGCCTCGTTCGGCGCTCCGATCTTCGTCATCATGGGCGCGCTGGCGCTGCTTCTGTTCTTCAAGGACGGCACTCCGGTCGCCGCCGTCTCCGCCGAGGTCTATCGGCTCATCGCGTCGCCGATCCTGCCGGCGATCCCGCTGCTCACCGCGTGCGGCTACGTCCTGGCCGAGGGCCAAGCCTCGCGGCGGTTGCTGCGTTTTTTCAAGGCTGGATTCGGCTGGGCGCCGGGCGGTCTGGCGATCATCGTCGTGGCCGTCTGCGCTTTGTTCACGACGTTCACGGGCGGTTCGGGAGTCACGATTATCGCCGTCGGCGGCCTGGTTTACCCCATGCTCAGAGCCGACGGATACCCGGCGGGTTTTTCTCTCGGCCTGGTCACCGCCGCCGGCAGCCTGGGCTTGCTTTTCCCCCCCAGCTTGCCCGTCATCCTCTACAGCGTCGTGGCGACCGCGCGCGACATCCCCGTCCCGGCGGACTCGCTCTATCTGGCGGGATTGGCGCCAGGCCTGCTGCTGGCGGCGATCGTCGCCGTCTACGGCGTCATCGTCGGTCGCCGCGTGACCAAGACGCGCCAGTCTTTTTCATGGCGCGAACTGGCCGCCGCCTCATGGACGGCCAAATGGGAGCTTCTACTGCCGATCGCCATCATCGGCCTCTTTATCAGCGGCAGCATGTCGATGGTCGAGACCGCCGCCTTTGCCTTCGTTTACGCTGTGGTCACGCAGAGCTTCTTTGCGCGTGACGTTCACGTCACCCGCGCTCTGCCGCAAGCGCTCGTGAAGGCCGGCGCGCTCATGGGCGCCGTGCTCATCCTTCTGGCCGTCGCCATGGGGCTCACGAGCTATCTCGTCGACGCCGAAATCGCCGATCTGCTTCTTGGTTGGGTCCAGGAGCACATTCACTCGCGCATCGTCTTTCTCCTGGCGCTGAACGCGCTGCTCCTGGCCGTGGGCTGCCTGATGGACATCTACTCTGCGATCGTCGTCGTCGTGCCGCTGATCGCGCCGATCGGCCTGGCTTTCGGCGTGGACCCCGTCCACCTCGGCGTCATTTTCCTGGCCAACCTCGAGCTGGGCTTTCTCACGCCGCCGATCGGCGTCAATCTCTTCATCTCGTCGAGCCGATTCGGGATTCCGCTCCTGCGCGTGTATCGCGACACGTTTCCATTCCTGCTCATTCTGCTGCTGGGCGTGCTCGCGATCACGTACGTGCCCGACATGTCACTCGGCTTGCTCCGGCTTCTCGGCCGATAGGGCGATCCTCGCCGGGCGAGAGCGCTACGTCCGTTATCGGCGCCGTCGCTGCGAGGAAGATGCCAACCGCATCCGGCGAAGCGGTCTCGCGTGAGATTCCACGCTTTCTCTCCGTGCGCCATGTCGATGAAAGATAAAACACAGTCCCGGACTTGCGTTGATGGTGGGCGGCGTCCCGTTTGACGTCACCATGGCGTCGGTGTCGGCGTGAGCCTCGGATTCTCAGGCGTCCTCTGCGCATTCGATAAAACGTGCGGCTCGACGCGCAGTTCCGAGGTCGGCGGAGGCGGAGGCAGGCGTTCGATCGGCGGCATGCGTTCACGGCTCATGCGCTGATTCATCGTCATCACGAGCCAACCCAAGAGATCGACGAACGACGCGCTCGGAGCGGGCGTTCCCGACATCTGTCCCATGAGATCCTTGTGCGTGGGCATGCCTGTCGGCGGACCGCCGTCTCTGGGTATGTTCCAGTGTTTCCACCAATCGGCGGAGATCTCCTGAATGCTGCGCGGCGCCTTCTCCTCGACTTCGATGTATTCCTTGAACCAAAGCATTTCCGGCCTCCTGCCCGAATCGCCTTCAGGGTCGGGGTAACGGAGGCGGCCGAACGGATCGGAAAAGGCGCCGAGATCCAGATGTCGGGACGATTCCTTTTCGGGAATCGCGTCCGACGCGCCTGTCGGAGAAGCGCTCATGGTTGGACTCGGCAAAGGCGCCGGCTCACCGCCACCGGCGAGCCATGCGAGGCATATCAGGGAAGCAAACTCCAGAGCGAACATGACGTTCCTCTATATTTGACGGATTCATCTTCGCAAAGGTTGGAGTCAAAGTCGACGCTGTCCGCGCGACGTCAGTCGACGCCGTCGGACAACCGGCGCAAGATCACGACGCCGGCCAGGACGATCATCATGGCGCCGACGATCGACAGCGCATCCGGCAGCTTCCCCCAGAGCAGAAAATCCAACACTCCGGAAAAGATAACGGAGCCGTACAGGAAGGGCGCCACGTTGGAGGCGGGCGCCTGACCGTATGCCGACGTGAAGAAGAGCTGGGCCACCGTCGCGAGCAGACCGACAAGCATCAAGGTCGTCAGGGTTCGCATGGAGGGCGCCTGCCATGAAAAAAGCAGCGGAAACGCGGAAATGGTCGTGCCGGTCAGCGCGAAAAACAAAACGATGCGCGCGACCGGTTCGCTCGCCGTCAGCCGGCGTACGCCCGCCTGAGCGAACGCGCCGAGAACGGCGCCGGCCAGGGCCACGAGCGCCACCGGTTGAAACGCGCTCAGGCCCGGCTTGACGATGAGCAGGATGCCGGCGAATCCGAAGACGAGACCGCCGAAGATGCGGCGTGGCACCGGCTCGCCGAGCCAGAATCGCTCGATCCAGGGCAGGAAGAACGGCGACGAATAACCCAGAGCGAGCGCGTCGGCCAGGCGCATTCGTCCAATGGAAAAAAACGTGCAGTACATCGCGGACACGCCCAGCAGACCGCGCAGCAGATGATCATGCAAACGTCGCGTGGCGAGGCCTGTTCGTCCGGCGCCGATCGCCCACGGCGCGAGCACGAACACGCCGACGAGATTTCGAAAAAAGACCACCATGGCGTTCGTCGTCTGTTCATTGGCCGTCTTGATGGCGGCGCTCGCGCATGAGAAAACCGCGGCCGACACGAGCATCAATACAGCGCCGCGGCGGATGTTTCGCGGGCGATTCGCATGCCGAAATAATGCCGAACCCGCGCGATCCCCCATCAACGCTCCCCACATCGACCCGGCGGAATCACCGGCGACCGCGGCTCACCAGGGCTTGGTGAAAAATAGGTAAAGAAACCATGTTGAAAGAAAAACCAGCGCAAGCGTCGCCTCATGCGGCGCATGCATCTTGAATCGGTGCCAGAGCCAGGCCGCGAGATAGAGCACGGGCAACATGGCAATCAAAATCGCCCCGGTCGCGACAAAACCGAGTTGTCCGACATAACTCTGCAGAGGCGACCGCGAGATGGCGCCGCCGTAGAGCAGAACGAGATGTAAAACATACGCCTGAAGCGTCTCGTGGCCCAGCAAGGCCAGTGCGCGCACGCCTTTCCCTCCGCTTTCGGCCAGGGCTTCCATGAGTCTCAATAAAAGGACGATCCCTCCGATTCGCAGCAACATATAAGCGGGCGATGGGCCCCAGAAATCCACCTTCCCGGCCAGGGGATAGGAAAGCAACCAACCCGCGACCATCAATGCCGCGCCCCATGTCAGCGCGCGGCGGCGGCGCGTTCGAGCCTCTTGCCGCCCGAGCGCCGCACCGGCCACGGTGCCGGCGAGCACGAAAGCGGAGTATGGAAATAGCGGAAAAAATGAGCCTGCCGAGCGATCGAGATAAGCCCCGAGCCACTGAGGAAGTCCCGCCGAGAGGCCCGACGACCAGACGGACGGACTGACCACGATCACGATCAACGTCAGAACGCCGGCGACGTGAATCCATTTCGTCTTCGCGATCCATTGCAGCAGGATGATGAAGAGCTGCGTCACGGCGATGGCCTGTAGAGCGTTGCACGCGAAGAGCGTCGTTTTCTCGGCGGCGGACGCCTGCAGCGTTTTCCAGAATGAGAAATACGGCAGATGCAGGTAGTAGCCGACACCCAGCACGAAGAGCAGTCTGCGCGCGCGGCGGATACTGGCCTTGAGAGACAGCGGAGCGCGCGGCAGTCCCGCCACGAAACCCGAAGCGAAGAGAAAGCCGGGCGCCGTCGTTCCGTGAAATAGAGCCTGGAAACGGTAAAGCGGGTCGCCGCGTAATGTCTCGGAAAGCAACATGTCGCAGACGTGGCCCTGTACCATGACCAGCGCCATGAAACCGCGGAAGGCGTCTATGTACACCTCGCGCTTGCGTGACGCGTGAGCGGCGCCATCTTTCATTCTTCCTTCTCCCACCGACCTCCGAGACGAATGATAGCCTCGATTCGCCGTATTACAGCCTCTTCTTCGCCGCCTGGTCCAAGATAAACCTCTTCCGGTACGTCAGGACGGCCCAACGGAGGCCTTCGGCGTTGCCATCAGCCTCCGCGCACAAGGCGCCTGGTCGTGACCGGACCGTGTATCCAGCATGCTCTCGTTTTATTTCGCGGAAAAATTATTGTATACGAATACCAGACGTGCCAATCCCGCATGCCGACGATCGTGCCGTGGCGCTCAAGGAGCGCCGGACGTCCGGATTGAACGATGACGTTTCCGCCTGTCGCATCGAGTCCGTCTGCTTGACGAAGAGCGATCCTGAACCCTAACATAACAAACAAACGTAGCTGCTTGACAGGAGGGAACGATGAAAGCGTGGATAGTGTTTCTGGGGATTCTCCTCACCATGCCCGGAGCGGCGGCCGCCAAGAAGAAGGAAAAGAAAGACAAGAAGGCCGCGGCGGAGGTGAACGTCGTTCAGTTGGCCTCCGATAAAGCGAGCGGCGGCGACGTCGACGGCGCCATCGAGCTGCTACGCGCGGCGAGCGCCGACGGCACGGCGACGGGCGACGTCTACTTGAAGCTGGGCGAGCTTTTGAGCGGCAAGGCGGATCTGGACGCGGCCATCGACGCTCTGACCGCCGCCGCGGACAAGCTGGCGGAATCCGCCCGCGCAGAGGCTCTCGGACGCCTGTCCCTCGTGCAAGCGGCTCGCGGCGTGGGAGACGCGGCGGCTTCGGCGGAAGCGGCCGTCTCGGCCGACGCCGAGGGCGTCTGGCCGCAGATCGCGTTGTCGCACCTTCGCGCACGGCAAGGCCAGGGCGACCTCGCCGTCACGCTGGCCGAGAAAGCCGCGACGGCCGGCGGAGGCGCGGCCGCTCAGAACGCTCTCGGCTTCGCCCAGGAGGCGCGCGCCGACATGGCCGCCGCAGAAACCGCCTACCGGCAAGCGCTCGCGGACGCGCCGAATCATATCGGCGCCAACGTGGGCCTCGCGCGCGTGCTGCGCAAGACGAGCCGCGCGACCGAGGCCGAGCCGATCCTGCAAAAGGTCATCGATGCCGCTCCCGGCGCCGTCGAGGCATACAAGGAATCCGCGTACGTCAAGCTTGCCCTGAATCGTCCCGAAGACGCCATGGCGGACGCGTCGCTTGCCGCCGTGCTGGCCGAGGGCGATCCGGAAGCCAAAGCCCTAACGCGGAAGGTCACGGTCGCCAAGGCGCTGATGTACATCAAGAACAACGAGAGCGAGCTGGCGATTCAAGATCTGACGGCGTTCTGCGAACAGAACCCTGACTCCGTCGAAGGCCACATTGGCCTGGCGCGCGCCCAGATCGCGCAGAATCAGATCGAGGCGGCCGGCGCCTCGCTCCAGAAAGCCGTCGCGCTGGATGCCGCCAACGCCGAGGCCCACTTTTATCTCGGACACATAGAGCACGCCCACAAGCGCAATGCGAACGGGGCGCTTTCCGCTTACGAGCAAGCCGTCTCCCTGGAACCGGGCAACGACGAATATCGCATCAACCTGGGCGCCGTGCTCTCCGAACTGGGTCAGAACGACCGCGCCGTGACCGAACTGACGCGTGTCGTCGAAGGCTCCGGCGCGCAACGCGCCGATGCCTGGATCTACCTGGGCGGCGCGCACCTGAACGCGAAACGCTACAAGGACGCGGTGGCCGCGCTCGAGAAGGGACTGGCCCTGGCTCCGGAGGTTCCGCTCGGCAACGCTTACATCGCCTGGGCCTACCTCGGCCTCAAGGATGCGGCGAACTTCAAGAAGTACGGCGCCAAAGCGCGCGCGCTCGGTTATAAAGACAAGGACTTCCTCAGCCGCCTAACAGGCGTCGAGCGCGGTGAGCCGATTCGATAGCGCGGCTTCGGCCTATCTCACGAGACGATTGTAGAGCCAGGCGAATAAAGCCGCGAAGATCGCGCCGTCGATGAAGCCCCAGAAGAGCCCCACGAAGGCTCCGACAACCGAGTAGCTGTACCCAAAATAGAAGTGATCGAGGACTCTGATCATCCCGCCCTCGTAACCGAACGCGAGGAGCCACAACGTGGCGAGACAGACAGTGAGTCCCCAGACGATGCCGCCCGTGAGAGCGAAAGCCCGGACATTCAGGCGCATGGCGTTCTCCTTCACATGAAACGTCGTCTGATTCCGCCTGGAAATTTTATCCTCTTTTCGGCATTAAAACAGAAGACGCGAAATGCCGGATCACGGACGTCGCGTTTCAGACTAATTGTCCGCGAAAGAAGAGCAGCGCCATCGGCCAGGCCGTCACGACGAAGGCAACCAAGAAAAACGCCGCGAGCGGCCGCGGCATGCCGCGCGCGAGCGCGACTGACGGAAGAAGAAGCGCGTCGCTGCGATAGATACTCAGCCCGCCGCCGAGCGACAGTGAGAATAACCAGAAAAGGACGGCGTATAAAACAAGCGCGAAGTCGGCCGGCTCGATCCGGCGCCGGTGTCGCGCCATGCAAACGACGACACAGCCCAGCCAGAACGCGACCAGCAGCGCCTGGGCTGCGGGATACGCCTCGTTCGGCGGAGAGTGCCCGTGCAGCCGCGCGATTCGCGACCAGAGCGTCATCAAGGGATCGTGCAGACCATGGCCATAGGTCGACTGAATGCGAAAGAAGGCGTCCCAGGCTCCGACGCTCACATGATGCGCCAGAAGCACCGACGCGAATCCCGCCGCCGCTGACGCGCCGACGAACGCGGCTCGCGGCAGGCGCGATTGAAGACGACCGCCCTGTCGACCGAAGAAAGCGAACAGCGCGGCATGCGCCGCCAGGAGGACACCCGTTGGATAGGCGAAAGCGGCCATTGCGGCCGGGATCGCCGCCGCCAGGCATCGCCGGCGTATGAGCGACCACATGTAAAGCAGCACGCAGGTCGTGAACATCGAAATCGGGAAAACGGCGTGATGATAAACCTGCCCTGGGAAAAAAGCGGCCAGGCCCAGCGCCGTACAGCTCGCGAGCGTGACACGCCCGCCAAGAAACAGATTCCAAAGAAGCGTCAGGCCGGCCGCCGCGAACAGGGCCGAGATCATGACCGCCACGCGACGCGTCGGAATCAAGGGACGCAGAGTACGAATCAGCAATGGATAGGCGGGAAACCACCCCGCGTTCCCGCACCACATGTTCGGCCGGTTCTCATGCTCGGGACAGGGGAAGAGATCATACCCGCCGATCGCGATGCCCAGATAGTGACCCGAATCGCTCCGGCACCAGATCGCCGGCTGAAACGGATCGAGGCCGACTTCCGTCGCCGCGATCATGAGCATGATTCGCGCCAGAAAAAAGGCGATAAGCGGCGGGAGCAAGGCCCGGCCGACGGCCGACGTCATTCTGGAAACCCTAGTCACGCCGCGCATCGCCGTAATGCCGACGAAAAGCCGGCGGGAAACATGGCGCCCTCAGATCGTCCAACCCAAAAGAAAAATGAAACCCATCTGATGCTCGGAACGAATACGATACTCATCCGGAATGACACGCGCGCCCGCCGGGAGTGTCGCGTTCGGGACGGGCGGCGCAATGAGTATCTGGGACTCGTTTCGCAGATTCGACTCCACCTGCCCCAGACCGAGCGCGCGCAAGTATTCCCGGCGCGCGTCGGCGGAGACATTGCTCAGATCCACGCCTCCCGCCAGCGGGGCCTTGCGCACATCGCCCGACGGGAGCGCGTTTCCATGGTAACGCCAGGCAACCGTCGCTCTGGCATGACCGAGACGAAGCTGGGCGCCGAGCAGAAGATCAACGGGACGGGCGTGATCCAGCGTGGGAGTGCGCGCGCCCACGAGTGACGTCGTCGTCACTTCCGTGACGGCGGCGAGCTTTCGTGTGAGCCGCCAGCGAACGCCGATTCCCAGATCCAGCCGATGAGGCAGTTGCAGCGGCAGTTCGACAAGGCGAACGTCCGAGCCGCCTTCGATTGTCAACATTTGATCGTTTCTTGGAGGATCTCCGGTGCGCGTGAATCCGACTCCAACGAGAACGTCCCAGGCGTCGATGCGCCATTCGGAGGCCATGCGCGCCGTGAGATCGATCCCGCCCGTGCCGGAACCCGATTGAAGGTCACCGGCGGCCTTGGACAGCGGAATCTTGATCTCGCCGGCCAGCGCGAGTCCCGGCGTCCATCCGGAAGGTTCCAGCAGACGCTTCTTGACGCCGATCAGCTCGTCACCGGGCACGAACGCGTCGAATCGGGCCGTCCCTTTCTTGTTCAGATAGGGAACGGCCGGATTCCAGGCATAGTACGGCCGCGCGGGGACCGGCGCGCCCGGAAAAACGATCAGATCGAGAGGAGGAGGCGGAAGAGCGGGATATTCCGGAAGAGCGACGACGCGCGAGAAGACATGCTGCCCGTAAGCCTCCACCGACTCGGAAAGCCCGAGCGCCCAGACCGCGCATCCGTCGAGAAGATCCATGCCCAGCGGATCGCGATCGCGATTGTCGACGCCGAACCCGAACGTCAGATGTCCGGAACGATGCGTTCGAGTGTCGGGCAACGTGAAGAATCCCGTGCCGTGAAGCGACATCCAGGTCTCCCGCGGCGCGGGCTGCGCGGACACGACTTGCGCGCAAGACGCGGAGAAAAGCGCCGCGAGCGCCGCTCGCCGGAAAGACCGCCATCGCCGTGCCTCGATACCGATGCGTTCGTGAATTCCTTCGTTTCCATGTCGCGTCCTGAAAAGCAGGTTCACAGGGCCTCCGCTTCCGATCGCCTTTGCTCCGCGAGGCATTACTATACCTTCCATGCTTGCGATCCCCCAATTGCCGCGATCATGACGAAGGTCGGCTCGCTCGCCGCTTGACACGCGCGCGACGACCGGCGTAGCCTGCCGTTCGTCGCGCTTCACGAATGTCGTGTTACGCCCCGGAGGTCGCCCGCGTGCCCGAAACAAGCCCATTGAAAACCGCCGCCGTAGATGCCGCTGTTTTCCCCGGCATAGGCCGCATCCGTCCGGAACATGAAGGCGACTTCTTCGAGCTGGAAACGGCGTGCAACGGCATGTGGCGCGCCGGACGCGACGGCGTCCGGCTCATCCTCACGCCACGCGATCGAAAGGTGGAGTTCGTCGTCTTCGCGGACAAGACGCTGGCATGCGTGCTCTCCGCTCTCGGACCTCCGTCGATCTACCCCCTGCTCGACGACGTGTTCGCGCCCCCGGCCGAAGCCGTGCTCATGGATCTCGACGGCACGAGCGTGCGCAGCGAGCGCTTCTGGATGTGGATCATCGAGCGCGCGATCGCGCGCCTCATGGGTCATCCCGGCTTCCGGCTCAAGGCCGAAGACGAGCCGCAGATCTCCGGCCATTCGGTTTCGGAGCACCTGCGGTATTGCATCGACACCCACTGTCCAGGAAAGAGTCTTGACGAGGCGCGTCTTCATTATTATGAAATCACGCGCGCGGAGCTGGCCGAGATCGCAGCCGGTCGAGGTCGTTTCGACGCCTTTGATCCGAGCCCGGGGCTCAAGGAATTCCTTCTCGCGCTCAAGAGCCGCGGCATTCGCATCGGACTCGTCACTTCGGGCCTTTACGAGAAAGCCTGGCCCGAGATCCTCTCGGCTTTCCGCAAGCTGGGTCTCGGAGACCCGCTCGACTTCTACGACGCCGTCATCACGGCCGGAGATCGGCTGGCGCGCGGCCATGCCGGGACTCTCGGCGAGCTGTCTCCCAAGCCGCATCCGTGGCTCTATGCCGAGACGGCATACGTCGGCCTCGGCGTGCGCCGCGACAAGCGACGGCGCGTCGTCGGTCTCGAGGATTCGGGCGCGGGCGTCGTCTCGATCCGCCTCGCCGGGTTCGGCGCCATCGGGCTGGCCGGCGGCAACATCGTCGCGAGCGGCGCGCGTCCGCTGCTGCGCGCGGAGTGCGCCGGCCTGCTCGATGCATTGCCGCTGATTCTGGATCGAAACTGAGACGTCACGCCGGCCGCCGGGATGTCGTGGGCGAATCGGCAATCAATGCCAGCCGTCTTCTTGGTGACCGTGAGATCTCACTAACGTCCCGATCGCGACAAGGACAGGATCTTCCACGGCTTTCTATTCACGGACTTCCCAGCTCGATCCCGCGCGAAGCAGCTTTTCCAGATCTCCCGCGCCTTGCTCTTTCGTGATTTCGCGAATCTGGGCGCGCACGGAGTCTTCATAACACGGCCTCTGAACGTCGCGAAAAACGCCGATGGGCGTCGGCAGATCCGCGTGGTCGCTCATGCGTGCCAGCAAATACGCGTAGCCTTCGCCGGATCGACGCTCATCGTGAATCAGAACGTCGTGATCCGCGGAACCTCCGTCCATGACGACCGCCTCGAAATCGAGCCCGTTGAGCCGCAATCCTTTGTCGTGGCGACGGCCGAAGACGAGAGGCTGGCCGTCCTCGAGAACGAGCAGGTTCTCGCCACGCGCGTTTTTGTCCGTGAGACGGCCGAAGGCGCCGTCGTTGAAAACAAGGCAATTCTGGAGAATCTCGACGAACGCCGCGCCCTTGTGCGCCGCCGCGCGTCTCAGGGTCGACTTGAGGTGCGGCAGGAACGCGTCGATCGAGCGCGCGACGAACGTGGCGCCGGCGCCGAGCGCCAGCGCCAGCGCGTTGAATGGCGGATCGATCGATCCGTAAGGCGCGGACTTGGTCTTCTGTCCCAGTTCCGAGGTCGGCGAGGACTGGCCCTTTGTGAGGCTGTACACGCGATTGTTGAAAAGCAGAATCTTGACGCCGATGTTCCGGCGCAGCGCATGGATGAGATGGTTGCCGCCAATCGCCAGCGCGTCTCCGTCGCCGGTGGCGATCCACACCTCGAGATCGGGATTGGCCAGCTTGACGCCCGTCGCAATGGCCGGCGCGCGTCCATGAATGCCGTGGAAACCGTAAGTGTTGACATAGTATGGGAGCCGACTCGAGCAGCCGATGCCCGAGACGATCACCAGCTTTTCGCGCGGAACGCCGAGATCCGCGAAAACTGATTGCAGGGCGCTCAGTATGGCGAAGTCGCCGCATCCCGGGCACCACCTGACGTCCTGATCGGTTTCGAAATCCTCTTTCTTGTACGAGGACGCCGGCGCGTTCATCGGAGCGCCTCCTCGATCTTGGCCTCGATCTCCCGCTGCCTGAAGGGCTGTCCCTGGTTCTTCCCGAAGACGATCGCGTCCACCAGGAAACGCGAGCGCAGAAGCCACGCGAGCTGCCCCATGTTGAGCTCCGGAACGAGAACGCGCTTGTATCGGATGAGGACGTCGGCAAGATTTGGCGGCAGCGGATTGAGATAGCGCAGATGCACGTGACCGATGCGGCGCCCTCCGGCACGCCGCGCCTGCGCCGCGGCGCGGATAGCGCCCTTGGTCGATCCCCATCCGACGATCAGCAGGTCGCCGTCGCCGTCCCCTTTCGGCACGACAGGTCCGATCTCGCGCGCGATCGCCGCCACTTTCCGGGCGCGGAGATCGACCATCCGCTCATGGTTCAAAGGATCGTAGTCGATCACGCCCGATACGTCGCGTTTTTCGAGTCCGCCGACGCGGTGCTCGAGACCTGGAGTGCCCGGAATCGCCCATGGACGCGCCAGCGTCTCGGGATCGCGCGCGTACGGAGCGAATCCGTCCGGATCCGCTCGGTAACGCGCCTTGATCGCGGGCAAATCATCAAGCTCGGGAATCCTCCAGGGACCGGTGCTCCGGGCGAGATAACCGTCGGACAATACGATCACCGGAACCATGTACTTGAGCGCGATCCGACTCGCCTCGTAGGCGACCGTGAAGCAATCGCCCGGCGACGACGCCGCCAGAACCGGCGCGGGCGCTTCGCCGTGACGGCCGAATAGCGCCTGGAAGAGATCGGCTTGCTCCGTCTTGGTCGGAAGGCCCGTGGAAGGTCCGCCGCGCTGGATATTGCAGATGACGAGCGGCAGCTCGACCATCACCGCCAGCCCGACGGATTCGGCATTAAGCGCCATTCCCGGACCGGACGTCGTCGTGACGGCCAGCGCGCCGGCGAACGCGGCGCCAATCGCGGCGCCGATGGCGCCGATCTCGTCCTCGGCTTGGAACGTGATCACGCCGAAGTTTTTGTGCCGCGCAAGCTCATGGAGTATTTCCGACGCTGGGGTGATGGGATAGGAGCCCAAGAAAAGCGGCGCCCCGGAACGTTGCGACGCCGCGATGAGTCCCAACGACAGCGCCGTGTTGCCGGAGACGTTGCGATAAACGCCGGGCGCAAGCCGGGCGGGCGGGACTTCGTACTGGATCTGGAACGCCTCGGTGGCGTCACAGTAGGAGTAGCCCGCGCGCAGAGCGCGCCGGTTGGCCTCGACAAGCTGCGGATTCTCAGCGAACTTGTCGCCGATCCAGCGGAGCGTGGGCTCCATCGGCCGGCTGTAGAGCCAGTAGCACATGCCCAGAGCGAAGAAATTCTTACACCGGTCGACGATCCGGCCGTCGAGCTTGAGATCCTCGACCGCCCGCCGCGTCAGCGTGGTGATCGCAACCGCGAACACGCGGAAACGATCGAGCGTGTAATCATCGAGCGGATTGCTCGACAAGCGCGCCTTTCGGAGATCGCGCTCCTTGAAGCTGTCCGTGTTGACGATCACGATGCCGTTCGTCTTGAGATCGGAAAGACTGGCGACCAGCGCGGCCGGATTCATCGCGATCAGAGCGTCCACGGCGTCTCCCGGCGTCAACACGTCTTTCGAGCCGAAGTGAATCTGGTATCCGCTGACTCCCGGCAAGGTCCCGGCCGGAGCGCGGATCTCCGCCGGATATTCCGGGCAAGTGGCGAGATCGTTGCCGAACAAGGCTGTCGTGTCCGTGAACTGGCTTCCCGTCAACTGTATGCCGTCTCCCGAATCGCCGGCGAACCGAACGACGGCCGCTTGGAGCGCTTTCGTCGACTTGAGCTTGTTCCGTGGTTCGGCGATTCGTCTCATCCGCGCCTCGACGACCGAACGAAGCGCCGTTCCGGAAGCCTGGATTGGACGCATTGTCGAAAGAAAGCGTCAATACTCATTCGTGTGATTGCAAAAAGAACCGCCTGAAAACCGCCGCGGAGCGATCCTAACGGCTGAACGGATGGCTCATCTCTCATCTTCGCGAACCGCCCTCAAGAGTAGCATCATAAGCAATCTTGACGTCAAATGACATTGACATCGTCGCGAACGACGTGCAGAGTAAGAAGCGATTTGCCACAAGGCAATGCGCGCCAGAGGCGCTCGATCATGTTTGTCTGGATCTTTCATCGAGTCAGCGGCGTGATTCTCATCGTTCTCATGGGAATCAAGATCACGACCGGCTTCGGCATCCTGGGCCGTTTCGGCGCAGGCGCCATCGAGGCCATGCGTTCTCTGCATCGCGAACCCGCCCTGGATCTGCCGCTGCTCTTCCTTTTCATTTATCATGCGCTGTACGGCCTGCGGACGATCCTCATCGACATGGGCTTGAAAAAGGAAAGACCGCTCTTCTGGATCTCGACGATCCTCGGCGCCCTTCTATTTATCTGGCTGGCAAGCGTCGTCCTGACTCCAGGACTTGGGACATAAACCCGGGAACGACGATGTATCAGTACGACGTGATCGTCGTGGGAGGCGGTCTGGCCGGCCTGATGACCGCCCTGGGAATCGCCGGACGGCGGCGGGTGGCGTTGCTTTCGAAGGTACACCCGCTGCGGTCGCATTCACTGGCGGCCCAGGGAGGCATCAACGCCGCGCTCGGCAACACGCCGGACGGCGCGAACGATAGCTGGGAAAAGCACGCCTTCGACACCATCAAGGGCGGCGATTACCTGGCCGACCAAGACGCGGTCGAAACGTTATGCCGCAGAGCGCCGGAGACGGTCTATGAGCTGGAGCATTGGGGAGCGCCCTTCAGCCGAACGCCGGACGGCAGGATCGCTCAGCGGCCCTTCGGAGGAGCGGGCCATCCACGGACGTGCTACGCGGCCGACAGGACAGGTCACGTGCTCTTGCACACTCTCTACGAGCGCGCTCAGCGTCAAGGACTGATCGTCCATTCGGAATGGCTGGTCACGTCGCTCGCGATCAAGGAGGGCGCCGTGCAGGGAGTCATTGCGCTTCCCTATGAAACGGGCGCCGTGTCCGTCTTCGCCGCTCCGATCGTCGTCTTCGCGACGGGAGGCTACGGCCGCGTCTATCGAAACAGCACGAACGCCTTGATCAACACGGGCGACGGCATCGCCCTGGCCTATCAATCGGGGATCCCGATCAAGGACCTGGAGTTCGTGCAGTTCCACCCCACGACCCTGTTCGGCTCGAACATCCTCATCACCGAGGGCGCCCGCGGCGAGGGCGGCCGTCTGATCAACCGGCACGGCGAGCGCTTCATGCGTCGTTATGCCGAAAAACTCATGGAGCTTGCCCCGCGCGACATCGTCGCGCGGGGCATGGCCACGGAGATCAGCGAGGGGCACGGTCATGATGGCGCGTATCTGCATCTGGATCTCAGGCACCTGGGCGCCGCGCGCATCAAGCAACGCCTCCCCGCCATTCGCGAGATCGCCATGGATTTCGCTGGGGTGGATCCGGTCAAGGACCTCGTTCCCGTGCAGCCCGGACAACACTATTCCATGGGCGGAATCGATACGAATTCGTGCGGCGAGACGGCGGTCCGCGGTTTCTATGCCGCGGGAGAATGCGCCTGCGTATCCGTGCACGGAGCCAATCGCCTGGGAGGCAACTCGTTGCTGGAAACGCTCGTCTTCGGAAAGGTCGTTGCCGAAAGGTTGGCGGAGACGGCGATCGACCGGTTCCCGGAGCCGGACGCGTCTTTCCTGGACAGCGCGCTGCAACGCGAGAAGACCCGTCTCCAAAACCTGCTGGAACGCTCGGGAAAAATCCTCTTTGCCGTCATCCGAGACGAGTTGCGGAACGTCATGACCGAAAAGGCGGGGATCTATCGCGACGAGAGCGGATTAAAAGCAGCCCTGGACGCCGTGCGCGCCCTCAAGCGCAAGTACGAGAACGTCGGGATTCGCAATAAATCCTCGTTCTTCAATTTCGAGCTGATCAACGTGATCGAGCTTCAGGGAATGCTGGATTTGTCCGAGATCATCGTCGCCGGCGCTCTGAACCGGCAGGAAAGCCGCGGTTCCCACTTCCGCACGGACTATCCGAAACGCGACGACGCGAAATGGCTGAAGCACACGCTCGCGCGCCACACGCCCGAAGGCCCGCGACTGGATTTCAAGGAGGTGACGATCACCCGCCATGCGCCCCAGGAACGAACCTACTGACGCCGCGAACCGGGAGTACGTCTTCAAGATACTACGTTTCGATCGACGAAACGATCAACCGCCGCGTTTCGCCCGCTATCGAGCGCGGGCTCAGCGGGGCATGACGGTGCTGGAGGCGCTTCTCAAGATCCAGGAGGACCAGGATCCGACGCTCGTCTTCCGATACTCCTGCCGCGGCGCGGTATGCGGCTCCTGCGGAATGGTCATCAACGGCCGGCCGGACCTGGCTTGTCGCGTGCAGCTCTCGACGCTTCGCTCTCATGAAGTGTTGCTGGAACCCTTGCCCAACATGGAGGTCATCAAGGACCTCATCGTGGACATGGAGCCCTTCTGGGAGGCGTACCGCGCCGTCGAGCCGTGGCTCATCGCCGACGAAAGCCATGGCGAGAAAGAACACATCGTCTCGGAGAAAAACCGCGCGCGAATCGATTCCTACGTCAATTGCATTCTCTGCGCATGCTGTTACGGCGCCTGTCCGGTGCTGGGACGCGACGATAGATACCTCGGCCCGGCGGCGCTGGCCAAGCTCTACCGCTTTCTCGAAGACTCCCGCGACAGGCGTGATTGGAGGAAGGCGCTTGAACGCGTCGACGCCGAGCACGGCCTTTGGGGATGCGACACCGTGTTCCGCTGCGTCATGGCCTGTCCCAAGCACGTCCGTCCCACGGACGGCATCGAGGGACTGCGGCGGCGCCTCGTGATCGAGAAGACGGCCGGTCTCTTCCGCCGGCGGAGAAAGTGAAAGTCCGATGCGGCTCAAGGAATCCCTGATCACGCGCGGCCAGTTCATCAACGGATGGCTGTCCGCGACGGCCTCGTTGTTTCTGACCGCGCTCGTCTATCCCGTGCTGCGATTTCTGGAGACGCCGGGAAAGGACGTCCGGCCGACAAACGTGGCTCTTCCGTTGAAAGACTATGCGCTGGCGCTCAATTCGGCGGCTTTGTTTCCCTTCGGATCCCGGCCGGGCTTGCTCATCCGGACGGAAGCGGACGAATGGATCGCCCTGGACGCCGTTTGCACGCACTTCGAATGCACGGTCCGTTACGACTCAGGCGCGCGACACATCCACTGCCCTTGCCACAACGGCTTTTTCGACATCCACGGCCGGAACACCGGCGGCCCGCCGCCCCGGCCGCTCGAGCGCTATCAAGTCCGGATCGAAGGCGACGCCTTGATCATCTCGCGCGAGGGCGCGGCGTGATCCCGGACGCTCGACGACCACGATTCGCGCCGCGACAGATCCGGACGGCCGCCGGCAACTGGCTTGCGCGGAGAATCAAGGCCGACGGAGTCCTGCGTTTCCTTCAAAAAAAGACCGTGCCTCTTCACCGGCACTCGTCGTGGTATTACTGGGGCAACGCCGTCCTTACCCTTTTCATGGTGCAGGTCCTCACGGGCATCGCGCTGCTTTTCCATTACCAGCCCACGCCCGACACGGCCTTCGAGAGCGTGCGTACGATCGTGCTCGACGCGCGCTTCGGCTGGTGGATACGCTCCGTGCACGCCTGGTCGGCGAACATCATGGTCGGCGCGGCCTTCGTCCATCTCTTCAGCGCGTACTTCCTCAAATCCTATCGACGGCCGCGCGAGCTGACCTGGCTGAGCGGCATGGGCATGTGCTTCATCCTTCTGGGATTCGGCTTCAGCGGATATCTCCTGCCGTGGAACGAGCTGTCCTTCTTCGCGACCAAGGTCGGCACGGGCATCGTCGAGACCACGCCGCTTGTGGGCCATTTTTTAAAGATCTTCTTGCGCGGGGGTGAGGAAGTCGGCGGCTCTTCGCTCACCCGTTTCTTCGCCATTCACGTGGCGGTGTTGCCGTCGCTGATGCTGGCTCTTCTCGCCGCGCATCTCTTCCTTGTCCAAGTGCACGGCATGAGCCTGCCCCCGTCGCTTGAAACTCGGCCGACGGTCAAGACGAGAGCCTTTTTCCCCGAGTTCGTTCTGCGAGAGGCGGCAGTCGCGTGTCTCCTCATCGCCGTCGTCGTGAGCCTGGCGGCGCTCTTTCCATGCGAGGTCGGCCAGAAAGCCGATCCCATGCAACCCACTCCGCCCGACATCCGTCCGGAATGGTACTTCCTGTTCATGTACGAAGCCCTGCAATGGCTGCCCGCGAAGATCGGTCCATGGGACGGCGGTTTCATCGGCGTTTTTCTCTTCTCCGGGCTTTTCGCCGTCCTCTTCGCCATCCCCTTCCTCGACCGTTCGCCGGCCCACGGACGTTCCGGCCGTTTCTGGAGATTCGCGGGCGCGGGCTTCGCGGCGTTTCTCCTGATCACGACGTTTCTGGCGACAAGAGAAGCCCCGGATGAGACCGCGTCGCATTCTCTCCGGGAAGCCGCGACCGAGTCCGAAACCATGTCCGCGCGCAACGCCGATACGGCGCCATCCGTTGACGAGGAGCAGAAACGTAAGGCTCGCGACAGCATGCCGGCGCTGGTCATATTCCTCACGCTCGCCCTGGCGACGGCCTGCTTCCTCTGGGTGAAATCACGCGATATCGAAACGCTGCGAAAGCGGGGTTTTTTCGACTCGTGATCAACCGCGCCCGCGGCATTCGGCAATCCGACAGGTCGCAATCTTTACGAAGCCGGCGTAACGAGTCCATCCCCGGCGAGCGCCACGGCGTTCGGATCGTGCGCGGCGTGGCGGCGGCGCGCGAGGTCGAAGCGGCTCGTGGCGTAGCAATAAAGGCAACCCATCACGCACGTGTCATAGGCGCCGATGTCGCGACTGACGACGCAACGGCAATCACGACGCTGCCCGGGATCTTTACGATTCGTAACCTCGACTCCGAAGACGCCGCGGATGAGGTCGTCGTCGACGCATTTTCCCGGAGAAACACCGAGGGGACGCAAGTCGACGGACTCCGCGCAACTCTGGATCATGATCCCATGCGACGCCGCGATCGCCGTCATTTCCGGAATCAATGCGCGAAGGCTCTCCTCATTCGGCCTGCCCCATGGCTGGAGATCGGCGGGCAGCTCCCGCATGCGCCTTTCGGTTTTTCGATAATCATTAAAGAAGCTGACGACACAACGCCGCGTGCGGCCGTTCAACGAGCGCGCGATACGTTCGAATCGCTCGACGTGAAACGGGACGTTCGTCGACGGCGAGAGCAGTATCGGATCGTAACGCCACACGACCCGCTCCGGACCGACGCAAGCCGCGAGCTCGCGGAAAGCCTCGATCGCGACATTCACGACCGGCGTTCGCGGCTCAAGCCGCCTCGGATTGTCAAGTATCGTGTACAGAAAGTAGTACCGATATCCGCGCTCGTCCAGCTCTTTCAGATACGGCATCAATGGAACGGCATGACGTGTCCAGAAGACGATCGCCTCGACCTTCTCGGGCGCGAGATCGACGCGCGTCACGCGCCTTGAATCAAAGGGATTCGCGACTTCGCAAAAACCGGCGCGGATTCTCTTCAAAAACCACTCCGCATAGAGAGCGGGTATGTCCGTCCGGCGGCTGGCGCTGATGATCACTAGGCCAATCTATACGAAATTGCATTAATAGCGTAAAATACCGCGGATTTCGGCCCTTCTCGGGCCGCAACCTTCAAGGAGGCACGGATTGCCAGCTCGAAAAAAGACGACAGGTCGCAAAGCGACCAAGAAAGACAGCTTTTCGTTCAACAGATCCGCGACGCCCCGAACCAAGAGCGAGATCTTCCGCCTGCTCGCTGAAGCCACGGAAGTGTCGCGCAAGGACGTCTCTCGTGTGTTCGCGGCCCTCACGGCGATGATCGGCCAGGACGTCGTCAAACCGGGCGTATTCACTCTGCCCGGTCTCGCCAAGATCTACGTTGTCAGAAAGCCGGCGACCAAGGCCCGCAAGGGCGTCAATCCCTTCACCGGCGAACCCATGACCTTCAAGGCCAAGCCGGCGCGTAACGTGGTCAAGATCCGCGCCTTGGCGGGTCTCAAGAGCTTCGTGAGCTAGAAGACGGCGATTCGACACAAAGCCCGGGGAGCATTCCTCGGGCTTTTTTTGTCTTGTCAGTCCGACGGCCAGATCTTGACGCGCGGCAAATGCAGCCAGCCGCCGATGAGGTGCAGGCCAATCATGATGAAGAAAACGTCGACTGTCGTCCTGGGTTGACGCGAGTCGAAACGTTCAGCCAAGCGTCGAAAACGGGCGGAATGACGCAAAGCCATGACCGCGCCGCAGGCGGCGACGAGGAAGTACGCCGGGAAAATGTAGCGATCCGCCTTACGATCAGAGAGGCTGAAAACGAGCACATAAAGAAGCGTCATGACAAGACACGTGATCCCGGCGCGCCGCGTGCCGTTCGAGGGATCCGCTCTCCCCGTCCAAACCCGCTTGCGCTCCCGCCAACCGAGAGCGATCAGCACGAGACTCCATGGAAAGGAAAACCACAAAACGCGCGCGGCATACCAGACGAGGTTTTCGGTCTTCCGCGGGATGAACGCGGCGCCGTGAGGCGCCGCCGCCGTCTTGAGCTGCCGGCCGAGATACGGTCCGATGAAACCTTCCCCCGTCATGGACCGGAAGGCGGCTTCATAGAGCACGGCCGCGGCAAACATGACGGCGATGGCGACGATGAGCATCGTCCATGCGCGTCGCATCCCTGGCCCCTTGCGATCAGTCAACAACAGAACGGCGCATGCGATCGGCGGGAAGACGACCAGAATTCCCTTGACGTACATCAATCCCACGAAGGCGCAAGCGGTAAGCAGGCCCCAAACGGCCCGCGCGCGGGAACGCTCGGTGCCATACAGGGCCGCGAGGAAACACAGAAGGACGATCTGCTCGTGGTTGGCGCGAAGGCGGTATGTAAAGGCGATGGGAATGAGCTGGAGCAGCCACGACAGGGTTCGCGCCTCGAGGCCGCCGACGAAAAGCGCGGCAAGCCGTTGGATCAAAATGATGGTGCAAGCCAGATAGAGAGTATTGACCGCGTAGGCCGCCTGTCGCGGCGGATATCCCAGGCGCGCGAGAAGCGCCGGCGGCCAGAAGACGCCGGCCGGATGCTCGCGATAGAGACCGGCGGCGCTCCAGTGATCGCTCCACCATTCAGGCGCGATCCATCGCGCCATCGGCTCCTGGGCCAGCCTGACCGAGATCGCAACGTGCAAGGAAGAGTCCGGGTCGCGCGTCCGGAAACCGACCATGGCGATGAAGAAGAGGATCATCGAGAGAGCAACGAGCCATGCGCCGACCTCCTTGAGGCCGAAATATCTTCCCACTATCGCGCAACAAGGCGCCGTCCGGGCAAGGTGGCGTCATGGCCGGATGCCGCGCTTGAAAAGAGAGCCCGCTTGTCGCGAGGATGCTTACGGGCGACAGGTTGCGTTTTCGGAGCACACATGATCATCAACCGCCAAGCATATATGAACGCGGCCGACGAAACGGGCCGCGACGAGGCGCGCAAGACTTCTCCAGGCGCGGACGCGTTGCCGTTCGTTTCAGCCCTGGAACGCGCCTGCGCCCTGTGATCAATGACTTCAAAGGCCGTGCCGCATCGACAGAAGCGTCTCGCTCGAACGTCTCGACGGCAACAACGACCGTGCAGGCGTCACTTCGACGCGTTCTGGAGCATGACGCGCAACGCCCCGTAACTCACTGTCTCGCTGATTCGCTCCACGGCTCGTGTCAACTCGGTGTCTGGACTGATAAGCGCATCCCGGACCATGAAGACGTCGAAATCGCGCTCGGCCGCGCCCTGGTATGTAGCGAGCACGCAACCGGTAGCGCTGAGACCAACAAGAAACAACGCATTCACGCCCTTTTCACGAAGTAGAGTCTCCAACTCGGTCTTTTTGAAGGCGCTCGGGTGGTTCTTCACGACCTTCGGATCGTCGGGTTTTATAGCGATGGAGCTTGGAAACTCGAAAGGCTCCGTATCGGGCTTGGGCCCCCAGTTTGGGTCAGTGTGATAGATCCGGATGACCGGATGCCCGTTTTGGCGAAACTGGGCGATCGCATAATTGATCATCTCCGGCGCGAGTTTCTTATCCTGATCCGACATGTAAGAAAGGAACGCGTTCTGGACGTCGATGACCAGCAGCGCCGGCCTCATCTTGGGAGTCGGCGCTGTCGGCGTCTCGGCCGCCACTGACGATCCCGCCACCGCCGTCAGAACGCCGACCGCCAACGTCATGGCTTTCTTCATTTCTCCTCCGAGCGATAATCGCACCATGCGCCGGATTGTAGGCGGTTGTTCCCGCCCGTACAAACCTCCGTGCGTATTGAACGGACAATGCCTTCCTGACAAAATCAACACAAGAGTCTTGATCGATCAGTCCAAGGCTCGTCAATCGCATGACTGGAGCGGGACAATGACGACACCGACGCCCGGCGCCATCGCTCGCGATGCAATCAAGCTTCTCAAAGCGAAGGCCGATCCGCGCAAGGCGCGCGCCGCCCAGACCTACTTCAAGGAATCCGTCTACGTGTTCGGCCTCTCGGCGCCCGAGGTCCGCGCCATCGCCCTTCAGCTCCACCGGCGAATCAGGAGCGTCTGGACCGCCGACGATGCCGTCGCGCTCTGCGATCTCCTGTTTCCTCGTCCGCAACTGGAGGCCAAGGGAGTCGCCACGCTCGTTCTGCGGCGCTTTCGCCGAGAGTATTCGGAGAGTCTCTTCTCCAAGGCGCATAAATGGCTGCGGGCGGACTATCTGGACAACTGGGCCTCGGTCGACTCTTTCTGTCCGGAGATCGTGGGAACGCTGCTTCAATCATTCCCACGCTTGGTCCGAAAAATCGAGGCATGGGCCGTTTCGCCCAACCGCTGGGTGCGCCGGGCTTCGATTGTTTCGTTCATCAAGCTCGCGAAGCGGGACGCCTACAAGCAAGCAGTCTACGCGATGGCGCGCCGTCACTTCGCATCCGACGACGATCTCATTCACAAGGCGACGGGCTGGCTTTTACGAGAGGCGGGCAAGCGGGACATGGAGGCGCTCGAGAGTTTCTTGCTTCGCCACGGACCGCGCATCCCTCGCACGACGCTTCGCTATGCGATCGAGCGTTTCCCGCCGGCGAGACGGCGCGAGATGCTCGAGACGACGCGCGCGCGCCGCTCGATCAGGCCGCGCGTCCAGAAAGCGCGCCGGTCCCGAAGCAAGAACGCGGACGATGGAGTATCATCCCGCGTATTAGAAGCGCATCGACTCTCAAGGAGCACGAAATGACGCGAAAGGCCGTGCACCCCGATCGAGGACCAAAGCCGGTGGGTCCATACTCCCCGGCGATCGCTTTCGGCGAACTCGTTTTCATCTCGGGACAGGGTCCCATGAATCCCGACACGGGCCAGATCGAACGAGGCGACGTCGTCGACGAGTTCAAGATCGCGATGAGCAACGTCCGGCTGCTGCTCGAGGCCGCCGGCAGCGCGATGGATCGCGTGCTCAAGGTCACGCTGTATCTGGCCGACATCAACGATTTCGCCCGCGTCAATGAAGCCTACAAGGCGTATTTCAGCGAGCCCTATCCCGCCCGCTCAACAATCCAGGCAGGACGGCTTCCGCTTGAAATCAAGGTCGAGGTCGACGTCATCGCGGCGAAAAGCTAGCGCAAGCGGCGTTCAAGCCGGCCAGTGTCGCGCGAGACGGCGAATCATCTTGCTCGCTCAATGAGCGAGAGCGTCGAAAGCCATCTTCAGAATGACGGGCGGCTGAAGATTGTCGCGATCGACGGACCCGTCCCGCGAAAATCTCTCCCACTGACTTCTTGCGACGACGTAGAGGTCGTGGCCGACGCACGCGGCGAGCGTGGGCTCGTCGAAGACGGGGTGGGCGCGCGCGAGCACCCGCGCCTCGATGATGCGCTCACGACGCTCGTCGAGGCGAAAAGCGACGACACGATGAGGCGGGAGCGCATTCTGAACGCCGATGAGCCAGGCGCCGTACTCGACCAGGCCGTCGGTTCCACACATGGCAACGCCAGGCGGCGACGCGAGCCAGCGGACGGCGCCGTCATCCATGGCGACGCGAGCGATTCCGAGGGCATGGTCAGCGACAAACAGGACGCCGGCGGCGCATGTCAGACCTTGCGGTGAAAGAAACGTGCCCGCCTTCGTCAGCTCTTCGAGAACAGCGCCGTCAGGCCTCATGACACAGATGCGCCCTGCCTTCATGTCCGAGACGAACACGACTCCTCCTGGACCGACCGTAAGATCCCCCAACAGGGCTTCCGGCGGCGGATCCAACTTGCGTCGAATAAGACCGCTGTCAAGATCCAGCTCGACCAAGAACGAGCGGCCTTCATCCTCCTTGCGATAACCCCGCATCTGTGGGACCGCCAGGCTCGTCGCCCAGAGTGAGCGCTTGTCGGGATCAACGCCGAGACCGAGGACGCCGAGAAAACCGTGCTCGCCCTCGGACACAAAATCCTTTATTGATCCGTCCCGGGCGATCCGCACGATCTTTCGGCGATGCACGCTGCTCACATGGAACGCGCCGGTCCTCGGGTCATGCGCGATGCCTTCCGTCAAGAGATCCCGTTGGGGAAGCGTGAACGCCACGACTCCGCCGCCCGCGAACGTGCGGTTTGATTCCAGATGCGACACGACATCGCGAAATCCGGCGGTCTTTCGCAAATCCTGGAATTCCCGCTCCTGCTCGATCCCCATGCCAAGGCCCATGCCGGCAATCTGTTCCAGCCGGCCGATTGCGTCCGAGGCCTGACTGTTCACGGCATGAGCGCGCGCAAGCTGCAGGAGAACGCGCGGATTTCCGGGCAGCAACTCGGCCAGGCTCCGGCTCGCGGCGAGCAGCGCCGCGGCGTCGTGCTTTTCCCGCGCGTGTTCGACATCTCGTGAAAGACGGCTTGCTTCTTCCGCGAGAGACGGCGCCTCGTCGGACTCCAGCGGTGGTCCCGCGGCCAGCCATACGACGAGTCCGAGCGCCAGACATCGACAGGCCGTCCGCGTTCCAGTCGCCTCGACAAAGGAATCATCGCCACGCACATTCTTCATCTCTCCACCTCGTCATCATCCAGACGCCGTCGATCGCACTATTCAACCATTCACCGCATCCGCAAACCGTCGTATCGCCATCCCTCGCCGCTTCGTGACCGCCTTGTCGGGCATCAAGCCCAAGCGCAGAGATACGGCCGCGAAAAGCTGCCCGGCAAATGAGCGCCTGCTTCTTCGTCGCGACGCGCCCGCCCGTTCACTTACGATCCGTCAGCTTTGGTTCGAGCTTTCGGTCGCCTCCGTGGACCCTCCCCGGCGTTCGTGACCGTATGCGGCGCGACCGATAATAAGCAACCCGGCGAAGATGAACAGCAAGGGCCAGACGCTGATGGGAATCAACATGAGCGTGCTCGCCAGCAGGACGCACCCCGCCAGCAGCCAGAACGCGCCTTCGAGACGCATGCCGAAAGACACGCGCCCCAGGATCCTGCCGAGACCGATCGCGATGATGAGCGCCGGCCACAAGCGGTGGATGCGGCCGATCGATATATAACCAAGGCCCTCCAGGATCAGGAGCACGCCGATCAACAACAAAAACAGCCCGGTGATGAGGCCCGAGCCGAACAATCTTGAACGTGAGTCATGCATGCGACACCTCCCCCACAAGACCTTACGCAGGAGCGACGCGTGAAGCAAATACGCCTCGGCCGATCACAATGGTGGCGTGAATGCCGAAAACGTCGCCCATTCTTGCGTCGGAGACAGGCGGCCGCAATCGACGCAGCGAGACGCCGGAAACCGCGCGTGGCAGTGCGGACAGACGGCGCCGGATTCGAAGATATCGAAAGCATTGCGGCACAGGCCGCACACCCAGAAAGCGCCGATAGGCGGCGCGGCCTTGCACGAAGGGCATGAGAATCCGGTCCGCCGAGCCAGCCGATCCATCTTCGACAAGACACGCGCCGACTGAAACCCCCGCCAGCAACTGAGAGCGACGAACGCCGCTATGACGCCGATCCAAATCGAATGGCTATACAAGGCCAACACGACCAGGCCCGCGACGCCGGCGAAGCCGACGAGCGAAGCCACGCTCAGACTGCGAGCGCGTCCCAGGACGAACCAAAGCAGCGAACGGAGAATCTGTCCGCCGTCCAGCGGATAGATCGGCAACAGGTTGAAGACGAGCACAAGCAGATTCATGATCCATATGGCGCTCAGCAAAGCGTACGCATCCGGAACCGCTTCCACCAGACCGGAGAACCGACTCAGGATGATAAGCAGCGTCAGAACGGGCAGCAAAACAATATTGACGAGCGGTCCGGCGGCGATGCTCCAGAGAGTCGCGCCCGGTCGCTGCGGCGGGTCGACATAGGCCACGCCGCCGAGCGGCCAAAGCACGATCTGATTTGCCCTGCCGCCGGCCTGTCGGCAAGCGAGCGAGTGACCCAGCTCATGCATCGTCACGATCGCGAACAAGGCGAGATATTCGAGGACGTTCCAGAGAAACGAGCTGTAGCGTCCCAGACGCCACTGAATCTGGTAGACCGCGACGATGAACCAGGACCAATGAAGAAA
>JAFGSN010000037.1 GCA_016934575.1 Vicinamibacteria bacterium
CTTCGACACGTATCCTGCACCGTGCCGATCACCTCAATGTCCCGCGCTGTCAGCTACTTCGTTCACCACCACTTCCGACGAAGAGCCTGTTTTTCAAGGAGGTCAGTATGATCGAGACCGGCGCTTCCGCCACCCATGCCTGCTCGAGGGATGCTCGGGAAAGACTCAGTCGTGAGTCGCCATCGACGACAGGAATGAGGCGATGTGTCGCGGACACGTAACGATACACGCCCGCGGCGAGACCATCGACTCGGCCGGCAAAGAGATAGATCTCAAGCGGGTAAAGAGCGCCGGCCGAAGGCGCGGCGCGCCGCTTCCCATGCCCGATCATTCCCTGCGCGGCCCAAAGAAGCTGGGCGACCGCATCAAGGCTCAAGGATGCGCCGGCATACTCGCGTACGGAACGGCGATGAGAGATGGCCGCCTCGAGAGTGACGGCGCCCTTGGAATCAACGGTGGGCAACGAGACTTCGTGTTTCATGGAACCACATGCCTTTTTTTATCCGACCGGCTGTCGTGAAGGAATGTAGCACAACTTCCGCGTACGATGGCGTCGTTTCACTTATGGGGAATCGCTCCAATGCCGTTAGAATAGGTCGTGCGGCGGCAAAACGCTGAGCACGCGCTCAAAATACATCGCGCGACCTGGCGGTTGTCTTTTTCGATCGCGGAATTCCGCGACGCTCCAGGCGGCTTTGACTGACGATCTCAGCTCGCTTGAACCCGGTCCGGTCGAAACGATCTTCGATCCCGGCTTCGTTTCGGAGCTTGAAGAGCTGGCGGCCACGTTGCGGGATCTCCATGCGCAACCGTCCGTCGCGGTGGCGCTCCCATCAAAGCTCGCCGCTTTTCTTGCGCCGAATCCCGGATCAACGGAACGTCAGTCACTGGACGAGGGGCGCTTCGTTCTTCTTTCCGAGCCGCAGCTCCATGAAAGACTGAACCTGCTGATCGCGCTATGCCGGCAAGGCGGGAGAAGAGAGGCGCTCGAGGCGATCGAGAATTTCATCGTCTTCTTTCAGGCTTTTGTGCCGACGATGCAGGGCGAGGAGGGAAAGAATCAGGTCAAGCGTTTTTTCTTTCGCCTTGTGCCGACAATTTTGCATATCGCCGCCAACGACTTCGGCGAGACCGATGAACAGCGCGCGGAGGGCTGCGCGGCCCTGCGTCACCTCGATGAGATCTTGACCGAGATCTCGACCATACGATTGACGCCTACCGAGAGCGAGGTGATCTTCCGGAACGTCGATCAACTGGCGTCGTTCGTCGCCGTCGGCGAATACGCCCTGGCTAATGAAATCATCTCATCGCAGTTGCTTGGCATCATTTCGCGGAACAAGCTGGCGCGCGGTCTTTATCGCATCATGGAAGTGGAGGTCAACGTCCAGCGATACCTCAAGGAAAGGCTCGGATACTCGACGCCGCAGGTCACGATTCCCGAGGACTTCGAGCGGCTCGCGGCTTACGGCCCGATCCGTTTCCTCGAGGAGGACGAAGGAGGCCGGATTCGGCGATTCATCCAAATCCAGATACCGGACATCCCCATTCTCCGGGACGTCGTTCTACATCTCGCGCCGCACAGCGGCAAGGCGGGGATCGACCTGCGGTTGGATGCGCTCGGCGCGGTCGAGGTCGACCTGGCGCCGGGCGGGTACGGCCTGGGGCTCGTCTATCAGCCGGACGAGGCCTGAGCGGCCGGCCGTTTCCATGACGGCCGCCGACTTCGATACAATCATGCCGTCGTGATAAGGGGAGAGGGTTCCATGAGCTACAGTTTCGAGGAACTGCACAACAAGACAGTAGAGCAGTTGCGAGAGATCGCCAAAGGCATCGAGCACGAGGCCGTACAGGGCGCCACGCAGATGAACAAGGAGCGTCTTTTGCCGGCGATCTGCAAGGCGCTCGGAATCGACGCCCATGTCCATCATCATGTCGTGGGCATCGACAAGACCGAGATCAAGAAGCAAATACGCATGGCCAAGGCCGAGCGCGATCAGGCCGTCGCGGCCGGAGACCACAGGCAACTCAAACAGACGCTCCGGAAGATCCATCATCTGAAACGTCAGATACGCGCCGCGACCGTCTGACGTCGAACCGCGAACGGCGCGGCGCTTGCGAGGCGTTGAGGAGTCGCCTCGCGGAATGGAAAGGGAATGGCGGAAAGGGAGCGACGTCCGGACATGGGCGCGCGCGTTCTTCTCGTGACGGCCAGTCTCGTGATTGTCATCGCGGGGATGCGCGCGGCAACCACGGTTCTTGCGCCTTTCATCGTTTCGGTCTTCATCGCGATGCTCAGCCTGCCGCTGTTGTTCTGGCTGAGGGCGCGCAGGGTGCCGGCGGTCTTGGCGACGATTCTCACCTTGTTCGCCGACGTCGCCGTCCTTGTCGGGGTCGGATACCTCGTCAAGGGCTCGGCGGACGATTTCCTTACGCAGCTTCCAAAGTACCAGACGCGTCTCGAGGAAATGGCGGCCGGAGGCGTGGCCTGGCTGGAGACGCGAGGTGTTCCCGCATCCCGTTGGCGGCCGCTGGAGCTGGTCAATCCGAGCGCTCTGGTGAGCCTGGCTCAGCGCACCCTCGACGGGCTCACGATGATTCTGTCCAACGCCGTGCTCGTCTTGTTGGCGACGACTTTCATCCTGTTCGAAGCGGCGACTTTCCCGGACAAGCTGCGCGCCGCTTTCGCGGGTCGTTCCTTTGATCTCGGAAAGCTCGGTTCGGTCATTCGCGAGGTGCGGCAATACGTCGCCATCAAAACGCTCGTCAGCCTCGTTACGGGCCTGCTCGTGGCCGTCAGCGTGGCGCTCCTGGGCGTTGACTTTCCGCTGCTCTGGGGGCTCGTGGCGTTCGTTCTGAACTTCATCCCCAATCTGGGATCGATTCTGTCCGCGATTCCGCCCGTCCTGCTCGCCCTCGTTCAGTTTGGATTCGGACGCGCCATCGGCGTCGCGGCGTGTTATGTCGCCGTCAACATGCTTCTCGGCAACATCGTCGAGCCGCATCTGATGGGGAGGAGGCTCGGGCTTTCAACGCTGGTCGTTTTTCTTTCTCTGGTCTTCTGGGGCTGGGTCTGGGGCCCGGTCGGCATGTTGTTATCCGTGCCGCTGACGATGATCGTCAAGATTCTGATCGAGAACACCGAGGACCTGAGATGGATCGCGGTGCTTCTGGGACCGGCTCCGTCCTCGTCGCAAACGGAAAAGCGCGGCAAGTGAGAGCAAGCGCGGCATGACACGCGAGACGATCGCTATCCTGGATTTCGGCTCTCAGTACACGCAGCTCATTGCGCGGAGGATGCGCGAACTGGGAGTGTATTCCGAGATCTTGCCGCCGGACGTCAAGAGCAAGACGCTTGCAGCTCGCGCTCTCAAGGGAATCGTTCTTTCCGGCGGACCGGACTCCGTCTATGCCAGGGGCGCTCCGCGTTGCGATCCCGCCGTTTTCCGGATGGGCGTTCCAGTGCTCGGGATCTGTTACGGGATGCAGCTCATGGGACGCAAGCTCGGCGGCGACGTGCGTCGCGCCGGCTGTCGCGAGTTCGGCCAGGCGGCGCTGAGTCGCACGTCCCCTTCGCTGTTGCTCCAGGGATTGAGCTCGCCGACGACCGTGTGGATGAGTCATGGAGACTCGATCGAGCGCCCGCCGGCGGGTTTCGCCGTCACGGGCGCGACGGAGAACACGCGCGTGGCGGCCATCGAGAACGTCGGTCGGCGGCTTTTCGGCATTCAGTTTCATCCGGAGGTCAAGCACACGCTCGAAGGGCGGCGGATTATCGAGAATTTCCTCGATGCGTGCAAATGCCGGCGCGACTGGAATCCGGCCTCGTTCGCCGCGGAATCGTCGGCGAAGATACGCGAGACAGTGGGGAAGGGAAGCGTGTTGTGCGCGCTTTCCGGAGGAGTCGACTCGGCTGTCGCCGCTCTTCTGATCCATCGCGCCGTTGGCGACAGACTGACGAGCGTTTTTGTCGACAACGGACTGCTTCGCAAGAACGAGGCCGACCAGGTGCGCCGCCGTTTTGCCGAGAAGCTCGGACTCAAGGTCGTGTTCGTCAACGCATCGCGCCGTTTCATGGCGGGGCTCAAGGGAGTCGTCGATCCGGAACGCAAGCGCAAGATCATCGGCCGGGAGTTCATCGAGATCTTCACGGCCGCCGCGCGCAAGGCCGGCAGGCCGGAGTATCTGGCGCAGGGAACGTTGTATCCGGACGTCATCGAATCGGTATCCGTCAAGGGCCCTTCGGCCGTGATCAAGAGCCATCACAACGTCGGCGGACTTCCGAAAGGCATGAAATTCAAGCTCATCGAGCCGTTGCGAGAGCTGTTCAAGGACGAAGTGCGTCGTATCGGTCTCGACCTGGGGCTTGACGAGGAATTCGTCTATCGCCAGCCGTTTCCCGGCCCGGGACTCGCCGTTCGCTGTCTCGGGCCGGTGACGCGTGCGCGACTGGATCTTTTGCGCGAGGCCGACGCCGTCGTCGTCGACGAGATCAAGCGCGCCGGACTGTATCGCGAAGTCTGGCAGTCCTTCGCCGTGTTGCTCCCGGTGCGTTCGGTCGGCGTCATGGGCGACCGCCGGACTTATCAATACACGGCGGTCCTGCGTATCGTCGAGTCGGCGGACGGCATGACCGCCGACTGGTTTCGGCTCCCGAACGATCTTCTTGCGCGCATCGCCAATCGCATCGTCAACGAAGTCCAGGGCGTGAACCGCGTCGTGTACGACCTCAGCAGCAAGCCTCCCGCCACGATCGAATGGGAGTAGGGACTGGTCAGCGGTGCTCGTGGCTGATGATCGTCAAGCCGCCCGGATCAACGATCGGCCCCAGGAAAGCCGAGATCCGCGGCTGGGCGTCGAGGGCGATACGCGCCGGATCGCGATATACGCCGCCGAGGCGAACGAGAAGGAAAATGCGCGCGGGGAGTTGTCGTGCCGATGCCGGCGCGATACAGTGCCGTACTCAACCACGGGAGGGAGAGATGATGAACGCGTCATCCGTACGATCGAAGACGACTGAACAGGGAAGGGCGGCGGTGGTCATCGCAATCGTGCTGCTCGCGGCGTTGATCTTGGCGGGCGTCGCTCTGCTGTTCTGGAAAGACAAGGCCGGATCGTCGGATTTTCTGCGCACGGCGGCGCGAATGGCGCCTGAATCCACTCAGCTCTTCTTCGTCGTCGAAGGAACACAACTGGATTTCGCCGAGTCGGCGCAGAAGGAAGCGCTGTCGGCGCTTGGACAGTCTGAATCCTTCAAGGAGGCCAAGAAAAAGCTTCAGGACACTCTAGGCCTGCGACTGGATGAAGACATTCTTGCTTTGATCAAACCGAACGCCTCTCTTGCTCTCGCTCCGCGCGCGGGCCAAAGCAGCATCATTGACGACGTCGCTCTCGCGCCGCGTGACGCTCCGCCGTTCCGTCTCTTCCTGCTCCTAGCCCTGAAAGACGATCGGAAGGCCGACAAGGTCATGGAAACGATCCAGGGAAAAGCCAAGACGCCCTACACGACGGAAATACATGCCGGCGCGACGCTCCATGTTCCGGAAACGCCCGGGAAAGGCCCGGCCTGGGCCATCGATCGGAGCCTGTTGATCATCGGCTTGTCCGGGGAGGACCTCAAGGCGGCGCTGGACGGGGTCAACAAGAATGCACGCTCGCTGGCGGACAATCCAAGTTACGCTCGGGCCGTCAAGACGCTGAAGCGTCGGGAGGCCATGATCGCCTATGCCGATCTTCAGGGCATCGTGAAAAGCGAACGCCTGCGGAAGATTCAACAGAAGGAGGTCCGTGACCTGATGGGCGCGCTTCGGACGGCCGTGGCCGGCGCGGCGATCGAAGGCGGCGACCTCGTCAGCGAGTTCAAACTCAAGATCGATTCCGAGGCGGCGGGCGTGCTCGGCGCCGATATCTTGAAGCCGGAATACGGCATCGATATGAAAAGCGTCGAATTCGTGCCGGCGGACACCGAGATGTTTCTCGCCGTGAACGCCAAGATGGTTTGGCAAATGACCTACGACATCATGGGGCGTTTTCCGCAAGGCCGTATGATGCGCGAGTTCCCCGCGGCCCAGCTCCAGCAGAAGGGGATCGATTTCCAGAGCGACGTCATGGACGCCCTCGCGGGTGATCTCGCATTGTCCGTGCCCGACTACTCCAAAGTCGTCGCGATGCAATTCGGCGGCATGGGCGAGAAGAAGAATCCCCGGCAATCGATCGACGCCATGCAACAGATGAGGATGTCGGTCATCCTGCCTTTTGCCGAGAAGGCGAAGCTCGATGCCTTGCTCGCGAAGCCGTTTCTGCAGCCCCTGGCCCAGGTGTTCATCGTCGAGGATCACGCGGGAGTCAAAATACACAACATGGTGGGTCAATTCGCGTACGCGGTACAGAACGACGCTTTGCTGCTGGGCATCAACAAGGCCGACGAGGGTATCCGAGAGATCGTCGACGCCGTGTCCAGAAAAGAAGTCATGAAAACCCACTCCGGATTCGCGAAAACCGGCAGTCTTCTTGGGGATTCCCGGCCGGTCTTCCTGAGTTACATGGACATGGAAAAGGTCTATGGCGCCGCCGCACGCGAGATCGAGAGCAAGGATCCCGGAACGGCTCGGCTTCTGCTGCTCCTGTCGAAGATGGGATGCGCATGGCAGGCATGGACGATCCGTGCCGACGGTCTCCATGGCGTCGGACTTCAAACCGATATGAAGCTCTGAGATCTCTCGCGAGGCGTTCATGATTCTGACGGTCGCCGAGTCGGTTCCAGTTCCGCTCTGAAAAGGTGCGCCGAGTCGGCGAGCGTTCCTCTTGCCTCGAAAGAGGAGAACCGCCGAGCGCGGCTCGTCCGCTATTGGGTCGAGCGGTGAAATCTCGGTTAAACTGAAAGCAGCGGTTTCTGGGAATGACGACCTTGCTTCAATGGCTCGCTCTCGTGGGATTGATCGCCGGGAGCGCTTACCTTTGGGGACGCCGGGTCCGCCGGCGCCTTGAAGGTCGTATCAGCGACCTGAAACGCTCGATTCTCGATGTTTCGCTAAAAATGGAACAGAACGAGATGCGTTTTCATGGCATCGTCGAGGCGATCGGCGCGGGCGTGACGCTTCACGACGCATCGGGTGGGATCGTCTTCGCGAACCCGGCGACTCAAGAGCTGCTGGGCGTCACGCTCGATCAGCTCATCGGACGGCAGATGATTGAATTGGAGGGAGACGCGCTCGGCGACGACGGCCAGCCGATCGACCGCGAACGCGAGCCGGTCGCCGCCGTTCTGGCCACGGGCGAGCCGGTTCGAGATCTGGTGATGGGCATCTGCCGGGGCGGCTCATCCGAGAGGATCTGGCTTGTCGTCAGCGCCGAGCCGCGCAAGGACCAGGACGGTCGGATCACGGAAGTCATTTGCACGTTCAACGACATCACCGAGCGGCGCCGGGCGCATGAGAGGATCCGGCATCTGGCCTACCATGACGCGCTGACGCAGCTCCCCAATCGCGAGTTGTTTCTCGATCGGCTCGGAGTCGCGCTGGTTCAGGCGCGACGGCGAGGCTCGGGCGTCGGACTGCTGTTCGTCGATCTCGACGGATTCAAGGTCATCAACGATTCCCTGGGGCACTCGTTCGGAGATTCCGTTCTGCGCATTGTGGCCCGCCGACTGACGCAGGCGGTGCGCGCATCGGACACGGTGGCGCGATTCGGCGGCGACGAATTCACGGTGTTGCTTCCCGGCGTCATGACGGGCGACGACGTGCTGCCCGTCACGCGACGACTACAGGAATTCCTGCGGCGGCCGATACACTTCGAAGGCCGGGAGCTGGCGCTGTCCGCGAGCATCGGCGTGGCGCTTTTCCCGAGCGACGCTCAGGAAATCGAGACGCTCCTGAAGAACGCCGACACGGCCTTGTATCGCGCCAAGGAGCTGGGACGCGACCATACGGAGATCTATACGCCCGCCCTGGGAGAGCGCGTCAGGGAGCTGCTTGATCTCGACGCGCGCCTGCGCGTGGCTGTCAAGTCCGGAGAGCTCGAGCTTCACTACCAGCCGATCGTGTCCTTGACGGACGGACAGCTCGAAGGCTTCGAGGCTTTGCTCAGATGGCACGATCCACGGCGAGGGCTGGTCATGCCCGGAGAGTTCATACCCTCGGCCGAGGCGGCGATGGGCGCGATCCACGAGATCGGCGCCTGGGTGATGAAGACGGCGTGCCGTCAACTGGGAAAGCTGCCAGTCAGAGCGGGACGTTTGCCGCGAGTCGCGGTCAATCTGTCGGCCCGGCAGTTCCATGCCGGCGATATCGTCGAGTTCGTAAGATCCCTTCTCAAGGAGAGCGCGATCGCTCCGGAAAGCCTGGAGCTCGAGATCACCGAGGGAGTCGCGCTCCACGGCGAGAGCGCGACGGAGAAGATACTCCGCAAGCTCAAACGACTTGGAGTCCGGCTGGCGATCGACGATTTTGGAACCGGCTATTCGTCCCTGTCCTACCTCCGGCGTTTCCCGATCGACACGCTCAAGGTGGATCGATCGTTCGTTCAAGACGCCGTGAGCAGCCGCGAAGCCGCGGGAGTCACGCGGGCGATCATCGGCGTTGGACGGCAGCTCGGCCTGCACGTCGTGGCCGAGGGCGTGGAGACCGAGGAGCATCTCCGTTTGTTGCGTTTGGCGGAGTGCGACGCGGTGCAGGGCTACCTGCTCGGCAGGCCCGCTCCGCTTGCCGAGCTGGACGATCTTGTCGGCAAGATACCGGAACGATGGCCGAAAGAGCTGGCGATTCGATGAATCGGTTGCGGGAGGATTCGCGCGTCGTGATGCGCGCGATCCGCTCGATTGTCTCGTGGATGGCCGGGCCATGAACACGAAGCAATTGATCGCTCGATTTCGCGCGGCGGAATGGAGAAGCGAGGAGGAAGTCGCTCGATTCGCGGCTCTCGCCGGAGAGTTCACGGCGGCCGAAGTGGAGAAGATGCTGGAGATCGGCGTATCGCGATCCGACACGCCGGAGCAGCAACACTGGCGCCTTGCGGCGTTCGAAAAATTGGCGGAGACGGTTCGGGATAAGTCGCTTTTCGCGACCTATGTCAAGTCGTTGCGAACGGAAGACGCCGATCTTCGCGCGATCCTGACCCGGCTGATTCCCAACGTGAACAACGTGACCGAGCACCCCATGCTCGTCGCGATGCTGCGCGTATCGGACCCGCAGATTCGAAAGGACGTCGCCCGGATTCTGTCGAGCATCGGCGGTCGGACGGTCTTCGATCTGCTGGGAGATCTCGCTCGCGAGCCGAGCTTCCCGGGACGAATGGAAGTCATGGAAATCGTCATGGAGATCGCTCCCCAGCATTCGATTCCGACCCTCAAGGCCGTGATCGCCGCCGGCAACGAGACAGAAAAGGCGGCCGCCGTTAAGAATCTGGCGAATCCGGTCTGTTTTGCCCGTGAACCCGGCGAAGCTCTTCGGGCTGTTTCCGAGGCGCTCGGCGACAGCCATGAGAACGTCGCGATGAGCGCCATTACCGGAATCGCCATCATCGGATCGGAAGAAGACTACTTCACCCATGTCGGGCCGTGCTTTTCTTCGAAGAACCTGACGATCGCTCGAATAGCGCTCAGCGAGCTTCGCAGGTTCCCGTCGCCGCGCACCGTCCAGGCTCTACACCGGCGGGTGCGCAGCGGGCCGAACGTTCTGCGTTTCGCGGCGCTCGACGCGCTCGAAGCCATCGGAACGAACGACGCGCTCGATCCGCTGGTCGAGGCGCTGGGACACACGCAAATCGCCGTGAGAACCCGGGCCGGCGAGATCCTGATGCGGCTCGGGCAAGCCGGCAAGATTGACCTCGCGCGCACGGTCATCTGGCTCTTGCGCAGCCGGGACGTCAACGTGCGGCGCATGGCCGTCGAGCTCGTGCAGACCGTGCGAGACCCCGACGGTGAGTTGTGGCCCAAGCTCCTCGGATTCCTACGGGACGAGGACTGGTGGGTGCGGGAGCGCGTCATGGACGCGCTCGTCGACATGGCGGGAGAGAACCTTGTTCGTCACCTCGCCGGCTTCCTGCAGGATCCATCCGACCTCATCCGGCGTTTCGGAGTCGACGCGCTTCTTCGGCTGCGCTCGCCCGCGTCTCTCGGGACGCTCTTGCGGACGGCGGCCAGCGATCCCGACTGGTGGGTGCGCGAGAGGGCGATCGAGGCGATCGCCGCCATTCGAGACTCCCGCGCAACGCCTCACGTCGTCGACATCATGCTCAAGAATCCCCACTTGCAGGTGGCATGCCTGAAAGCGCTCGCCGATCTGGGCGCCGGCGAGGCCGCGCCGCAGGCGGCTTCGCTTCTGCAGTCCGAGGACGCCGACGTGCAGATCACCGCGTTACAGTGCCTCAAAAGGATTGGAAGCATCGCTCAGGCATCCTTCGTGCAACCGCTCCAGCGCGACCTGCGGCCGGAGGTGCGTTCGCTCGCGCGTGAGCTGGTCATGCGCTGGGGAGAAGCTGCGGGCTTCGAGCGGACGTCCGTCGAGCATCCGATCTCGTTTCTCGACCAGATGCTCGTGGCCGTGGCCCGTGCCCAGGGAGACGATCTCATCCTTGCTCCGGGCCATCGCCCGCTCATGAAGCGCATGGGCGTCACCCGGGCCATATCATCCACGGCCATCACTCCCGAGAAGCTCAAGGCGTTGATCTCGCCGCACCTGTCGCTGTCGCAGCTCGAAGGACTTGAAACGGGCAAGGAAGTCGATTTCTCCTACAACGTCGAGTCCGAGAATCTCCGCTTCCGCGTCAACGTCTTTCAACAGTTCGGAGGCATCGGCGTCGTCTTCAGGATCATCAAGGCCGTTCTTCCCGAGCTGGAACAGCTTGGCATTCCTCCCGTCGTCATCGGACTCGCCGACCTCACAAGCGGCCTTGTGCTTGTCGGCGGCGCCACGGGATCGGGCAAGTCGACGACCCTTGCGGCGCTGGTCAAACACATCAATCGCCGCTCCTGTCGCCACATCATCACCCTCGAGGATCCGATCGAAGTGATGCACCCGCGCGTGAACGGAATCGTGAATCAGCGCGAGGTCGGGACGCATACGGGATCGTTCGCCGCGGCCTTGAGGTCGACGTTACGTCAGGATCCCAACGTCATTCTGATCGGAGAGCTACGCGATCTTCCCACGATCAGTTTTGCCGTGAGCGCCGCCGAAACAGGGCATCTCGTTTTCGGCACCATCCATACCGTGTCGGCGGCGGGAGTCATCGACCGGCTCGTCAACGTCTATTCTCCGGGACAGCAAGATCACGTGCGCTCGATGCTGGCGGGCAGTCTGCGCGCGGTCGTGTGCCAGCAGCTTCTGCCCAGGATCGACGCGCGCGGGCGCGTGCTCGCCGTCGAGGTCCTGCTCAACAACGACGCCGTGGCGAACCTCATACGCAACGGAAAGACCTATCAGATACCGTCGTTCATCGCGACTTCCCACGAACAGGGCATGCGGCTCATGGACAACGAGCTTCTGCGTCTGGCGCGCGACGGCGTGATCTCCGCGGACGACGCCTACGCGCGGGCGATGAACAAGAAGGACTTAGAGGCGCTCGTCCATCCCGAGACGTCCGCGAATTCCGAGTCAGGCTCCTAGAACCATGGCGCGACTGGATTCCTTTCTCAGGCTGGTGGCGGAGCAGCAGGCGAGCGATCTGCATTTCCACGCGGGCGGCATGCCGATGATCCGCCACGACGGCGACCTCATCGCCCTGCCGTTTCGCATTCTGACCGAGCTCGAAGCTCGGCGATTCATCGTCGAGATCCTGACCCCGGATCAGAGGAGCGCGCTCGAACGCGACCAGCAAGTGGATTTCATCTATGCGTTGCCCGAGGTCGGACGTTTCCGGGCGAGCGTTTTCATGCAGAACCGGGGCATCGGAGCGGTTTTCCGCGTCATCCGGAACCAGATCCCCACGCTCGCGGAGTTGCGCTTACCGGAAGTGCTCGGCCGTCTGGCGCGCCTCGAGAACGGACTCGTCATCGTGACCGGCCCGACAGGGGCGGGCAAGAGCACCACGCTCGCGGCAATGGTGCGGGAAATCAACGAGAACGAAGAGCGGCACATCATCACGATCGAGGATCCCATCGAGTATATTCACGAACCGATCAAGAGCGCCGTCACTCATCGTGAGGTCGGCGCTCATACCGGCAGCTTCGCCTCCGGACTGAGGGCGGCGCTGCGTGAGTCGCCGGACGTGCTCGTGCTCGGAGAGATGCGCGACCTCGAGTCCGTGCAACTGGCGCTGCAGGCCGCGGAGACGGGCATTCTCGTTCTTGGCACGCTGCACACGGGCTCGGCGGCCAAGGCAATCGATCGCATCCTGGACGTCATTCCCGAGGAGACGCGCGATCAGGCGCGGGGCACTCTGGCGCTCGTGTTGCGGGGCGTGGTGGCGCAGCGGCTCGCCAAGCTAGCTACCGGCGACGGACGGATCGCCGTGCTCGAAGTGCTGCTCCAGAGCTGGGCGATCGCGAACCTCATTCGCGAGAACAAGATTCATCAGATCGAAGCGCAGTTGCAGTCGGCGGGCATGGGTTCCGGCAGCCAGGGATTCGACGCCATGCTCTTGAGCTACGTTCAGGAGGGATTGATCATGCAGGAGGAGGCGCTTCGTCTCGCGAGCTATCCCGAAGCGCTTAGAAGCCAGATGAGCGAGACGTCGGAGGCGAGCGTATGAAGGACGATCTGCGACGTGTCGCCGCCGCGGCGGCCGAAAGAGGGGAGCACGGCGCGGCCGCCGAGGCCTACGAGCGCGCCGGAGACTATCTTGAAGCGGCGAACGCTCGCCGCTCGGCGGGGGAGGCCACGCGCGCGCTGGAGGATCTGGTTCACGTCGAGCACAACGATCCCCGATATCGACAAGCATGCGTTCTCGCGATACGCCTGGCGTCGGAAAAGAATCAACCGAGCCTGGCGCTCGAGAATTTCCTGGCGAGGTTCCTGCATTCGGCTCCGCAGAACGACAAAGAGGAGGCGGCGCTTCTCGAGCTTGTCGGACTCTACGAGCGGCACGGCTTCGTCGAGAATGCATCCGAGGCCCTGCGCAAGCTTGTTGAACGGCGGCCGGACGATCTGGAGGCGCGCCGCCGCCTGGATGCCCTCGTCGCGCCGCCCCCTCCGGAATTGCCGGATCTTCCGCCGCTGCCCGCGGAAGATGTCGTTTCAAGCCCGCCGCTCGCGCAAGAGGATGCGGTCGACCGGGACACGGAAGAAGAACCTCCTTTTCGGGAGGGAGTGGTCGTCGGCGGACGCTATCGACTCGAGAAGCGGGTGGGCGCCGGCGCGACGTCGGTGGTCTTCCGCGCCGTCGATCTCGATCTCGGAGACGACGTCGCCGTCAAGGTTCTCACGCACGCCGTGTTCGATCCGGAGACGGATGCGCGGTTGCGGCGGGAGCTGATGCTGTCGCGGCAGCTCATACACCCGAACGTCGTTCGGGTTTTCGAGATGGGCCTTTACCGGGGCTTTCGATACATCACGATGGAGCTGCTCATCGGCGGCCGTCTGTCCGAGCGGTTTCACTCGGGGACGCTCTCGCTCGCCGAAGGCCTTGATTATCTCGCCCAGGCGTGCGCCGGACTTCAGGCCGCTCACGACCTCGGGATCGTGCATCGTGACGTCAAGCCCTCGAATTGCTTCATCGTCCGGGGCGGCAGGCTGAAAGTGATGGATTTCGGCATCGCCAAGGTCCGAGACGCCCCGGGGCTCACGACCAGCGGCGTCATCGCGGGCACGCCGGCGTACATGGCGCCGGAGCAGGCGACGGACTTCCGGACGGTCACGCCGTCCACGGATGTTTACGCCCTGGGCGTTCTCGCCTTCGAGATGTTCACTTTAACGCTGCCGTTCAGTCATCCCGATCCGCTGCAAATCCTGTTGAGGCATCGTGACGAGCTTCCGCCGCCGCCGCGATCGATCAATCCGTCGCTTCCGCTTGAGCTGGAGAAGATCATTCTGACCTGCCTGGAAAAGAGCCCTGCTCGCCGGTTCTCGAGCTGTCGTGAGCTGGGGCGCCGAGTCGAAGCGCTCAGAATCTCTGTCCGCCAGTAGCAGTGCGTCCGTCCACAACCGGGCGCGCGAATCGAAATCGATCGATTCGTCGCTACGAGGACATATAATCAGATAAACAGCGAGGTCGCCATGATCAGGAGCTCGGTCGATCGTGGGAAAGGGATCACTGTACATACCTGTACGGGGAAACTGACAGCCCAGGATATCCTCGACGAGATCAAGTCCTTTTACGAAGGAGATCCGACGCCGTGCGACATCTGGGATTTCGAGCAGGCGGACGCTTCCGGCGTCACGGCCGCGGACGTTGAATGTATCTCGCGCATAGCCCAGAGCTATCTACCGTTGTCGTGGATCGGACGGACGGCGCTGGTCTCGACCGGAAGTCTCACTTACGGGTTGAGTCGCATGTATGAAGCCTACGCCGAGATCGCCTCGACGGGGGTCGAGGTTCGAGTCTTCAAAACATCCGCCGAGGCCGAATCATGGCTGGCGCAAGAAGCGGTTGCTGTCCGAAGTACGCTTCGTCGCGATCGAGACGCATCCGCTTGAACGAGGCGCTCACCGGCGTCTCAATGTTCGCGTTTCTTGCAGCGCAACGCACGCTCGTCGGCGCGGTTCTATGGCGGCTTCCGCGACTTCGCCGCCGAGACCGCCGCGACTCTCGACGCTCTCGCGCTCGGTCGTGAAAGCGTCGTCAATCGAAGTCTGGCTGGGATCCTTTCCCGAGCGCACCGGCGTCGAGTATCGCGCGGATGCAGAGAAGCATATCCGCGACGAATACAGCACGCTCGATTGGATCCTCTTCGGAATGATCGAGCGCGCCGGCTTCACGGTCGATCATTTGCGGCGCTATGGCTCCTGCATGGCGTCGATTATCGCGACAAAGGCAAGGGACAGGAACAAGGGCAGGTTCATAGAGATTAGGGAAGGAAATACTTAGAAATCCCATCATTCTCTTTCGCCGACATCCCTCGAATGGATTGAGGCGCGATTCCTTCTCTGCTAAAATGAATTGTCTATTCCGCCGCCGGCGTAGCTCAGTGGTAGAGCAGCTGATTCGTAATCAGCAGGTCCTCGGTTCAAGTCCGAGCGCCGGCTCCAAA
>JAFGSN010000189.1 GCA_016934575.1 Vicinamibacteria bacterium
GATGAGGATCGCAAGAAGGAGATCACCAAGTACTTCCGCGCCATCGACCGGGCGCTCTGGCCGATACTGCGTGATGAGCGGGCGCCCCTGGTGCTGGCGGCCGTGGGTTATCTCCATCCCCTCTTTCTCGCCGCCAGCCGCTACCCTTACGTTCTCGGCGAGGGCATTGAAGGAAACGTCGAACGGATGTCGTCGGAGGAGGTTCGCGAAGCGGCATGGCCCCTGGTCGCCGCCCACCTCGCGAATGCCGAAGCCGAAGTCCTGGCGCAGTACGCGCACGCCCTGCCCGCCGGCCGGGCGACGAACGTTCTGCAGGAGGTTGCTCGAGCCGCCGTGCAGGGGCGCATTCGGATTCTGCTGCACGAGACAGGCAAGACGATATGGGGCCGCGTGAACCCGAGCACGGGCAGGGTCTTCGTCCACACTCGACCGCGTCAGCACGACACCGAGGATGCCGATATCATCGACGACCTCTGCGAGATGACCCTCCTCAGGTGCGGGGAGGTCTTCGAGATCGGCCCAACGGAGTTGCTGCGGGGCTCGCCTATTGGTGCGATCTATCGTTATTGAAGATGCCACGAGCGACTTTAACCGGCTCGCCACCGCCGCGAACCGCATCCGCCGCCAACGGCGGTCTCGGCAGGGATCGCCCCTGTCCTTGCACAACACCTTCGTCCTGGTCTGCGTGGCGACCGTTCGAGCCAGCAACTCGATCGGGCCTTTTCCCGTTAAAAACGATAATGGACGGCGGTCCAGACGTGGCGCCCCATGCCGTCAATGCCGGAACCGTGGACGCGATATGCCTCATCGAACACGTTTCCGAGTCCCGCGACGAGCTCGATATTGTCACGAAGAGGGATTCGCCCTCTGACGTTCAACACCTTCCAGCCGGGCGTCCCTCCGGGAGCGATGCGATGATCGTCGATGTCACCCGCAGATAGTCGATCTTGCTTGCCGGTAAAAAGGAGAATCGCTTCGCACCCATGACCGGAAGACGCGGACCAGCATACCGAGGCGGAGCCATGCAGCGGAGGTATGCGTCGCATCGGCTCACCGGTCGAATCTTGCCCGCCGATGGTCCGCGTCAATGAGGATGAGAAACTCAATTGCGAAAAAATCCGTCCCGCGATCTGCGCCTCGACGCCTTTGATGAAGGCGCGACCGAAGTTGGCTCGGCGATAAACCTTCTGACCTTCTAACAATACGGAACCCGCGTACTCGCCTGGAAGGCGCTCGATGAAATCCGATAGTCCGGTATGGTATGCGCACAGCGCTCCAGACAGGCGCGACGTTCTTGCCTTGTATCCGATCTCGAAAGTCAGCGATCTCTCGGGTCGCAGATCCGTGCTTGGAACCTCGACACCGAAGTCGAATGCTCCGAGCGTGCTGACGTCGTCGATGTTCGGGGAACGAAAGCCTTGTGAGGCCGAGGCGTAGAGGTGATGTGAGGCGCCGAGATTGAAGCGGACGTCCGCCATCCCGACCAGGGCATGATTGAGCGAACGGATCGCGCCGAAGGTCGCGTCGTCGGCATGCACTCGAGCGTGAGTGTATCGACCTCCGGCCCGGACCGAGAACGATCGCCAGTCGCGCAAAACCTGGCTGAAGAACGCGGCGGTCACCATCGTCGCTCCTTCAGGATATAGGCCGCGCTTGAGAACGGAAACGCCGGTTAAAAGATCGGTATCCTTTCTAGTTAGTTAGGGCGTGACAGCGCGCCCTCTGGAATTACGATCATCACCTCTAAATGCAAATACGTAAGCTGTCCCCGGATTACGGTCCCCGGATTACGATCCTTGCCGATCTCTGTGAATTCGTGAATCGCCTGCCGCCACCTTCGCGGCGGTCACGACGAACGTCTTTATAACGGGTGCGTACTCGATTTGAATCCGGCGTGTTATTCGTCCAACTCCAGCGTCTTTGGCGCGCGTTGCGCGCCTTCAAGCAGGCGCCCCGTCCAGTTCCGTCGGCGCCGGCTTAGAATCACCTTTTCCGAGATGGCTTTCATTGACATAGAGTCCATTCTGTGTTGGGATGAACACAAAGCAGAGGGACGACAAGGAACAACCCGCGAGTCGGCGTATACCACTTCTGCCAAGGGTCATCGAGCCATATCTGGCTTGATGTCGAGGCGTGGAACGCGCAGTCGATGGACGTAGCATAATTCAACGTTCGCATTCGAAAAGGTAGCCTTACGATGCTCAAAGAAGCGATTAGCCTTGTTCTTGTACATGCCTTCGTCTTTCAGACGTCACTCGTCGCGGAGCGAATCGCGGTCCTGAGAGCCGAGCGCGATGAATCGACACGTATCCCTTCATCTGTACGGTCGTCCGCCGATGGTGGCCATGAACGATCTCGGGACGAAGCATCCGCGGTTCCGATCACGTCCTTGAAGCAGGCGATCCCGTCGCGTCTCCGCCGTCCCGTGGAACGCGGTGATCGGATCGTCGAGGCTGCTCCTAAGCGGGACTGTCCCAAACCCACGCCGACTCCTACTCCCTCCCCCTCCCCCACACCCGTACCGACTCCGACGCCTTGCGTCCCGAGCGACGTGTGGGCGCGCGTTCTGCTCCTCGTTGGCGATGGAGAACTCGCAGACGGCGACCTGGCGGTGCAACGTCGCTTGTCAGATCTCCACTATGAAGTCAAGGTGATGGCGGATCACGACGCGACCGTCGCCGACGCCGGGGACCGCGACCTTGTGTTGATTTCATCTTCGGTTGATTCCAGCGAGGTCGACCGCGCCTTTCGCGACGCCAGCCTGCCCGTCATCACGTGGGAGCCGCAGTTGTACGACGACCTGGCGCTCAGCCGGCACGCCGGACGTCTCAGCTCGAGCGACGATCGACTCAAGATCGCAGATCGCGATCATGCGCTCGCCGCCAGCCTGCAAGGCGTTCCACGGATCGCATTGTCCAAGACGCGCCTGTCCCTCGGCAGGCCGACAAAGGACGCCATCCGAGTCGCCAGAGCCGGCGCCGGTCATGACGACTATGCCCTGTTCGCATATGAACGCGGAGCTCAGATGGCCGGCTTGAGCGCCCCGGCACGACGAGTCGCTCTGTTTCTTGGCGAGGAAACCGCGTCTCACTTGAACACGGACGGATGGCGTCTCTTCGATGCGTCTGTGAAGTGGGCGTTGTCCAAAGAAGCTCTGTTCATCGTCGGCCCGCCGTCGCTGAGCAAGGGCGACCTCGCGCAGCTCTACTTTCTCGAGCGCCTCGGCTATGCCCTCACCGTGCGAATGGACGAGAAGGCCAGGGTGGTGGATGCACTGGACAAGGATTTCGTGTACCTCTCGGCGACCGTGCGCCCCGGCGACCTTCGACCTCAGTTCCGAGACGTCGCAGTTCCGCTGATCGTTTCCGAGCCGAAGCTCTTCGACGATCTGTCCCTGACGGGCGCGGAGAGGGACGTCGACTACGGCGAGACCTTGCACCAGAGTACGATGAGGATCCTGGATTCGAACCACCCATTGGCGGCCGGCCTGAAGGGCGATGTGCGAGTGGCGCTCGAGCCGTCATCCTTCGGCTGGGGGCGGCCGTCTAGCGAAGCATTCCGTGTCGCCGAGACGTCGAGCGGCTCGGGCGAGATAGCCGTGTTTGCGTATGAGACGGGAGCGAGCATGGTTGGTCGGATCGCTCCTGAACGGCGCGTGGCTCTCTTTCCGGCGCGGGGCGCCGCCGCCCATCTGAGCAGCGACGGATGGGCGCTCGTGCGCGCCGCAGTGGCATGGGCTACCAGATCGCGCGACTGGAGCTGCACACGCGGCATGGACGTCATGCAGGCGATCGACCGCTCCGGATCGATGCGCGGCGACAGTCTTAAGGACGCCAAGAGGGCGGCGCGACGGTTCATCAGCAGTATGCATCTCGACCGCGAACGGATCGGGCTGGTCTCGTTCTCCACGCAGGCTTCGCTCGACCATCCCCTCACCCACGACGGCGATGCGGTGGCCGCCGCGATCCAGGGACTGGAGGCCGGCGGCTCGACGGACATCGGAGCCGGCCTTGCGCTGGCGCATCAGGAGCTTCTCGCGACCGGGCGCGACGACGACGTCATGCCGGTCGTAATTCTGCTCACGGACGGCAAGAACACCCACGGCGATCCCTTTGCCCCGGCCGAAGCCGCAAAAGCGGCGGGCGTCCGCATTATTGCGATTGGGTTGGGTCAGCACGCCGACGAATCGGACCTGCGGCGGATCGTCTCATCCTCGATCGACTACTACTACGCCCCGTCTTCCGCTGATCTGGGATGGATTTACGCCCTGATCGCAGGCATTCTCTGTGAACAGGACAACCGGCAGCCGGAGGTCGACGCAGGACCGGACCAGACGATCTCGCTGCCCACGAACGAAGTCACCCTCTCGGGCGTCGTCAGCGACGACGGATTGCCCGAATGCGCGCCCCTGACGATTCTCTGGTCGAAGGTCAGCGGACCGGGCGCCGTCGTCTTCGCCGATCCTAGCGCTGCTGTCACGACCGCGACGTTCTCAGCAGCCGGAGAGTACGTTCTGCGCTTGACGGCCGACGACACGGAAAAGCAGGGCAGCGACGAGATCGTCGTGCACGTCCTGGGCGAAAACGAGCCGCCGGTCGTCGACGCAGGGCCGGACCAGAAGGCTGTGTGGCCGACTGTCGTGGTCACGCTCACCGGGACCGTGGTAGACGATGGCCTGCCTGCGGGCGGGATGCTCACAACCGAGTGGACGGTCGCCACGCAGGAGTGCGTCGGCAAAGTCCTCATTGCCGATCCCTCCTCTCCCGTCACGACGGCGACGATCAACCTGCCCGGGCCCTGCGTGTTGCGCCTCACCGCCAGCGACTCGGAGCTTGAGGCTTCCGACGAGACCATCGTCACGCTCATAGCCGACAACACGCCGCCGGTCGTCGATGCCGGCCCGGATCAGACGGTCGTGTGGCCGACAAACGCCGTCACGCTCGCAGGCACGATCGTGGACGACGGCCTGCCGATCGGCGGCGCGCTCACGAGTGCATGGAGCGTCGTCACGCCGGAGTGCGCCAACGTCGTTGCGATCGGCGACGCGGCCGCGCTCACGACCACGGCGACGTTCACGAAACCCGCCGCCTGCGACCTCAAGCTATCGGCCAGCGACTCGGAGTTTTCGGGCAGCGATACTGTCACGATCGTCGTCGCTCCGCCGCCCTTCCCGGACCTCACGGCCGAGGGCGCTTCGTTGAACGAAGGTCACGAACAAACGACGGCTGCAATCGTCCGGCTTTTGTTGTCTCGGGCCAGCGACGCACCAGTCTCACTCGATTTCGTTACGCAGAGCGGATCCGCGGACGAGAGCTGCGATTTCATCCCGCGCGCGGGAACTGTCGTCTTTGCACCGGGCGAGACCGAGAAGACGATCGCGATTCCGATCGTGGGCGACGTGGCCGTGGAGTCCGACGGAGAGCTCACCGTCGAGATTGGCAACTTAGAGGGCGCCTGGATCAACGGAGCCGCCCCTGGTCCGGAGGACCGCATCGAAGCGCGGATCGCCATCATCAATGACGATTCCCCGAACCAGCCGCCGGCTGCTCCAGCGCTGCTCACCCCGGCCAACGGCGCTGTTGGCGTGAATCCCAATCCCATGCTGACGTGGACCGGAGGATCGGATCCGGACATGGATGCGGTCGGCTACGACGTTCGCTTCGGCACGGAGCTCGCGCTCGGATCGCAAGCCTGGCGCAAGCTCTGCCCGGCGACCCAGGCGCCGTTTGCGCGCGGAGCTTCAGCCTCGGCCTACGACGATGCGAACGACCGCCTGATTGTCTTCGGTGGGCGCACATCAGAGGCTGACACCGATGAGGTGTGGGTACTCGAGAACGCCACGGGCAACGCCGGCGCCCCGAGCTGGACCCTGCTTTCGACGAGCGCAGGGCCCGGCCCGCGCCATCGCGCAGCGGCGGCCTACGATCCTGTCACGAACCGTTTCACCGTTCACGGTGGTTGTCAGGGAGCGTGCGACAGCGCCCTTTCGGACACGTGGGTGCTCACGAACGCGAATGGACTCGGCGGAGCGCCCGAGTGGATCGCGCTTCCAGATGCTCCGGTTGCGCGCTCAGGCCATGCCGCAGCCCTGGACGCCGCCGGCAATCGTCTCATCGTCTTTGGCGGCGAAGACGGACCTGCCAAGCTCAACGACGTCTGGGTCCTCGACGGCGCGAGCGGCGTCGTGACTCCGGCCTGGCGCAAGCTCGAGGCGGCAGGCGCTCCGCCTTCACCGCGCGCCGACGCGAGCGCCGTGTTCGATCCCGATACGAAACGGCTCATCGTCTTCGGCGGATTCTCGCAGAACGGTGCGCCGCAGAACGACGCCTGGATTCTGCAAGGCGCCAGCGGAGCCGATGCCGCGCAATGGATGCAGGCAACGGCTTCCGGAACGCCTCCCACGCCGCGCAGCGGACATGCGGCCGCGTTCGACGTTTCGGCACAGCGAATGGTTGTGTTCGGCGGCCTGGCGGCAAACGCGACGACCGGCGCGCGTTGGGCTCTCAACGACTCGTGGCTGCTTACAGAAGCGCTCCAGTGGCAGAAGCTGTCGATCGCCGACCGTCCGGCAGGACGCGTGCTCCCGGCCGCCGGCTACTCTGCGGCGCGTGATCGCCTTGTGGTAGCGCTGGGTTTTGATGAGGAGGGCCGGAGCCGTCACGACGACGTCTGGTCCCTGTCGAGCCCGATCGGCGCCTTGCCGCTCGTGTCCCCGAATCAGTCGGAGTCGACCTTCCTGGCGAACACGCCGTCCGACGCCGCGACCTACTTCTGGAGCGTCGTGGCACGCGACGAACACGGCGCTACGACCGTATCGCCTGTTTGGCGATTCTGGTTAAACTCGCCGCCTGTGGTCGACGCCGGAACTGACGTTACGCTTGTGGGACCACAAGCGATACCGCTCCAGGGTACGGCCAGCGACGACGGACTTCCCTCCGCCGCCGCTCTGTCGATCAAGTGGTCTCAGCTTGAGGGCCCGAGCGAAGTTGCGTTCGACGATCCTTCCGAAGCACGCACAACGGCCGTGTTCGACGAAACGGGGGCGTATGTCTTGCGACTGACGGCCGACGACTCGGTCGCCAGCAGAAGCGACGAGCTTGTAGTGGTCGTCAAGCCGGCCAACCATGCCCCTGAAGTCAATGCCGGCGAGGACGTTGATCTCGTTCCTCCAACGAACACTACTACGCTAGCGGGAGCCGCGACCGACGACGGCTTGCCTTCCGGCAGTGCTCTGACCACGGAGTGGTCGCAGGTCTCGGGGCCGGCCGAAGCGTCGATCTGGGATCCGTCATCACTCGTAACCACAGCCGTCTTTTCAGTCTCTGGATCCTACAGATTGCGACTTACAGCGAGTGATGATGAGCTATCGGCAAGTGACGACATTGTTGTGACCGCCCAGCCTGTCAATCAGCCGCCCCAAGTGAATGCCGGATTGGATCACGTGACTGCGCTGCCATTGGCGACCGTGACTCTTGACGGCTCGGTCTCAGACGACGGGCTGCCATCGGGAGTCGTCAACGTGACTTGGAGCCAGGTAAGCGGGCCGGCACCGGTTAACATGGCGACTCCCGGCGCCGAGGACACGCAGGCGACCTTCACCCAGGACGGCACCTACGTCCTTCGTCTGTCGGCCGACGACTCCGAGCTTTCCGCGAGCGACGACGTCAGCATCACGGTACTTCCTCCTCAGGATCTTCCCGACCTCGTAATCCACTCCGTCGACGCCTCTAGCGTGATCTATCATGCCCAAACGCTCGCAATATCCGGAGAGCTGTCCGTGCAGATCGCGAACATCGGCTCCGGCGCCGTGCTTGACTCCTTTGAGATCGCCTTCTTCGAGGATCAAAACGCCAACGGGATCTACGAGACCTCGGACAACCTGCTCGGCACCGCCGGGCCATTCACGCAGGCTCTGCTCTCCGGCGGCTCGGCCGTGGTAACCGCTCCAGTAGTCGGGTCGGTGCTGTTCCCCGGCAGCCTGATTTATGCCTTTGTGGACAGCGGGCACGTCATCGATGAGAGCGCGGAGGCGAACAACTACGCCAGTTCCGCGCCACGATGCGAACCATGGACAGGCACGCGGCCCTTCAATACTCAGCTCGAGTGGGGTTGGATCACGGGCGCGCAGAATCCTACGTCGGCGAATGTTCTCTCCACTCCCATGGTCGCCGATCTCGACCTTGACGGCACACCAGAGGTCGTTATGGTCTCATATCTGGGTAACTACTTTAACGACGGCGTTCTTCGAGTCCTCGACGGGCGAACTGGCGCCGAGAAGTTCAGCGTAGACGACGAAATGTACCATCTGGCGGCCATCGCGCACCTCGCCGTGGGCGACATCGATCTGGATGGCCATCCCGAGATCATTGGAGTACATGAGAGCCGGACTCAACTAGTCGCCTTCGAGCATGATGGAACGCCCAAATGGATCAGTGACACGATCGAATACACTGTCGGCGCGATTGCTCTCGCGAATCTCGTCGGAGATGCACGGCCTGAGATCATCACTGGCCGGCAGGTTCTGGATGCAGACGGTCGCCTTCTATGGACGGGCGCCAGCGCGGCCGGCACGTGCACCCAGTCGTCAACATACTTATCCGTCGTTGCTGACGTGAACCTCGACGGCGCGCCCGATGTCGTTGCCGGGAACACCATCTACAGCGCGACGGGAGAGATCCTTCTGCGCGATGTCAGCGTGTCAAATCGCACGCCCGCCGTGGCTGACTTCGATGATGATCCGTTCCCTGAAATCATCCTGGCATGTGGAGGCGTTCAGCTTGTAAAACCCGACTTTGCCACAGGGAGACTCACCACTCTCTGGGGACCCGTGAACCTTCCGGGAGGAGGAGGCGGGCCGGCCGCAGTCGCGGACGTGGATGGTGACGGTCGACCAGAGGTTGCGGTGGCGGGCGTTGACTATCTCATGGTCTTGGAGCATGACGGAACGGTCAAGTGGACGGCCCAAACACATGATTTCACGTCAGGTATCAGCGCGCCTTCAGCTTTCGATTTCGATGGCGATGGTCAGTCTGAGATCGTCTACGCGGATGAGGAACGGGTCCTGGTTTTCCGCGGCATCGATGGGGCCATTCTTTTTGAAACCCCCCACACGTCTGTTTCATGGCTCGAGTCTCCAGCGATAGCCGACGTCGACGCGGACGGACGCGCCGAGATTATCGTTGGCGCCACCGGAACGAAAGCCGGAGTCTTCGTTTTTGGCAACACTCAAGGCTACGAATGGATGGGCAGCCGAGGGATCTGGAACCAGCACAGCTACCACGTCACCAACGTCAACGATGATGGAACGATCCCGGAGCAGGAGAGTCCCAGATGGGATAGTCAGAATAGTTGCCGAGAGAACGTGCTCACGTCGGGTTGCCCGACTGGGCTTCCCGATCTCGTCCCGGCGTACCTGAGAGCCGAGCTTTTCGCCGACAAATGGCGTCTGACTGCGCGGGTGGGCAACGGTGGTTCCGTCCATGCTCCCGCAGGCGTGAGCGTGTCATTCCACGATGGGGATCCGCGTTGGAGCGGCCGGCCTCTGGGCATCACACTGACTACGGCATCAATCGCACCGGGACGGTTCGAGGATGTTACGGTCAGCCTGCCCGCCATCGAGGTCACGACCTACAGCATTTGGGTGTCCGTGGACCAATTCGGCAGCGGCGCCGGCGCAGTCCTTGAATCGATCGAAAACAACAACGTCCTGGATTCAGGCGTGGCTTTGACGTCCGGCGGAATCCTGCCAGACATTGCTGTACGCCATGCTGCTGCCAATGTCGTCACGGATCGGCAGAACACGGTCTCAGGCTCCGTCTCCGCGGAAATCGCGAGTCAGGGTCCGGTTCGCATTGTTGATCCCTTCCGCGTAATCGCCTTTGAAGACCGAGACCATGACGACTCCTACGACGCAGCGACAGATGGTCTCCTTGGATCTGTCGTGCTTGCCGGGCTTGGGCACAACGAAACGAAGATCATCGAAATCGACGTGTCCGGCACGCTCGATTTCCGCGATCGACCGATCCACGTCTTCGCCGACAGCGACCATGAAGTCGTCGAGGCCGCTGAAGACAACAACATTGCGCGCACCGGAGCGACTTGTGCGCATCGACCAGTCTCGACGTCCTTCGAGTTGGACCTCGAGTGGTCTTGGGTGTCCTCGCCCAACGATCCCGAGTCGCGCTTCGTTCTGATGACGCCCTCGGTGGTCGATCTAAACCTCGACGGAGTACCCGACGTCGTTTTCGTGACGACCGATCGGCCTTCGTCAACATACGACGGACGATTGAGAGCGATCGACGGCCGAGACGGGACGGAACTGCTCTCTGTCACTGATGCGAGCCTCGAGCTGCGGCCCTCCGGCGACGTGGCCGTCGGCAACCTCGACGAGGATCCCTACCCTGAGATCGTCGCCGTGCACGATAGCATGACTCGCGTGATCGCCTTTGAGCACGACGGAACAGTGAAGTGGATCACGCCTTCTGTCGCTGGCGGGACGGCTCTCGGAATACCGAAACCAACGCCCATGATCGTCAATCTCGATGACGATCCTCTCCCGGAAGTCGTCGTGGGTCGCACGGCTATCGATCACGACGGCAGCCTTCTCTGGAGCCATACGTGTGACAGCTATGGAGTTGGGACCATTTCCGCTGTCGCCGATCTCAACCTCGACGGGACTCCGGAAGTCGTGGCCGGCGGGACAGTCTACGCGGCGGACGGAACTGTCTTGTGGGAGACGGGAATTCGAGCCGAAGGCTACGTCGCCGTAGGCAACTTCGACACGGACGCCTACCCCGAGATCGTCTACGTCTTTGGCGTGGACGTCTACATGTTCGAGCACTCCGGAGCTCTGAAATGGGGACCGTCGAAGCTCATACGAACTGCCGGCTACGACGGTCCCCCTGCTCTCGCCGACTTCGACGGAGACGGAATCCTCGAGATCGGCGTTGCTGGATATGGGCATTGCGCCGTCGTGGACGGGTCGGGCGCCTTGAAGTGGATCGTTCCGATAACCGAATCAATAGGAATGCTCGGATTGTCGGCCTTTGACTTCGATGGCAACGGCATTGCCGAGATCTTGGTGGCTGACGAGGAGGCTCTGAGGATTCTCCGGGGCCAAGACGGGCTGACCTTGGCGGCGGTCCCGGTCGCAGGGCGGAAGCGTCACTCCTATCCGCTGGCAGTCGACGTTGATGGCGACGGCGCAACCGAGATCGTTGTGGCGGGCGGCGATGAGTTGAGCGCGCCATACATCGGCATCCAGGTTTTCGGTGAATCGAAGAACCAATGGGTGTCAACGCGGCGTATCTGGAACCAGCACAGCTATCACGTGACCAATGTCAACGACGACGCTACGATTCCTTTCCGCGAGATTCCCAGTTGGACGGCAGGCTGGGGATACCGGCAGAGCGCCCTTCTTCAGGGATCTCCCTTCATGTCTCCTGATCTGACGGCTTCAGGCGTCCGGAGTGTCGAGGCCGTCGAGAGCCTTACTCTCATTGCGCGCATCGGCAACGGGGGCGCCGCCCGGGCAGGCTCGGGAGTGCCAGTGTCGTTCTACGACGGCGATCCGCGAAACAGCGGCGCTCTTCTCGGAACCGTGCACACGGTCACGAACCTGGATCCGGGCGACTTCGAGGACGTCGCATTGGCGCTGCCCGGCGACTCCGCATCGACTGATGCTATATGGGCCGTGGCCGACGATGACGGCAGCTTGGAGGGCATCTACTCCGAGTGTGACGAATTCAACAACTTCGCGGACTCCAGCGTCCATCTGAATCAACCTCCGGTCGTCGACGCCGGACCGGATCAGGCGATCATGGCGCCGGAAGCCAGCGTCACTTTGCGTGGATCGGCCACAGACGACGGACTTCCTGTGGGCGGCAGCCTGTCGTACGTGTGGAGCGTAGTGGCCGCGCCTGCGCCTGAATCGGCCACATTTGGTGATCCGAGCGCCCCGCACACCACTGTCACGCTCAGCGAGGTCGGGACATACGTCTTGCGCCTGACGGCGAGCGATTCGGCGCTCACTGGCAACGACGACGTCGAGGTTTTGCGGGCCGAGACGAACACCGCTCCCACGGTGGACGCTGGCGCGGATCAGAGCCACGCCGGTGACATGGTTCTCTTGATGGGAACCGTGGATGACGACGGCCTGCCAACAGGCGCGTCGCTGACCGTTGCGTGGACAAAGGTCTCCGGCGGTGGACGGGTGTACTTTGCCGATCCTAGCGCGCCACAGACCGCCGCCACCTTCAGCGAGCCGGGCGTCTACGTCCTCGAGCTTTCCGCGAGCGATACCGAGCTCACCGAGACCGACCAGGTCCAGATCGAGATCACGGCGCCTCTGGTCAACAGACCGCCTCTGGTCAACGCGGGCCCGGACCGTATCCTCGCTTTACCCGAGGCTACAGCAATCCTGGATGGAACGGTCAGCGATGACGGTCTCCCCGAGGGCGTGACGGTCCAGTTGGAATGGCGTCATGTGGGAGGACAAGACGGCCCTGTTGTGATCTCCGATCCGAATTCGGAGGACACGACGGTCGCGTTCGAGTCCCCCGGATCGTACTTCTTCGTGCTGGTCGCCGACGACAGCGAGTACGCCGTGAGCGATTCCGTCCGGGTGACCGTCACGCTTCCCAACGAGCCGCCCATGGTTCAGGCCGGCCCGGATCTGACGATCACGCGACCGCCCACGGATTGCGTGACTCTCCAGGGCGTTGTGACCGATGACGGCGTTCCCGGAGCAAGTACCGAGGTCCTTTGGACCCAAACCGGCGGGCCCGCAGGCAGCGCGTTCATCGAAGCGCCCAACTCCCTTGCCACTCGCGTGGCATTCGCGCAATCAGGCGTGTACGTGCTGCGCCTCACGGCCAGCGACACCTGGGCCATGAGCTGGGACGAGATTGCCGTCACGGTCGAGCAGGGCAACCTGGCCCCGACGGTAGATGCCGGACCGGATCAGACGCTTACGTGGCCCACGTCCAGTGCGACCCTCACCGGCAATGCCACAGACGACGGCCTCCCGACCGGCTCCACACTGAGCTTCGCCTGGTCCCTTGAGAACGGTGCCGTTCCTGTCATCTTTGCCGCACCTGACCACGCTCAGACCATGGTTACATTCCCTCAGCCCGGCCAGTATCTCCTGCGCCTCACAGCATCCGACTCCGAGCACGCAGCTTGGGACGAACTGATCGTCACGGTCAAGGGCACCGATCCAGTGGGCGATCCACCCGCGGTGCAGATCCTGCATCCAGAGGATGGAGCGACCGTCACCAGCCCGAGCAACGTGATCGGATCCGTGGCCAGCGACACGCTGCTTTTCTGGACTCTTGAGCGCAGAGCTCGGGGTGAATCGGTTTGGAGCCGGATCGCCTCGGGCAGCGACCTGGTCACCGAGTCTGCCCTGGGCGTGTTGGATCCAACCCTGCTCCTCAACGGACAGCACGAAATCCGCCTGACGGCAACGGACACTGCGGGACGGTTCGGGCGCATC
>JAFGSN010000190.1 GCA_016934575.1 Vicinamibacteria bacterium
AATAGCGAAACCTGCGAGTTGAAAAACATAGCGACATACGAGAAATATCAAGGCAAAGGGTACGGTAGAGCATTGATAAATTTCATTGTTGATTTCTACAAAAAAGACTACAAAATAATGCTTGTCGGGACAGGCGAAACGCCGACAATCCTGTCGTTTTATGAAAGTTGTGGATTCGAAAAGTCATATCGAGTCAAGAATTATTTTACAGACAACTACGACCACCCTATCTTCGAGGGCGACATACAACTTGTTGATATGATTTACCTTAAAAAGGATTTATAGGAATAGCAGAAATGTATTGGTCGGTCTGGTACAGCAGGATGAGGTTGATGCTGAACTACGCGAGTTGCGTACGTTCATAGCTGAACACCGGAAGAGTCTGGGATTCACGGAAGGGTGGGCGCGGCAAATGGCGCGGCCCTGAACCGCAGTGTATGTTTCTGCGTGTCCGACCGGGACGGTTTGACGAGTGAATCGGCCAGCCCTTGCATGCCGGCGGACCGAGCAATCCAATCCGCTGTGTGCTCCCTGCGAAAGCACGTGCCTGTATGTTGGCGGGACGCTCGGCCTGAATGCTTGGCTAGCGCCCATGCAAAGTACAACTGCCTTGAAGCCGAGTCCTGCGCCTGGCCGATACCGAGTGTTTGCGTGACTCATGAGACGGCGTCGCGGGCGCCGGCGGTTGTCGCAGAGAAATCCGGGAAGCGAAGCGTCTCGCAAGATCGTACGCTGTGCTCGCCAGGAGAACGACGAGGACGGGCTCGATAAAGAATTTGAAGCGCATGTTCTCGCCGCCCTCGAAGACGACCGAGACAAGCAGAACGTAGAGGCATGGAAGCGTCAGGCCGATAAGCCGCTTGCGTTCCCGGGAGCCGGGCGCATGGATGAACCAGTAGAGGCCGGCTCCGGCGACGAGCAATGAAAGAGGGACGCCCGAGAAGAGCCGATCGTAAGGCGCTCGCCAGACGAGTCTTTTTACGAGCTCGTGCTCCGTCTCCACGACGCGCGCGTAATGGCTCGATGGCATGAGATAGAGATGGAGGTTGCGCGCATAAGCGGAGACCGTCTCGCGGAAAGGTTTCCGGCGAAAGTGTCGGAAGTATTGATCCATCTGAGCGAAGGAGATGCGCAGATAGGCGATTTGGTTGAAGTTGTACTCGCCATTAGGTTTCCGCATTCGTCGCAGAGCGAGAGCGCGGCTGGGATCGGGCAGGGGGGGGAGCCGTTGCGCTCGATCCCGCATGCTCCAGTCGCAGGGCGCGTCGATTGAGCGGCAACCGTTATAACCGGCGAACGTCGACGTGACGGCGACGCCGAAGAGCCGGTATTGCTTGTAGAGATAGGCGCACATGAGAACGCCCGCGACACTGACGAAGACAATCAAACGCCGTCGAGACCATCCGCGGAGCGCCAAGGCGGTCGTGACAACAGCGAGAAACGGGAGTTGAAAGATGGATCGCGTGAGAAACAAGAGAATGACCGCGGCGATCAGGCGCGAGGGAGCGCCGCGGCCGTCCCGCGCGTTCCAGAGCTCGAAGCTGAACCAGGTCATCAGCAGGGCGCTCAGGATGGTGCCGTCCAGATAAGTAGCATAAAAGATGAACGCGGGGTGGAGCGCGCCAAGAAGAAAGGCGCAGGTCAAAGCGTAAATCGGTCGAGTCAGGCGGACGAGCCACGCGCAGATTGCGCCGATGAGGATCGCGTAGCAGGCGCCCCAGAGCACGAGCAGATCGCGATCCACTTGGCGCAGGATTTCGGGATACGCACTGTGACGGTGGAGCATGGCCGACGCCGTTCGTAGCGCTTCGAGAAGCGGCGGTTGGATGTGAAGATACCAGAGCGACTTCAAGGGCTCGTCTCGTACGTCGACGATGCTAACGACCTGCATCATATGATCCGAAGTCCAGGGATGAAAGTAGACGCCGTCGATCGCGTGTTCACGATGCACGCGCGTGAGCATACAAAGGAAGAGGGCGGATCCAAGAACGACGGCGAGGACGGCTGAAGCGCGTGATAAGCGCGAATGCGCCGAGGTCATGTCAGGGCTCATCATGCTCGGCGCCGAACGGCGACATCCCGGCTCAAATCAGTTATCTCGGCTGATTCGAAAAAACGTCGGGGCGGAGCTTGTTTCCGCCCGCAGCGTTCGCACGGGAGCAGGCAAGCGGCTTCCAGGCAGAGTCATGAACAGCGTGAGCGGGATGCATGCTGTCGTTTCCGTTCATTCATCAGATTGAATGATCCGCCATTCTTTCGCCGATTGAAGTGTCCGGCGCGCAATCATCTCGGGACGAGAGGCGCAGAAACACCAGGTGAGATCCAGGAGTCTGATCATCGCGTTTGCGCCGGCGAATGAGAATCCAGGCGGCCACGGTTCCAGCGAGCACGGCGCCGATCGCGAAGATGATCGTGATGAAAAGGGAGGAGAGCACGATGCCGATAAGGTCCAGCGTCGGACGCTCGACGTGAATCCACGTGACTGGTTCGGTGACGTTAAGAATCAGCGGCGCGCCTCCAGGCCCGCGACTTTAGGACGGTCGGCGCTGTACGTCAAACGCGGAGCGCGACTGCCGTTCAACGCTTCGATGTAGGTGGCCACGCCTTCAAGTATGCCCAGGGCGATCTCGTTGCGGTAGCGGGAGGTCTTCAGCAGGCGCTCCTCGACGTCATTGCTGACAAAGGCGATCTCGACCAGAATGCTCGGCATCCGAGCGCCGAGAAGCACGTAGAACGGCGCGCGCCGAACGCCGCGGTCGGGAATACGCAGGTTTTCCGAACGCAGTTGCTGGATCATGCCCCGCTGCACGCTCGATGCGAAATCCCGGCTTTCCTGGATCTTGCTGTTCTGAGTGATGGCCTTGACGAGCGCCGAGAGGTCTTTGACGGTCGCCGGCGAAATGGCGTTCTCGCGCGCCGCGACTTCCTCGGCATGAGCGTCGACGGCGAAGTTCAGATAGTAAGTCTCGATTCCGCGAGCTTGCCGGCTGCGGCTGCTGTTGGCGTGGATCGAGAGGAACAGGTCCGCCTCGCGGGCGTTGGCGATGGCGGTGCGCTCCTCGAGCGGCACGAAAACGTCGGTCGAGCGCGTCATCACGACGTCGACTCCTAAACGCTCGCGGACCAGTCGCGCGACTCGCAGTGAGACGTCGAGGACCAGATCCTTCTCCTGCAAGCCTGAACGACCGACGGTTCCCGGATCGTGGCCGCCGTGACCGGGATCGATGACGATGCGACGGACGCCCAGACCGAACTGGCGTACGAGGCTGAATGAACCGGAGCTGTTGGGTCGGGCAGGCGTTGGCGCCGTGCGGTCGATAGACGCCCGCGAAGCTTCTGTTTTCGGCTTCGTGGTCGACGGCGGATCCGGAGCTTTGTCCGGAGCATCGCTCGCGGGTGGTCGC
>JAFGSN010000191.1 GCA_016934575.1 Vicinamibacteria bacterium
GCCGGCCTGAAAAGCATGGAGGGTTGTCATGGTCTAGACTAATGAGCGGATCGCGGGGTCATGTTGGCGCCGCGCGGACGGCGGACCGCTTCGGCTCGTTTATGGGTTTTCGGTGTCCATGAGAAAGGGTGGAGACAGTGAGGTCCCGCGCTGCGACTTTTGCTACAAGGACGCGAACAACGTCCGGAGGCTGATCGCCGGCCCGGGCGTTCACATCTGCAACGAGTGCGCCGAGGCCTGCGAAGGTATTCTCACAGGGGACCGCGGCAAGGAAAGGCGCAGCTATCCGTCTTCGTCGCCGGCGACTCAGGAAACCAAGGCGCTTTCGGATGACCAGGCGGAGCGAAAGGACAAAGGCAAGGACAGAGTCGGAGATTTCCTGCGTTGTGCCTTCTGCGATAAGGACCAGCACGAGGTCCGGAAGCTGATCGCCGGCCCGAACGTTTTCATCTGCAACGAGTGCGTCGCTGCCTGCAACGATATCCTCGCAGACGATCGCGCCAAGCAGCAAGAGCCGCCATCTGCAAAGGCCGCAGACCGCGGAGTCGCTTCGCCGGCTCAAGACCGAGCTGATCGCAACGAACAAGAGTCCGGGGAGAGCACACGGCTTGCGGGCGCGGCGTATCGGCCGCCCGTCTCCTTTGACGGGACGCGCGCAGCAGAGGACCGCGCCAAACAGGAGCGGCCGTCAACGGCAGACCGCGGAGTCGCTCCGCCGGCACAAAAGCGAACGGATCGCGAGGGACGCGAATCCAGGGATAGTACGCGGCTTGCAGGCGAGGCATATCGATCGTTTGGCTCCCTTGACGGAACGCGCGTGGCAGTGGAGGCCGATCCTTCGACTCTCTCGCCGCGTCCCGGGCAGCCGACTCCGGCATTAGCAACGGAACGACACAAGATCGGCGATCGTATCGGCGAGCGTTACGAGGTTCTGGCGATCTACCGCGGTTCGATGGGCGTTGTATACGCTTGTTTCGACGCCGAGTCAACACATACGGTGGCGCTTAAAACACTGCAGGAACGTTTTTCTGGCGATGTGGAAAGGCGAAGGCTTTTCATCGACGAAGCGTCGACATGGGTCATGCTCGGTAAACACCCTTCGATCGTCCACGCATCGATCGTTCATGTCTATTCATCGCTTCCTTACGTCGTCACCGAATTCGTCCGGGGCCGTGAAGGCATGGGATCGGATCTCAGATCCTGGCTTGGCCATCCCAAGCTGACCGTTTCCATTGCGGTGGAGATGGCCTTGCAGGTCGCCCAGGCGATGTCATACGTCGCCCGCAAGGCGCCTGGCCTCGTACACCGTGACCTCAAGCCCGCCAATATCCTCGTTGATTTCCTGGGCCGTCCGCGCATCACTGATTTCGGGCTTGCTCACGCACGACAGAGCGACGCAGGAACGCCAGCCTATATGGCGCCCGAACAATGGGCGCATGGCGAGATCACCCCGCTGACCGACATTTACGCTTTCGGATGCATCCTATTCGAAATGCTGACCGCGCATAGACTATTCCAGGCCGAAAGCGTCGAGCAGTGGAAAAACGCCCACGCAAACGTTCGTCCCACCGACCCGACTCGATTAAGCCCGACGCTTCCGCGGGAGCTTGGAGATCTCATTCTTCGGTGCCTGGATAAAGAGGCTTCCAGACGGCCCGATAGCTGGGACTACGTGGTCGGCGAGCTTTCCGCCTGTTTCTACTCGCTGACCGGGCAACCGGCGGTTCCGACAACCGGCGATTCGGCGCAAACCGAGCGTGAATTGGTGCTTGAAGCCTATTCGCTCAGTCTTCTCGGAAAATACGACGAGGCGATAAGAACGTGCGAAAAGGCGCTGGAGCTGGACGAAAAGAACGTACAAGCCATGTTGATCATGGGCAACAACAAGCTGGCTCTCCACCAAAAGTACCTTTCGAGTAATGAAGAGAAAAGGGGCCTCGTGACTCTCTTCAGCCGCATTCTCGACATGGCGCCCGATTATGCCTACGCCTGGCTATGCAAGGCGCGAGCCTTCGCCCAGTTGGGTTATCACAAAGAAGCAAGCAAGGCTCTCGCGCGTGCATGCGAGATCGACGCGAACGACTTTTCCATCGTGCTCGCCCGTGGTTTGGATTTGTGCCGACAAGGTTTCTACGAAGAGGCTGTCGGCAGTTTCGACAGAGCCCTGGAGGTGGATGCCGGAAACTCGGACGCATGGGCGGCCAAGGGATCGGCCCTCGCTAATCTTGGGCGTTACGACGCCGCACGAACGTCGTTCGCGCGGGCTCTGTCCCTCAATCCAGACAATCCTAATGTCTCCAAGATGATGAAACTGCTTGACGGGGATTTTTATCGGGATTCCACGGATTTCGCTTACTGGATGCAAGAATCGCATGACGCTTTTTGGAAAAGAAGCGACTCCTTCGCAAGCATCAGAGCGCTTGAACGCGCCATCGCCATAGACCGTGACAACGCGGAAGCCTGGCGGCTTATGGGCGCGAGGCTGCGTGGAATTTGCTGGGGAGATGCCGATTCGTTGGCTGCCATAGAACGCGCTCTTGATCTGAGCCCCGAAGATGCAGGCGCCTGGTCTCAAAAAGCCGAGTGCCTTTGCAGTCTGGACAGACACGAAGAGGCGATCCACGCCCTCGACAAAGCCATCGAGAAAAAGACAATCCTGACCAAGGATTACATGCGACGGAAAGGAGAAATCCTCAGGGAACTGGGACGAATCGAAGAAGCGCTGGCAATAAACCAACGGATGGAAGCGCCTGCAAATCCCAAGTTCAACGTCGCCGCCTTGTTGATACTGGGCTCGCTGGTTTTCGGTGTTGTGTGGATGCTGAGCAAGATACTGGCTTCAGTCGCCGGGTGGTAAAACTAGAATGCACGACGAAGAACGCTGGAAAGCTCTGACCGAAGAGGCCCGAAGACAGGACCATGCCTACTTGGGCGTCGAGCATCTCTTCACTTGTCTGCTCGAAAAGCGAGGCGGCAGGGCCGAAGCTTTGATGAGCGCCCTCTCCCTCAGTCCTCTCGATATTCTCTCGACCGTCCGTCGTGAAACAGGCAAGGGGAAGGGCGCGGGCGCTTTCGAGGCCAGGCCCACCCCCCGCCTGCAATCGATCATTCGGATGGCCTCATCTCCGGCGGATGAGGATCTTCTGCTGGCAATGATCGTAGAAGGACAGAGCCTTCCCATACGCTACCTGCATTCGCTCGGTTTCGACGAATCGACGCTGATGTCAGCCCTCCGCGGTGTTCCCGTGACAGAGCCTGAAAAGCCAAGCGATGAAACCAGGCTCGGTTCGCTTGATAGCTGCGAAACGGCAGTTTCATCCCCTGCTACCAACGTTCCCGCCACCCACGGTCCTCCCATCGTTCCCGCGGAAGGCACACCCGTCAGCTTACCCACGCCGACGCTCGACAAAATGGGTCGCGATTTGACGAGAAGGGCGCGTCTTGGCGACTTGAACGACTCGATCGGCCGAGACGACGAGATCAATATGATGCTCACCATTCTTGCCAGGACGCAGAAATCCAACCCCATGCTTCTCGGCGAAGCCGGCGTCGGCAAGACGGCCGTCGTGGAAGGACTGGCCTGGCGAATAGCCAACGGTCGCGTGCCGGCCTTGCTCCGGGGAAAACGGATCATCGAACTCGATCTGGCCACATTGACGGCCGGCACGAGCCTGCGCGGCCAGTTCGAAGAGCGTATTAAAACAATAGTGGAAGAGGCGACGTCGTCCAAGGACATCATATTGTTCATCGACGAAATACACACTCTCGTCGGCGCCGGCGGATCGTCGAGCAATGACGCTGCGCAGATCTTCAAACCGTCTCTCGCCAGGGGCGACTTTTCCTGCATCGGCGCGACGACCCAGGACGAGTACGCGCGTTACATACGAAAAGACGCGGCGCTCGAACGCCGCTTCTCGCCTGTTGAGATCAAGGAGCTGGCGCCTGAAGCGACGCTCGCTGTGCTGCAAAAGGTCGCGACGCGAATCGCCGAGAAGCAAGCGGCAAAGGGGCGGCGCGTTTCGGTCCAGGCGGAGGCGCTCCGGGCGGCGGTGGCGCTCACGGACAAGTACGTGAAAGACCGGCGCCAGCCGGACAAGGCGATCGACGCGATTGACATCGCCTGCGCGCGCGCCGTCGTCAGGGACCGGGCGCGAGTGACGGCCGAGGACGTTGCGGTTGTCGTGTCCGAATGGACCGGCATTCCTGCCGGGCGGATGACAGCCGGCGATCAGGAGCGTTACGCGCGCATGGAACAGACGCTGGGCCAACGTGTCATTGGGCAGCCGGAGGCCGTCACGGCCGTGAGTCGTTGCCTGCGCGCGGCGCTTGCCGGCTTGAAGGCTGCGAACCGTCCAGTGGGCGTGTTTCTGTTCATGGGCCCCTCGGGCGTCGGCAAGACGAAACTGGCCAAGGAGCTGGCGCGCTTTCTCTTCGACGCGGAGGAGGCGCTCGTGCGCTTCGATATGAGTCAGTATCAACAGAAGGAACGGATTACGCAGCTCGTCGGCTCTTCGCGCGGGTATGCCGGCAGCGAGCAGGGGGGCGACTTCACCGAGGCGCTGCGGCGGCGCCCCTATTGCGTGGTGTTGCTCGACGAGATCGAGAAGGCGCATCCGGATGTGTTCAACCTGTTCCTCTCGGTGTTCGATGACGGGCGAGTGACCGACAACATGGGGCGTGTCGTGGACTGTTCGAACGCCGTATTTATCCTGACGTCCAACTTGGGCGAGGACAGAATCGGTTTTGCCGGGGAAGCGAAGGCCGACTTGCGAGCCGTCGCCGCGGAGTTCCTGAGGCCTGAGCTGGTCAACCGCATCAGCGAGGTCGTCCGCTTCCGATCACTCGGCCGGAAGGAGCTTTCCGGAATCCTGGAGCAGATCCTGGCCGATAAGATGGCCGCTTTCCAGAGCGCGCAACAAATCGCCGTTGTGGTGGATGAGGCAGCCAAGGAGCTGATCTTGACGCAGCACTACGATCCTCGCATGGGGGCGCGTCCGCTCGAGCGCGCGGTCGACCGGATGATCGTCCAGCCGCTGGTCGACGCGGTTTTTTCCGGAAAGCTTGCGCCGGGAAACGTGTCCATGACGGTCAAGGAAGACGTCATCGTTTTCGAGTAATCGGCTTGGGGGGAAGACGCTTGAAAGCAATATTGTGCCGTATGAATGGACCGTTGGACGGCGAGGTCATGGCGATCGAGGCGTTCGGCGAGCCGCCCGAGGCGACGTTTGGCCGTCACGACAAGTGCTTGGTGTCTCTGCCGGACGATCCCGAGACCTCCAGAAAACACGCGCGTCTTTTGTGGCGCGACGGCGCGTGGTGGATCGAGGACCTTGGCAGCACGAACGGGACATTCGTAGGTGAGTTCGCGCAGCAGCGCAGAATCTCCAGCCCTGTCATGCTCCACTATGGCGAGATTTTCCGCGTGGGCCTGAGTCGTTTCCGTCTCGAAGCTCTGGGGGACGCCGTGCGGAATGAAAGTCGAGCGTTCGGCGAGGCCGCGGTCTGATTCATTTTGGCCGCTTGCGGTTGGACATCTCTTACATACGTTATCGGATCCGGATCCATCCTTCGAGTCGCCTTGATCGTAGCGACTTCTCACCACACTCCAGGCAAGA
>JAFGSN010000192.1 GCA_016934575.1 Vicinamibacteria bacterium
GCCTTTGCTGGCGCCGCCGTACTTTCGTCAGTGGCCGCATCAGTCACGGGCTGGGCCGAATCAACGTTCTGAGCGACGACCTTCTCGCCTTTCTTGCAGTCCTCGCCCGCATCAACGGTCGCTTCGATCACGAAACACGCTAGAAACAACATCACGACAACGGCCATCGTTTTTTTCATCCGTTCACTCCTTCTCATCGGTAAATACGCCACAACCTTCTCCAACTCACGAAACAAAAACAGCGCCGTGAAAACGATCAAGAGATCGCTTCCGCGCCGAACCCTTCAGGTTTCTTCACGCTTGAATTTGAAGAAATCCTGAAGAGCCTTGCGGCACTCGGCCTCGAGCACGCCTTCGACGATCTCGAAGTGATGATTGGCGCGTAGCTCGTCGACGTTCAAAATCGATCGGACGGCGCCAAACTTCGGCTCGCGTACGCCGAAAACGAGGGTCGAGACGCGAGCTTGAAGCATCGATCCAACGCACATTAAACACGGCTCCGCCGTGACATACAAGGTGGCGCCCGCCAGTCGGTAATTGCCGATCGTCTTGGCCGCGCGTCGCAACGCCACGATTTCCGCATGGGCTGTCGGGTCGAGGTTGTGAATCGGTTGATTGAATCCCGTGGCGACGACTTCCCGGCCGATGACGACCACCGCTCCCACGGGCACTTCGCCCAAATGAAGGGCGTTCCGGGCTTGATCGAGAGCGAGGCGCATGAACGGCTCATGCGCCTGCGATAGGTGCGCGTCGATATCCCGACTATGCGAGCCACTCGAGCTGCGTGGCATTGATCTCCCTCATGGCGCCGAATCATGGCTCCATCGCCGCGGCGAGAGAATACTCAATGCACCCCAAGGGCGCAACCGGCACATGCCTGACGCCGCTCGAAAAGCCTGCCGTCAATCGATCAGGAGGAAGCCGACGACAGGACCAGCGATCGACAACTCTCTCTCGATAAACGATTTGTCCGTGCCTGTCCAGCGGGCGCCCGGCCGATCGATTCCACCGTTACACGCGACATGCCAAAATGCCACATGCCGTTCAAGCGCATTGTTTCCGGCGGACAGACCGGCGTCGATCGCGCCGCCCTTGATGCGGCGCTATCGGCCGGCATCCCTTGTGGAGGCTGGTGTCCGCGAGGCCGCCGCGCCGAGGATGGCCGAATCCCGCCACGTTATCCGTTACGCGAAACGACGAATGCCGCCTACCCGGAGCGAACCGAATGGAACATACGCGACTCCGACGGAACGTTGATACTCGGCTGGGGTCGGCCTCAAGGAGGCACGGCGCTCACGGCCCGTCTCGCGCGGCGATATTCGCGTCCGCTGTTGATTCTTGATCTGCGTGAAACGCCCTCGCCGCGCGTCATCGCCGAATGGCTGGCGACGAACGATATCGCCGTGCTCAACGTCGCCGGGCCGCGCGAAAGCGAGGCGCCCGGGATACACGGGCGCGCGGTCATGCTCCTGGCAAAGGCCCTGACGGAGACGCTCGCCATGAGTCGCGAGCGATGACGGATCGGTCGCCTTTGCGTTTTGATTGGAGAACCGTTGCCGTATTCAAGGCTCGGAGATCCGAGGTGGTCCGCTGCGCCAGAAAGGCCGATCGGTGAAGCGGTTGGCGCGCAGACGATCGAGGCGATCCTTGCGTACGATGTAGATATAGATCGAATATCCGATGCGTTCGTCGGGAGGTTCGACGGTCAGCCAGTCGAGGCAGCCGGGCGCGATCCGTCGCGGACGATGAACTTCGATCGCGTGCAGGGCGTAGATCCAACGACGGGGACGAACGTCCCCGGGATGCTCGGGAAATGACGAGCAAGGCGGCGGCCAGTGGCGAATGCCCCAGATCTCGGGATGTGGCGTGATCGCCGTGTAATAGATAACGGGCTGGCCGCTCTTTTTCTGCCATTCACCGAGCCGCTTCTGATCCTGCGCCCAGTCATCCCCGACGATCAGGTATCGCGGGCCGCCCTCGGGACCGCCCGCCCAGGCGTTGAAGAACATCAGGTGATGCGGATGAATGGACAGACAGGAGACGACGGAGGCCAGCAGAGCGCCGCCACCAAGCCAGATCGCTCGCCGCCCCAGGCCTTCCCGCAGAAACGACCACTGGCGCGCCGCCCAGATCATGCCGAACGGGAACGCCGGCAGAATGTAACGAATGCCGTTCTGGGCATGGCCGGCGCTCATGACAGCGATCAACACGACGGGATAGGCCAGAAAGCCGGCATCCACGAGAAGCGAGAGCCCGCGAGGCCGCCGCCGCAAGCAGGAGGCCAGGAACAAGCACGCGAGCAACTGGACGCCCACCGTGGTCTTGAGCGCGAGAGCGGCCAGGAAGAACCACCACCACCCCGTGGTTCGTGTCTCGCCGAAGAGATAGCTCCGATGGCCGACGACGCCGTGACTCCATTGCTGAATCAGGCCCTCGATCCAGCCGGCGAACGGCAGCGGCGGCGTTCGTGTCCGCATCGCATCGCCCCATATGGACGCGAGGGGCGAGAGGTCGACGACGTCCGATCTGAAGCCGTATGCCGTGAAAAGAGCGAGCGGCACGCCGAGCAGAAAGCACGCTTCGACGAAAACAACACGGCCGAAACGAAAACCGCGCGCCCTCGCGGCGATATAGATGACGACCGCCGCGACGGGAACGGCGCCAAGCGCCGTCACCTTGCACGCGGCCGCCAGACCCATGGCAACGCCGACCCACGCCGCGCGCAGGACGCCCGGCGCCTCCACGTAGCGCGCGACGAGCCACAGACCAAGCACGAGCATGCCGGCAACCCAGGCATCAAGCGCTGCCAGCGAGCCGAACGCCAGAACGTTCGGCGAAAAGCACCAGAGAAGATGCGCGATGACGCCTGATGCACGGCCAAAACGCAGGCCCATGAAATGCATCAGCAAGCCGGCCAGCACGGTCACGGCGATGGTCACGCCTCGGGCGGCGAGCAGCATGGCCTTGATCCGCTCCGGCGAACGCGACCAGAGAACGTGGTCCAGCGCGAGCTCGCGACTCCGAGGAATGTCATCGAGATCCGGCTCGATCAGGCGCATCGCCAGAGCGAAACCCCACTTGGGCAAAACCGGCGCTTCGCGGTTGAACTTGAAGTCCCCATGCGCCCACAGAGATCCCGCGGCGGCAAGATGGATTGGTTCGTCGGCGGTATCGGATTTGTCGAGCGCCGTGTCGGCCAACAGCGCCGCCTGAACGATCATCAGCGAGACGGCGGCGAGAAACGTCAATCTCCGGCCCGCGATCATCCTCGACGAGGGCTCATGATTTCGCGTCATCATCAAGTAAATCCGAGCGGTTAAACAGTCCGGCTGTGAAGCGCTCGCGCTGGATTGTAACAAGGAAGGCCGCGACCATGGCGCTGTCCCGCGCGACTTCAACCGCCCTTGGGCTATAATCAGCCGTCAAAAGGAGTTGATTGTATGCGTCTCGCGGCAGCTCTCGTCGTCATCATGTCGTTGTTCGCCGTCGGATGCGATTGCGATTGCGAAATCCCGACGCACGTCGGTCCAACCGGCTCACAACCGCCCGCGCCTTCCGCGCCGACGACCACTCCCGTCGCCGAACCAGCCGCGACGCCGACTCCGACCGTGGATCCGACGACGCTCGTCTTCACTCGCTGTCATGCAAAGCCGCCCGTTATCAGAAGCGGCGAGTCTTTTGAGATTCAATACGCAGTCACGTCCGGAAAGGTCCGCCTGGCGCGGAAAGACGAGGACGCCTTCGCCATGGGACTGACGAGCGAAGGCTCATACACGCTCCGAGACGGAGAAGCCGGTTACCCGCGCGGTGAGGGCGTGCAAAAATATCGCTGCATCTCGGCGGCGAACAGGACGGTTTGGGAGACGACATCGGTGGAGGTCAGATATTGAACCGGCTCGTGTACGGCGGCAAGACGACTCGCCGCAGGAACATGGCTTCGACCCGAACCAGTCCATGTTCCCGTAAGTGCGCCGCTTGCCCGCCGCCGCACGGCGGCGGGCGGAGATGCGCGCCACTCCAACGGTTTTTCGAATCAACCGAAATCTCCGGGTTGAGTCATGGGAAACGCTGACAGGGTGGAAGTCAGCGTCGTTATGCCCTGCCTGAACGAGGCGGACACTCTCGCCGTCTGCATCGAGAGGGCCCGACGAGCCTTGCGCGATAACGCCATCGCGGGCGAGATCATCGTCGCCGACAACGGCAGCACGGACGGCTCTCAGGAGATCGCCACGCGGCTCGGCGCTTCGGTCGTGGCCGTGCGCCAGAGAGGTTACGGCCATGCGCTCATGGGGGGAATCGCGGCGGCGGCAGGCGACTATGTGATCATGGGCGACTCCGACGACAGCTACGACTTCCTGGAGATCCCGCGTTTCGTCGAAAAGCTGCGCGACAGCCACGACTTGGTTCTGGGTTGCCGGCTGCCTTCAGGCGGCGGAACGGTGCTGCCGGGCGCCATGCCGTTTCTCCATCGCTGGCTCGGCAACCCCATGCTCTCGCTGATGGTGCGCCGGTGGTTTCACGCTCCGGTTCATGACGTCTACTGCGGTTTGCGAGGCTTCACGAAGAAGCATTATGAACGGCTCGACCAACGTTGCACGGGCATGGAGTTCGCCACCGAGATGGTCATCAAGTCGAGCCTCTTCGGCGCCAGGATCGCCGAAGTGCCGATCAGTCTTCATCCCGACGGACGGTCCTCGCATCGGCCGCATCTCAACACTTTCCGCGACGGGTGGCGGACGCTCCGCTTCCTTCTGGTCTACAGCCCGCGCTGGCTTTTCCTCATTCCCGGCCTCCTGTTGATACTGATCGGACTCGCCGGCTACGGGCTGGCATTGCCGGGGTTCGCCTTGTTCGGCTTGAACTTCGACGCGCACACGCTGCTCTACGCCAGCCTGTGCATCCTCTGCGGCTATCAATCCATTCTCTTCGCCGTGTTCACGAAGGTCTTTGCCGTCAATGCGCGTTTGATGCCCGAGGATCGCCGTCTCACCCGGCTTTTTAAAGTCGTCAATCTGGAGAAGGGATTGATCGCCGGTTCGATCGCGCTCGTCGCCGGATCGTTCATGCTGATCTGGGCCGCCAACATCTGGCGCGTGCACGAATTCGGACGGCTCGACTACGCCCACACCATGCGCTGGGTCATTCCGGGCACGACGCTGGCGGCGCTCGGCTTCCAGACGGTGCTATCGAGCTTCTTCATCAGCGTCCTCGGCCTGAAGCGTCGATGATCTCGAGTGAACGCCCGCGGATCGGCTTTGACGCGCATGCGGCGAGTTATGACGCCGATCTCGCGCGGGGCCTGATCGTCTCGGGGGAAAGCAAGGATTATTTCGCGAGGGGCCGGGCCGTCTGGCTGCGCGCCTGCCTCCGCCGCCTGGGAGAATCGCCCCGCACCGCGTTGGATTTTGGCTGTGGCGTCGGATCGGCGACGCTAATCCTCCGGGAGTCACTGGGCCTGGAGCGGGTGATCGCGACAGATGCTTCCCGCGCTTCCCTGCATGAAGCCTTGCGCCGATGTTCGGACGATGCCATACGTTTCGTCCATCTCGACGATTTCCGGCCGGATGCGTCCGTCGACTTGGCGTTCTGCAACGGCGTCTTCCACCACGTCCCACCCGACGAACGCCGCAGCGCGCTGGACCTGATCTATCGCTCGCTTCGCCCCGGAGGCCTGTTCGCATATTGGGAGAACAATCCCTGGAACCCGGGCACGCGATGGGTGATGAGCCGCATACCCTTCGACAGAGATGCCTTCACACTCACGCCCAGAGAGTCGCGGCGGCTCATTTCCGCCGGCGGCTTCGAAATCGTCCACACCACGTACCAATTCGTCTTCCCGCGTTTCCTGAGCCGGCTGCGATCCGTTGAGCGCCACGCCGCCCGTCTGCCTATCGGAGCGCAGTACCAGGTGCTCTGCCGCAGGCCGGCGTGGATTTGACGGCCGCGCGACCTTCGGCGATGCTGCGGTCATGCCGTCGTTTCGGCTTTTCGGCTGTTCTCATCTCGTCGTCTTGGCGCTCATCGCGCTTGTCGCCGCCCTCACGGCGGCCTTGATCCACGTCGCTCGCGAGGGAAAAACGAGAGGGATCGTTCGCGCCGCGTTGATCGGCGCGCTCGCGGCACTGGCCGCCCATCACTGTGGCCGGGCGGCGGTCAAGGGCTGGCTGTCCGCGGAGCCTCCGCCGATGCGACTCTGCGACACGGCGATGATCTCGTCCGTATTTTCGCTCACGACCGGAAACCGTCTCACGAACTTCCTCTATCTCCGTCAAAACCCAGAGCAACCGGCGTCGCTCGACGCTTTCGGCATGTGGCCCTTCTCTATCGCCGTCCGTGAGTCGATCGCGCCGCCGCTCTTCCGCCCGCGTATGCCGCCGTTTCGTATCCGCCTCGCCACTCCAGCGCGATGGAGCGACTCCTGATGGACACTCCAACCCAGGCGCTTCTCGGCGCGGCGATCGGACAGGCGGGCTTCGGGCGATCCCTGGGCCGGCAAGCCGTCGTCTTCGGCGCGATCGGCGGACTGCTGCCCGATCTCGACATTCTCATGGCGATCGCCCCCTTTGGAGACATGCTTCATCATCGCGGCTTCACTCATGCCCTCTGGTTCGACTTGCTCGCGGGCGTGGTTTGCGGCGAAGTTCTCTGGCGTTGGCGGGGGGCGCGACGGCGGGAAGAACGCCGGTCCTGGATCGGCCTCATGGTCGCCGCGCTCCTCACGCATCCTCTTCTCGACCTGTTCACGACCTACGGAACTCAAATCCTCGCGCCTTTCTCACGCCGCCGTTTTGCCCTGGATGCCGTGCCCATCATTGATCCGGCCTATTCGCTGCCGCTGCTCCTAGCGGTGATAATCGGCCTCTGGATCGGGCCGCGGAGACTCGGCGCCGCCGCCGGAGCATGGCTCGCTCTCGCGCTCACGACTTCGTATCTATTCTACGGACTGCATCTTAATCGACGAGCCGAGATCCACGCGCGGGATCAACTGGCGCGCGAGGGCCTGCGCGACGCGACAGTTCACGCCTATCCGACGTTGCTCCAGGCGTATCTACGCCGAATCGTCGTTCGTCACGACACGGAAGTCCGCGTCGGCTGGATGAGCCTCTGGAATCCGCGCCCCATACGCTGGGAACGGATCTCCGACGACCGTCATCCGCTTGCGGCCTTGCTACGCGCGCGGCCCGAGGGCCGGCTGTTCGAATGGTTTGCGATGGGGCAGACGGCGGCGCGGGTTCACGAAACGCACGATGGGCTCTTCATCGTGGAGATCGACGATCTTCGTTATGGATTGCCGTCGCGACCGCGAGAAGGCCTGTGGGGCTTGCGCGCGCATTTCGACGCGCATGGCCGACTCGTGGGCGCGGTCGAACGCTTCTCCCGGCCCATGCCCCGACCAGCCGGCGAAGTCTTCCGTCAACTCTTGAAACTCACATTCGATTGAGTCAATCCATGTTAAATTATTCTCAACAGGGCCTGGGGATCAATGAAGGGCACATTGAGCTGAAGGGCCGAGCGATGTAGGGCTCGTTACAGCGTTGTGTAGACGCGAAGAGGAGGCAGCGTGGCGCGCATCCTCGTTATCGACGATTCCCGTATCGCACGCATCGCGATCCGCCAAGCGTTGGCGAAAGCCGGTCACATCGTCATCGAGGCCGAAAACGCCGCCAAGGGCCTCGAGATCACGCGCGAGCAGTCTCCCGACTGCATCACCACCGACATTCTCATGCCGGGCATGGACGGCCGTGAGCTTCTCGACGCGCTCCATACGCGGAACATCCCCGTTCCGGTGATCGTGGTGACGGCGGACATTCAGCAGACCACGCGCGACGACTGCCTCCGTCGCGGCGCTCTCGCCGTGATCGAGAAACCTTTCGAGCGGGACGAGCTGCTGCAAGCCGTCGCCTCCGCCATCGGCCGCGATCTCGAGCAACGATGCCATTCGCTCACGCCGGAACAGCTCGACGCGCTCACGGAATTCGTCAACGTCGGCGTGGGACGCGCCGCGGCGGCCCTCAACGATCTCGTCTCCAGCCACGTCGAGCTGAACGTGCCGCAGATCGACGTGCTCACGATCGAAGAGCTGAGCCGCGCGCTGGGCGGGCTCGAACAGGAGACGGTCTCCTCCGTGCAGATGACCTTCCATGGCGGGCTCGAAGGCTGCGCCTTCCTCGTCTTCCCCCAGCCAAGCGCGCTCAAGCTGGTGACGCTGCTCACCGGCGACGAGTCGCGGCCCGAAGACCTCGACACGATCCGCTCCGGGACGCTGACCGAGATCGGCAACATACTCATCAATTCCGTGGTGGGCACGCTTTCCAACGTGCTCAGCCGTCCGCTGCGCTATACGCTTCCCATCTACGCGGAGGAGCCCGTAATGGGCTTGCTCACGGCGCAGCGCCGCGAGGAAACGCCGCTGATCCTGCTCGCCAAGACAAAGTTCGTGATCCGTCAGATGCAGATCGAGGGCAACCTGCTGCTGCTCTTCGAGCTGCGTTCATTCGACAGCCTGCTGGCGGCGATCAGAACGGGCTGGAGCGACAAAACGGGAGCGCCATGACGCTCGCCGGCGGATCAACGCTCTACTTCGCGGTCCTCGATTCCCTGCCGCTGGGAGTCATGGTGCTGGATCGCGACATGCGCGTCGTCCACTGGAACGCTTGCCTCGAGGACTGGACCGGCATCGTTCACGGAGAGATCGTCGGCTCCGACATCCGCGAGCGCCTGCCGCACTTCGGGGAGCCGCGATACGCCACTCGTCTCACGGAGCTGTTCTCGGGCGGCGCCCCGACCGTCTTCTCGTCGCAGCTTCATCCGCACATCGTCCCCGCGCGGCTACGAAGCGGCCGATTACGCGTGCAGCACACGGTGGCCGTGGCTCTGCCGGCGGACGACGGGACATACACGGCTTTGCTTGCCATTCAAGACGTGACCAATCTGGCGGACGCCATGGACGCGCTGCGCGTGGCTCGTGACGACGCCAAGCGCCAGGCCGCGTCCGATCCGCTCACGGGAGTCGCCAATCGCCGCCACTTCGTCGAACTGTCCGAACGAACCGTCGCCCAGTCCCTGCGGCATGGCCGCCCCTGCGCCCTGCTCTCTCTCGACATCGACAGCTTCAAGCCCATCAACGACACTTATGGACATGCCGTCGGCGACGCGGTCCTGCGAGCGTTCGTGAGCACGTGCCGGGGCGCGTTACGGGAATACGACCTTCTCGGACGACTCGGCGGCGACGAGTTCGCGGTGTTGCTGCCCGAAACGAGCACGGCCATGGCGCTCGTCACCGGCGAGCGATTGCGCGCGGCGATACAAGGCGAAGTCTTCAACGTCGAGAACCGCAGCTTCCGCATCAGCGTCAGCGTGGGCGTCGTCGCGCTCGACGAGACGAGCCGCACGATCGACGAGTTGCTCAAGCGGGCGGACAGCGCGCTCTACGAAGCCAAGAACGCCGGCCGCAATCGGGTCGTCGCCGGATAGTTTGTCGAGCGGATCGGCTCGACGTTTTCTCGCGACAATCACGCCGTCCGCGAAGCCTCGGCGGATGCGATCACGGGCGCGGTCATGCGCCGCATGCGTTGCGACTTGGCGCCTGACGCCCGCCGGCGGCGTCAACGCGCATTGACCGACATGCCGCATGTTGCTATATTCTTCTCAATGGGGCTGTAGCGCAGTTGGGAGCGCGCGTGAATGGCATTCACGAGGTCGCCGGTTCGATCCCGGCCAGCTCCACCAAATCCAACAA
>JAFGSN010000038.1 GCA_016934575.1 Vicinamibacteria bacterium
GGGAGGGTTATTCACGAGTCGAGAACGGCCGAACCAACTGACCATTGGCCCGTCGTCTTGGCGCGAAACGGATGGCGCGAGAGTATGTGGTTGCCTCATCATCGAACGTGAGGGCATCAAGCGGTTTTCGCGCTCATGAGATCGTCTTCGGGTTCGCTCAGGCCGAGATGGTCGAGGATCCTCTTGATGGTAACTTTGGTCGTGTAAAGGCCGAGCGCTCCGTAAGCGTGCATGGCTTTCCCCGACAGTGAGGACGTCCAGTCCGTTTTTCCGTCGCCGTCGAAATCCCACTCGTACCGCATCGGGTCCGCCTCGGCCGTGGCGCCTTGACCTTCAAACTCCGTCTCGACGCCGACCTATGTGAGCAGGTGAGGCCCGCCATCCGCCAAGGGGTGATGGCGGCGGAACACATCGCCTTGCGCCAACGCATCGCACGACGGCAAAAATGCGATAAGGAGGATCCTCTTTGATGTCGATATCATTCTGTGCGTATGTCTTCGTCCGCCTGGCCGACTTGCTGCGCTACAATCTATGCTCGGTCAGAGCCTGCCTGCTCAAGGAACAGCCGCAGCTCTCCTCTGGCGCTACGCCTCTCCATACCTTCAGAGCCGTAGAAATCGCCCTCTATCACGGCCTGGGAGCCCTACCTGAACCAGATTTCACCCACAGATTCTGCTGAGGAACAGGATTTCTCGCGGAAGGACGTTGACGCCGTGTCCCCAGAATTGGCGACTCCTGTCGCTTCCTCTTCAGTGCGAACATCTGGAAGTCATACCGAGGTCGTTGTTACTTGAAGGTTGAAGATCATGAGAATACGGAGACTTGCCTTCTGTCTGCTCGGTGTCTGGTTGGTTCTTCCCTCCGCTGTCTGGAGTCAGAATGCGTCGGAGAAGAAATCCGCGCCAGAGACGACGGAAGCAGCCGGCGGGAGACGCGCAGGCGCGCGTTCGATCCAGGACGTCGTCTTGGCCGTGGCTCGGCGTCAACTCAGAGAGCTTGCCGACGGAGAGTACAGGCGAGGATCATGGGATGAAGTTCGGACAAGCCGCGATCCCAAGGGCGTTGAATGGGTTTACCCCTGGGGAGTGACGCTTCTCGGAATGCTCCACGCGGGCGAGGTCACGGGTGATTCGGAGCTGTCGGCCTTCGTCATCAAGCACAACGAGATCGTCGCGCGCTACTGGAAGTACCTGGTCTGGGTTCAGGAAGCCTTCTCGGATACGCGGCCGGAGGAGTTGCAACGATTCATTCGGAGCAAGACCATCCACCGGTTGATGCGCCTCGGCTCCCTGGACAACGCTGGAGCAATGAGCGGGCAGATGATCGAGGGATTTCTGCGCCACGGAGCTGAGCCCACTCCCGAACAAACCGCATTGCTTCGGCTCACCACGGACTACGTGTCGAACCGGCAGAGCAGGCTGCCGGACGGCACGTTCTGGCGTCCGGAATCGAACGCGACTCTCTGGATCGACGACTTGTTCATGAGCTGTTCTCTGTTGACGCGCTGGTACGAACACACCAGAGACCGCCGGTTCGTGGATGACGCCGCTCGACAGATCCTGGGCATGGCAAGGTTGCAGCAGGACAAGGATGGCCTTTGGTATCACGCCCATCACATCGCCCGAACGCAGACGTCTCCCTATAAATGGGGGCGCGCCAACGGCTGGGCGATGGTGGCGACCGTGGAGGCGCTCTCGGTCCTGCCCGAGGATCATCCGGATCGACCGCCGATCCTTTCGATCCTCCGCAAGCACATTGACGGCGTCAAGAAAGTCCAGGCGTCATCCGGCTTGTGGCGACAGGTTCTCGATCACGAGGAGCTGTGGGAGGAGACCTCCTGTTCCTCGATGTTCGCTTTTTCGATCGCGCGCGCCGTGCGCCGCGGCTGGATTCCGCCCGAAAACCTGGAGATCTCGCAGAAGGCATTCCGGGGCGTCAAGGAGCGAGTGAGCGAAGACGGACGGGTGTCAGGCACGTCCGAGGGGACGTTGATCGGCGAGGACCTGGAATACTACGCCGGTCGCCGTCAGCCGGTGGATGATTGGCACGCGCCCGGTCCGGTGTTGCTTGCCGGGGCGGAGCTCATCGCCGTCGAGAAGAGTTTGAGACGCTGACGGACCGGTCGCCTCGGCGCCAGACTGAGGAATCGGCGAAGCCGCGCCTTGGAGAGTTCGCCGAAGTCGGCCGGCGCGTTTGTGCTCTTGAGGGGCAAGAAGACAGAATAAAGCCATGGGATCGTTCAATGACGGTCTCCTGAGGTCGTGCCGTGGAGCGATTGTCGGCGTTATGATCCAGGCGAGCGCTCATTCGTCTGCGGCCGCGATCGGCGCTTCTAGCAAATACATCATCAACGTCTGGGACACCGAGAACGGGCTGCCGAGCAGCTCGGTCACGTCCATCGCGCAGACACCCGAGGGTTATCTGTGGATCGGAACGAACAACGGGCTGGTGCGCTTCGATGGCATGCGTTTCGTGACGTTCGACCCTTTCAACACGCCCGCGCTCGGCCACGCCCGCGCCGAGAATCTTTATATTGACGCCCAGGGAACGCTCTGGATCAACACGTTTGACGGCTCGCTCACGACCTGGCGTCAGGGCGTCTTCGCCCGCGAGTGGGCGGGCGTCTCCGGGGTGGACTTCGGCGCGTGGCTCGTGTCGTCGCGTCATGATCGCATCGTCTTCCTGCTTGAAACAGGAGATCTGATCCGCCGGCATGTTCGAACAGGCGCCGGCGGCGACTGGCAGGTATTGCGGCCTCCTGGAGATCGGCTCAGTCCGGTCTATTGCGAGGACTCCGCGCGCGCGCTGTGGATTCGATCCGCCAACGACAATCTGTGGCGCCTGACGGGCGACGAGTTCGAGTCCGTGCCCTGGACGAACGGCCTGAAAGGAGCGCAACTGAACTATCTGACGACCGACCGCGAGGGGCGCGTCTGGATCGCGACGGATCGAGAGCTGGCCGTGTGGGGCCAGGGGCGGTTCCAGACGATGACGCCGACGAAGGGGGAGCCCACGCTGAACGTGGCGTACTTGCTGTTCACTCGCAACGGCGGTTACTGGGCGATCGCCGACGCGCAGGCGCGCGAGGGCCGGGAACGACGTTGGATTCGCAAGCTGGATGACGTGCGCGACCTGACCGGCTCCTACAGGCTGGCGATCAACGCCCACGAAGACGGCCGAGGAGGAGTATGGTTCGCTCATTACGGGAAAGGGCTCGTGCACGTGACGCCCAACGGCGACGTCCGCAGGATCTCCGTCGCGGACGGTCTTCCCGGAGAGCGCGTGCGGTGCTGGTTCGAGGATCGCGAAGGCAATGTGTGGGTCGGCGTTGATCGAGGCGGGCTGGCGCGATTGCGCGAAAAACGCTTTCTCGTGCTAAGCGAGTCGCAGGGATTGTCGGCCAAGGCGGCGGTGTCGATCTGCGAGGATCGCCAGGATTCCATCTGGATCGGCACGCTCGGAGGCGGCCTGGTGCGCTGGCGCGACGGCGTTCTCAAGAGCTTCGCGCTGCCTTCGGTCACGTCAGGCAGATTCATCTTTTCCGTTTATCCCGATCGGCGCGACCGTATATGGATGAGCGCCGATCGGGAGGATTTGTTCGTGCTCGATCGAGGCCGGATTCGACCCGCGCCATGGAACGTGCACGGAATCAAGGCGATTCTCGTCGATCGACAGGATCGCATCTGGTTCGGAACGAAGAGCGCTCTGTCCTGCTGGATGCAGGATCGTTTGAAGGAGTTCGACAGGAGCGACGGTTTCAGGCCGAGCGACGTCCGGGCGTTGGCCGAGGATGATCGGGGAGACGTCTGGATCGGTTCGGGCGACGGCGGCGTGTACCGATTCCAGGAGGGAAAGCTCGCCGAGTTCCGCGCCACGGATGCCGGCGCGTCACAAGCCGTTTGGTCGCTGCTGGCGGACGACGACGGCACGATCTGGGCCGGCACCTTCCGCGGCGGTCTGATGCGTCTGAAGGACGGTCGCTTCACGCGCTTCACGACGAAGGACGGTTTATTGAGCGACGTCATCTGTCAAATCCTCGACGACGACCAGGGGAATCTCTGGCTGGGATCACACGAGGGGATCTTGAGGATCGCCAAGGCGGACTTGCATGCTTTCGCGAGAGGCGGGATTCGCTCCATTCCATGCATCGGCTATGGACGATCCGACGGTCTGCCGACGCTCGAGTGCGCGGGCAGTTACCAGCCGTCGTGCTGGCGCGGCCGTGATGGGCGACTCTGGTTCGCGACCACGAAGGGGGTGGTTTCGATTCAGCCGCGCGGGCTGACGGAGAGCCGTCTGATTCCTCCGGTGGTGATCGAGGAGTTGCTGGCGGACGGCGAATCCCGCGACGTTTCGCTTGGCGCCGGTCGGTCGGGATCATGCATCATCCCCGCCGGCACGCAGCGCGTTGCGATTCGTTTCACGAGTCTGAGCCTGACGGTGCCGGAGAAGGCGCGGTTTCGCTTCAAGCTGGAGGGACTGGAGAAGGACTGGGTGGACGCCGGCGCCGGCCGCTGGGCGGAATACAGTTACCTGCGACCAGGCAATTATCGGTTTCGCGTCGTTGCCCGCGGCGCGGACGGCGCCTGGAGCGAAGAAGGCGCGCGGCTTGCATTGCGAGTGCTTCCGCGTTTCTGGCAGCACTGGTGGTTCCGCGGCTTGATCTGTTTCGTGGCGTTGAGCGTTTTCGCGGGCACGGTTCGCTTCGTCGCCACCAGACGGCTGCGACGCGAGCTGGATCGCATCGAGCGGCAACGGGCCATTGAACGCGACCGGGCGCGGATAGCCAAGGACATCCATGACGACCTGGGGGCCGGGTTGACGCAGATTACCCTGCTCTCCGAGCTGGCGCGCAGCGAGCCGCCTCATGAAGCCGATGCGTGTCTGGGGCAGATCTCCGATACCGCGCGAGATCTCACGCGGGCGATGGACGAGATCGTGTGGGCCGTGAATCCGCAGAAAGACACGCTCGACAGTCTGATGAGTTATGTCGTCCGGCTTGCGCAGGAACACCTCACCGTGGCCGGGATCCAGTGCCGTCTGGACGTGCCGGCTCGCCTGCCGTCGCTGCCGCTCGTGTCCGAGGCGCGATACAATCTGTTTCTCGCCGTCAAGGAGGCGCTTCACAATGTCATCAAGCATGCGCGCGCCAGTGAAGTCTGGCTGCGCTTGTTGATGGAGCCCGGGTCCTTCACCCTAGTGATCGAAGACGACGGCCAGGGATTTAGCGAGACATCCGTGATCGCGGACGTGGAGACGAACTCTCGGCTGTCGTCCGGTCAAGGGCTTGGAAACATCAGGAAGCGTCTGTCCGCGATCGGCGGGCGATGTATGGTGCATAGCGCGCCGGGCAAGGGCACGCGTGTGGAGTTGTCCGTCGTTTTACCGTAATCCCCGTCGCCAGTATTGGTGACTCGCGACGGCGTTCGATCAAGTCTAGATTCCGTGAATGAGGCCAAGGCGATGATCATCACCGTATCCATTGTCGAGGATGACGTGCGCGTGCGCGGCAGCCTGGCGAAACTGATCGACCGTTCCGAAGGATTTCGTTGCGTCAGTCAGCATCCCAGCGGCGAAAACGCCCTTGAAGAGCTGCCGCGCGTGACGCCGAACGTGGTTCTCATGGACGTCAATCTTCCCTGCATGGACGGCGTGGAATGCGTTCGGCGGCTGAAGGCGGTGCTGCCGCGGACGCAGATCGTGATGTTGACGGTCTATGAAGACGCCGACCTCATCTTCAGCGCGCTGTCGGCGGGCGCCACGGGCTACCTGCTCAAGCGAACACGGCCGGCGGATCTGCTTGCCGGTATCCGTGACGTGCATGACGGCGGATCTCCGATGACGAGCCATATCGCCCGTCGGGTCGTGCAGTCATTCCAGCGGCCCGACGCGCCGGTCGGGGCGACTGACGGTCTCTCGCCGCGTGAACAGGAAGTGCTCGATTATCTGGCCAAGGGTTACTTTTACAAGGAGATCGCGGCGGCGCTCAATATCAGCTACGACACAGTCCATACATATATCCGACGGATTTACGAGAAGCTCCAGGTGCATTCGCGCACGGAAGCCGTCGCCAAGCGCCTGACTCAGGCAAGGCGTTGATTGCGCGATCACGATTCAGTCGGAGTTTGCATACGCGGCGTGATTCGCCTCGGCGGAAAGATCGAGCCATGTCGCCGTTGCGCGGATTCACGCGGATCCGTGCCACGAGCCGCATCGGGCGGCTCAACGGTGAAGGCCGGCGCCGCACCAAGGTCATCCCCCGTTTTCCATACGCGCGGTCGTGCTTGAGTCTTCTCTACGCGACGCTCATCACGGCATCTGCGAAATGGCGGGGTGTGACGATGACGCCTGCGATCATCAGGAGGCTCGACGCACTCCGTGCCGAGGTAACGATGCAGTCAAAGGAGGAACTGGCTGCTTGACCAAGGGTGATCGACGCCCCTATGCTTTTATGGGAAAGATTTCACTTTACCCGTAAGGAAACGAGCAGCGTTAACATCGGAGGCCGACCATGAGCATTCGATCGATATCGGGCAAGGCATTCTGGTTAGTTCTTATCGTTTTCGGGTCGACGTTCGCAAACCAGGTTTCCGCGAATCTGCTGACCAATCCCAGCTTCGAGGAACCGGTTATTCCGGGGCCCTGGACACGATATTCGACGATTCCGGGTTGGGAAGGTTCGTTCGATTTGCACCGCGATTTGCCTGTTTCAGACGGCGCTCAGCTCGTCGACCTCAATCAGAATTCCCATGGTTATATCAGGCAGACTTTCGCAACGACGCCCGGTACTGTCTATCAGCTCGGTTTTGATCACGGCATAAACCACAATTGCGCCTCTTCCGCCGTATTTTCAGTAAAAATCGACGGCGTGTCCATTGGCGAGTTCACCACCTCAGCGACTCTGCAGCATAAAGAACTGACCTTCGTCGCCGGTGCAACCGGCGGCACCGAACTGACATTCGAAAGTCTTACGTCGGGCTGTGGCGCAGCAACGATAGACAACGTGATTGTGGACAGTGAGTGCTCGGAAGTCAGTGCAAGCGACTATTTGATCGAATTGCAGGGCCCGGAAAAAAACAAAGTGCTGCGCACGGGCACGTGGAAGATTCACCTGAAGGCGCGGGTTTACCGTCCTTGCGAGTTGTGCGGCGGTCCTTATCCGCTGCTGGTATTCCTGCATGGCAACCACAGCGCCTGCGGCGGCGACTGTTATCAGGGCTATGACTATCTCGCGAAGCCTTTGGCGTGTGAAGGTTATATCGTTATTTCGATCGACGGCAAGACGCTTCCCGGCATGATTGAGAACGATGAAGTGGTCAGATTGACCTATCCGGAGGATCCGTCTTTAGTTATGGCGAGGGGACGGCTGCTGCTCTCGCATCTGGAACGCTGGGCGGCCTGGAGCGACGCTGGCGTCGGCTGCGATCAGGATGAAAGGGTCTGCGCGCCTGAATCGCTGGGTCTTGGCGGCGACGGCCTGCGCGGCATGATCGACTGGAATAATGTCGGCCTGATGGGGCATTCGCGCGGCGGTGAAGGCGTACGCGCCGCTTACAGCATGCTGAACATTTCGGGCACTTCGATCGAGGGAATGAGCGCGAACTATTTATATGACTGGACGGCGGCCGTGCGGCCCATAATCAAAGCGATCTATGAAATCGCGCCGGCGGACGGGGAAGTGAAGAACCTTCGCCGCAAGGCGCCTTATCCGCTGAACGCAAACGGCGTCGCCTGGAACGTGTTGCTGCCCATGTGCGACGGCGACAAGTCGGACCAGGCGGGCATCAAGCCGTTCGACCGTATGCACGCGGACCGGCGATCCGATTCATCGAATAAGCCGAAGTCGGCCGTCGTCGTCTGGGGCGCTAATCACAGTTACTACAATTCGATGCTGGCCGAGCCCGAACCGAACGCGCTATGCGTCGGCGAAGGCAATGACGCCTTAACGGCGGCGGAGCAGCGGCAAACCGCCGAAGCGACGGCAATCAATTTCTTCCGCGCCCACGTCGGCGCGGATGCGCAGCCGGATCTGGCGAATCTTTTCAATCCATTGCACGACTTCGATCCCTTCGATCAGGTCGATGATTCCATCATGATCGAACGGAGTTACAGCCGGTCGTCGCATTTCCGTGATTCAACGGTGTTGGATGATTTTTATTCTTTCAGGAGCAATATCACCGGTGGCGTGCCACGCCCGGTCGTCGGCAAGAACGCACTGGTGAATCTGGATCCGTCGCCTGAACACGACCCAGTGCAGCGCGCTCTGGCCGTGGAATGGGATGCGCGCGATTTCGGCAACTTGCCGCCATATGTCCGCGAGTCTCTGTATCCGTTCGTGCAGATAAGCGGCGTCCGCCGTAACCTCGGAAACCATTGCACGCTTGATTTCAGGATTGCGCGGCAGCCGGATTCGGACCTGAATGTCGCCGAAACCAGCGACTTCTCAATTCGGTTGGTTTATGACGACGTGGTGAACGGCCGCTGGCGCCTCAGACTGTCGCCGCCGTTGCAGTTGAGCTCATACGCGGACCTCAAAGGACCGGCCGGCGGCGGCTCATCGAGCGATCCGCATGCAATACTACAAACCGTTCGTATACCGCTGGCGGATTTTGAGGCCGGCAGTCTGTCGAGGGTTAGGGGCGTTCGTCTGATTTTCAGCGACACCATGACGGGGGCGATCTATCTGGCCAATTTCCGCTACTCGCGCCAGTGCGACTGAAGAATCGATGGACTGCTGCGATATTTGCGCGGACGGGAACCCGGAGGGCGTGTTTGAGGTTTCCTTCCGCGTATATGCGCCCTCTTTAGTCGGAGCCGATTGATGGCGCCATCGTTCTTGGCGCGACCAGCATCGAGCGGAGATCTCTGGACATGCGAGACGCGATTCTGCATAATCCCGGACGGCACGAAAGACAATCGAGGAGGAAGCGGATATGGGACTGAACGTCCGTAACGTCGTCGATAAGCTCGACGCTCTCAACGAGTACGATCGCGAGCCCGTTCCCGAGAAAAAGCTTCAGGGCGCTGGCAACTTCGCCGGATTCTTCGCGGGCGAGCACGTCGCCGGAACCGAGTTCGTAATCGGACCGCTTTTCGTGGCCCACGGCGCTTCGGCTTTCGACATGTTCGTCGGATTGCTGCTCGGCAATCTCCTGGCGGTTCTAAGCTGGACTTTCGTGACGACGCCAATCGCAATACGGACGCGGCTGAATCTCTACTGGCATCTACGACAGATCGCCGGCCCTTACGTCCTCTTCGCTTACAACATCGTCAACGCGTTGATGTTCTGCTTCCTGGCGGGCGCGATGATCTCGGTCTCGGCGACGGCGGTGGGTCTGCCTTTCAAGATGCGCATGCCGCGACTCGAAGACATGTACCCCAATAGCATCGGATGGGTTCTGGTGGTGATCGTCGTCGGTCTCATCGTGACGACCGTGGCCATCCTCGGATTCGAGCGGCTGGCGCGTTTCTCGAAAATTTCGGCGCCCTGGATGTTCCTGGTCTTCGTCGGCGCGGGGCTGGCGGTGCTGCCGAGCCTCGGGGTTCACTCCTTCTCCGACTTCTGGCGCGTCGCCAACGAACGCATCTGGACCGGCGCCCCGCTTGCGGGACAGACGAAGTTCACCTTCTGGCACATCATGTTCTTCGCCTGGTTCTGCAATCTGGCGATGCACCTCGGCATGGCGGATCTCACGACGATGCGTTTCGCGAAGAAGTCGTCGTACGGACTCCTCAGCGCATGCGGCATGTACCTGGGGCACTACGTGGCCTGGCTCGCCTCGGGCATTCTCTGCGCCGCGGCCCTGGGCGAGGTCGCGCCCGGTCCGATCGCCTACCTCGGGGCGGGTTTCGCGGGAGCGATCGCCGTGATCGTGGCGGGCTGGACGACGGCCAATCCCACGCTTTATCGCGCCGGCCTGGCCTTCCAGACAATCACTCCTGACTGGCGTCGCTGGAAGGTGACGCTGGCGGCAGGGATCGTGACGACCATCGCCGCATTGTTCCCGGCGCTGATGATGAAGCTTCTGGATTTCGTCGCGCTCTATGGACTCCTCCTGATGCCGATGGGCGCCGTCGTTTTCGCGGACTTCTGGCTCCTGCCGCGCCTCGGACTGAAGGCGCGCTACGCCAAGACGCGCGGCCTGGCGTTCAGTTGGCCGGCGGCCGCGGCTTGGATCCTGACTTTGGTCATCGTGATGTGGCTGCCTCTCGAGATCTTCTTCAAGGCGCTGCCCGGCTGGTTCCTGGCCGTGGCGATCTTCATCATCGGCAGCTATATCCAGCAGCGCAAATCGGCGGACGCCGCGTAAAGGGCGAGGAGAATGGCGATGAAGACACTGTCGATGATCGGATCCGCGGCGGCCCTCGGCCTGACGGTGGTTCCGGCGCTCCTTGTCATGAGCGGCGCCATCACGCTCGAAGCCAATCGCTCCCTGATGACGGCCGGCGCCGTGCTGTGGTTCGTCGCAACGCCGTTCTGGATGAAGAAGGCAGGTTGACGGCCGGCGTCAATCGCCGCGGCGCCGTAACCGATCTGATTGCGACTTCAAGCTTACGTCTAAAGGTCTTTCTCCTCCAGCGGAATCAATCTGACCGGGCCGATCAGCCCCGATTCCCTTGGAAGCCATCTTGCAGCGTCGAACATTCCGTCCGCTCCACGGTTCTCCTTGTTTCTGGCGGGAAAGTTAACATTGTAGAACTTCTTCCAGCGCACCTTGCGCCGATCCATATCGGCGATGCGGTTGGCCATCAGGTTGGACACTTCGATCTCTAGGATGTTTTTCTCTCGGAGCTGCTTCGCAAGGATCGGCAGCGCGTAAGGCGGAGCGATCAGCGTTCCCAATTCCTTCCCGTTCAGATAAACGTGCGCGCTTTCCCTGACCTTGCCGAGGTCGAGCAGCCATTGATCCGCCCGTGTTCGCGGTCCCGGGAACGAGACGACGTATCGGGCCGTGCCCGAGAAGGCATTGACGGCATCGCCGCCCCAATTCGTCCACGAGTCGAGCGTGTGAGCTTCGATCGTCGGCGGCAGCTCAGGTCCGCCCTCAATGAATCGCACCGTCCAGGCATCGTCGATCTCTTGCGTCTCGCCTGTCGGCTCGAAGTAGAGTTGCTTCGGTCCTTGAATCACGGAGTCGAATGTCCTGAGAATGCGGGACTCGCCCGGCGCCAGTTGCATATAGAACTCGTTCTGGCCGGTCGTGGAGACGCGCAACGCGGCCAGTCCGGCGTTCCCGCTCATGGCATCGTAGATCGCGGCGGATTTCATGGGGGCGCGCAACGGGATCCAGCCGTTCACCGCCTCGGCTCCCGAATTGACGACGAAGTAGATGCGTCCATTCCCGACGTCTCGACGAACGAAACGCACGTTCCGATCGACCATGGGCTCGCGGTGGATGCCCGCGTTCGCCAGTAGTCGTATCAACTCGGCTCCCCGGCGGAATCCGCCTTGGCCGACCTTGGCGCTTCGGGCATGTCCGTCGCCATCGGCGCCTGATTCGATTCGTGTCACGAGACCCTGAAATCGATCGCGGCGCGAATCGAGATCGCCCCACCCTGGAACGTCGATTGGCAGGCTCTTTTGAACGACGATCGTCGCGTTTTGATCCGCCAGCTTCGCAAGCTTTTCCAGAGTCGCGAGCGGCATGTATCGACATTCCGGCAGAATGATTGCCCCGTATGACGACCCCCCGGCGTGCAACGAGGCGCCAGCGACTTGCACGTTCATCAGTTGTCGATCAGAGATGAAATCGAACGTATAGCCGGCGGTGAGGAGCTCATTGGCCGCGCGCTGAACCGTCGTGCCGTCGGTAACACCGGCAAAGTGCATGAGCAGGCCTTTCCCGGGTGCAGACCATAGGTCATGGATCGGAAAGTAGAGAAGAGCGTCGTTATCCGGGCGACCGAGTTGGAGGAACGACTGACAGCGCGCCACGTAATCGTTCAGGGCGGAGAAGTCATGCCAAAATGCGTTCGTCGGACCGAAATGAACGGACGCATAGAAGAGCAATCCGGGCCAGCGTTCGGACGGCGGCGAGAAAGTCGTGCCGTGATAACAGACGTGGTTGATGCCGCCCAGGAAGTTCAGATCCAAGGCGCGCTTGACGTCGGCCAGGCTCGACAGAAAATGCTCGTCCAGCCAGGTTGCGGATTCCGACGAGACCAACGGCTTACCGGTGACGTGCGCGGCGGACGAGGCGAGCATGAATCTCAGGACGTCCGCTCCCTCGGTCTCCGGGATGCCGCTGGCTGCGTAGAGATCCAGGATGTTGGCCGGCGAGCCATGCGCCTGATTTCGAGTCGTCGCGCTCTTGCTCCTGGCCCATTCGTTCCACGGTATGGTGAATTCCTCGAGCAGCAGGTCGGAGATCGTCTCCCGGTAGTCGCATAGGACACGGAGGCCCTGATCATCGGAGTGGTCTCCGAACAGCGCCGGCAGATGCTGACGGAGGTCATACCCGCGACGAGACGCGAATTTGTCGAACAAATCGACGGTCCAGTCGGACTCGCCCAAAGCGTCGTCGACTTCGTACGAATCGTTGAAAAAAGCGCGCAGTGCTCTGACGTCGTGGCCGGAAAACGCCTGATCGAATCGATCGAGGTGTTTTTTCAGGGACGACGCCGAGAAGTGATCGATCACGTTTCCTTCGCCGCCCGGCCCCGCGCGCTCGACCAGCTTTCCATGCCATCCTTGGAAGACGGCGTGGAGCGTCCAGCGGCCCGCCGGAGCCGTCCAATCCAATATTCCATCCAAAGCATCGACCCGACGCGTCAGATCGATCGTCTCGCCCCTGTCTGAATGAGCCACGAGCGCCTGCAACGGCAGCGGCCTCTCGAATCGCGCCTGTTCCAAGGCAAGAACCTGCAAGTCATCGTTGTCGCTGATGGGGTCCTTGATCTCGTGGATATCAACATGATGCCCAATAGCCCGGACCATGGGTGTTTGTGTGTGTTGGATGGGCGTTGTGAGGATTTCGCCTTCTTCAAGCGTATAAGTCCGATGGACGACGTTCTTGCACGCATCCTCGCTCTTGATCCATGGTCCTCCAAACGGCCAACCATTTCCGGTCGCCATGTCGACGCCCATGTCGAGCCGTTCAGCCTCTTTCAGAACGTGGTCCAACAGCTTCATCCATTGTGGAGAAAGGTACGGGATGAAGAGATCTTCACGGCCTTTGACGCCGTAGATCGGAGTGATCTCCAACCCGCCCAAGCCGGCCTCGGCGTACCTCTCCATCTCCGGCGTCAGATCCTTCTCGTTGACGCCGCCCCCCATCCACCACCAGCGTGACCATGGTTTCGTCGTGAGTGTGATCCGCGGCCACTGGAGGCTTAAGGAGGAAGTCTCGCCGGGCAAGATTGAGCGGCCTCCAATCGTCGTTTCCCCGCAGGTAATCGGATAGTCGGGCGGTCTCCGATGTGGCCGCGCTGAAACATGCGATGGATCGGAAGCTTGCGCCCAGGTCGTTGTCGGTCGACCGACGAACAAGGCCGTTACGAGGAACGAGGCGACTACTAAACGAGAAGTCTTTATCGTTCTCGGTGTCATCGGTTTTTCTCCATTTGGATTTGAAGGCGTCGAGAATGCACGCATCGGCCGGAAGCACGCTTCTTGCGATGAAGCGGGCGCTTCCTGGTCTGTTCGGCGTGATGTGGGCTTGCCACGACGCAAGACGAGTATAGGAGTCGGAGAAATGTCGTGTCAGTCGCCAATGTTGGCGACGGTTCGGAATCGTGATCGAGGCCGTCACTCCGTCTTGTCGTCGACGATGACGGCAAGCTCCGCCAGCGCCGCGATGGAGCCGCCGTCGTGCGAAGACAGCGCCTTCAAGCGGATCTGTCGCGCCGAAATCGTCCGTGCGAAAAGCAGACTTTGCGGGGCGAATGTCGGCTCCAACGTTCCGCGTGCGTTCTCTCTCCAAATGTTACCATCGACGCTGGTCTCGACGACGTAGTCCTTGATCTCGCCGACTCGTTTGCGGTCCTTCTGTTGAGCCATCGTGATCAAGCCCTTCAAGGGCTTGACGTGATCGAGAGCGACGCTGATCTCGTATGGAAAACCCATGCTCTCGCCTTCCCGCGACGTCATCCAGAACGTCACGGGATCTCCGTCCACGAGGTTTCGGGCCTCATTTCCTTCGGATTCCGCGCTTGCCACGACTTGAGCGCCGAGTTTCGCCATGATCTCGTTGTCGAAGAACAACGCTTCGAGTTGCTCGGGCTCGATCGCGACCGTCGGGTCAAAGCGGTCGCTCTTCATGTATGAGAGCAGGCTGGCGAGCAACTGACGCTTGGAGGGCGACGAGTCGGCGCCCGTCGTCAGATCCAGCGAAGAGACGAGCAGCTTGCCGGCGAGGACGCGCGCCTCGAAAATCAGCGCGAGCTTGTCATTACGGTTCCAATCGTCGATCGCCGCGACGATCGGCGTAAGCTCGTGGGGCAAGGCGCCGATGTTGATCGCACGGCAGGATGGCCGTATGACGCGCTCCCATTGCCAGTCCGAGTGAAAAGCCGTCGGAAACTGCGCCAGAGCCGGATGCCGAGGATCGCACAGGAGACCCAGGCTGCGATCCCATTTCGGGAACAGTTGACGGTTCCAGAAGACCGGCGCGAACGTGAACGGCGGCGAGTCCCAGGATAACTGATTCGGCATGGGTAGGAGAAGGACCTTGTCGCCCGCTTCGAGGCGCGTCAGAGTCTTGTCATCGAGCGCGGAGGAAACGAGCGTGTCTTTCGCTGGTCTCGTATCCACTCTGTCCGGATACACCCAGAAATTCCAGTCATTCTCGAAGGACGTTTCCTTGAGGCCGACGACGAGCGAGTAGGCGCGCGGCGCGGCTAGTGACGCCGATTTGACTTCCACCGAGCCCAGGCGAGTGCCGTTGCCGACGGGTATCGTCCGGGCCGGAAGCTCGCCGCTCGCGACGATCGCGCCATCCGATCGCACAACACGCCAGACCGCGACGGCATCCTGGAGCGGGGCGGGACCGAAGTGCGCCACCTCGATCTGGATCATGAGCGACTCGGACTGCGTCAAGGCGCGGTGGCTCAGTCGAGCAAGCGGCACGGTTGAGTTGCAGAATCGCCGATATTCGTCGGCCGTGACGTACTCCTTGGGATCCCAGAAAGCGTCGAGCACGCCCACGGGAGCGCATCCTTGTCCCGGGTAGTCGTGCAGATCGAGCAACTGAAAGCCCGCATGACCGGGCGTACGCAAGCACGCCTCGATGTCCTCTTTGTAGGCAAGAACCTGCAGCTTGCCTGAGGCCGTTAGGAAATCATGCGCCCGTGAAAGAAGGCCGTGTTCCGCCAAGGAGTCGCGGAAGATTTCGTAATTCTTGGGCTTTAGAAAACCCGTGTATTTTCCGATCTCCGCGAAGTTGGGATATACGCAGTGCTGGCCTAACTCGTGCGAGACGATCGGAACGTTCGTGTTCTCGACCACGAGCCGGTAATCCTTTCCATCCCAATCGCCAGTGCCGCGCACGCGATTCTGGCCGATACGAATGATGACGTAGAACTGCGTTCCCGTTACCGGACCCAGCTCATGCTTCATCGGTCCGCCGGTGCATGCGCCGTATAATCGTCTCGGATCGCGCGCCGACCATTCGCTCACCCAACGTGACAGCGCTTCAACCCAGCGGCCTTCAGGCTCGTTTCCATGCGTGAGAAGCAGGAACGAGGGGTGATTTCCGTAGTGCTTCATCATGCGAGCGCTTTCCTCGAAAAGCCATGCCTCGAGCCGGTTGCCGGGATCGAGCCTCGCGCCGTCCCGTGCCCAGATGGAGCACTCTGGTTGGAGATAGAATCCCAGCTCGTCCGCTGCGGTAAAAGCCGCCTCGGGCGGGCACCAGGAGTGGAAACGCATGTGATTGAGTCCGTGAGCCCGCGCTATGCGAATGATCCGTTTCCATGACGCGACGTCCGTGGGCGGATAGCCGGTCAACGGAAAGGAGCAGCCTTCATGCGTGCCGCGTAGGTATACTTTGCGGCCGTTCAGGGTGAATTGCGTGCCGGCGACGCCGATCTCTCGTAATCCAAAAACGATCTCGCGCTCGTCGTCCGCCTGATCGCCGGCGAGATGCACACGCAGCCGCGTGAGGGACGGATTGAACTCATCCCAGAGCTTCGCCTGCTCTCCCAGAGTGACGCCGAGGTCAAGGGCGGCGCCCTCTTCGTTCCATGCCACGGGCTCGATGCGGTCGCCGACCGTCAACCGTCCTGTACCCCTGCGGCCTGTCGCGTTGCCGATCCGCAGTTTGAGCCGAACGCTCCTTTCCGTCACGTTCGGAAAGGCCTGCACATCTTCGAGCCATACCAGGCTTGTTGAATGAAGGGCGATGTCGCCAACGATACCGTTCCAGTCGCTCTGCGTGTAGTCCGTGACGCTGTGAGCGTTGGCGCCGACTTCGACCACCATGCGGTTGTCGACGCGAATTGTGAGCGTGTGACGGCCGATCGTCGCAACGCCCAGGTCGTATATGTGGGGCGTGCCGAGAGAACCACGCGTTCCAAGCGGCCGATCGTCGAGCCATGCGCGGGTCTGCCAGTGCGGTCTCTCCAAGGTGAGAACGATACGCCGCCCGCGCCAGGCCGCCGGGATGTCGATCGCGCGCTGATACCAGGCCGCGCCGACGTAGTGTTTTTCGGGTTGCAGAAGGAACGGCGTTCGCACTTGGCCTGCTCTTGTGTGCTTCCTATATTCACTTCGTAGAAACCAGAGAGTATCGTGCAGCGCACCGACCCATTCCGTCGTGGCCGTCACGTCATCGCCGTATCCCTGGGACTGAAGCGAGCCGGGCAGATGAATTCGATTCGCAAGCGCCTTCTCGCACCACCGTTCTTTCTCTCCCTCGTCCCGACGATCGATCGCGAAGCGCCACTCTCCATCGAGCGCGATACGATCGGCGGGTGAGGCGAAGCAGGTCGACACAAATCCAGAGACGGCGAGCAAAACAAGCAGAGCGACGATCAGGAGGCTTCGCTTCATATGTAAAGCTCCGTTCTCAAGTCTTACGGTGCTGGAGCGGACCGGATCGAGGCGCGGCGGATTTCATTTCTCTCGACGAACTTTTTGAGCGCGCCGCCGATTTCGTGGGCGTCGATGCGCTTTGCGACGCCGGCGAGCGCGTTGACCTCATCGATCATTCGATTCATCTCCAAGTCGCGCTCTGCCTCGATTCGCGGCGCAACGACGGATGAACGACGCGCAAGCGGTGAATCCGCGTCACGACCCAACGCCCGGTTGACTACTCTCCGCGCGGCTTGCCGATCGTGGCCAGAATGCCGCCGTCAACGTAAATGATCTGGCCGTTGACGAAATCCGAGGCCCTGGACGCCAGAAAAATCGCCGCGCCCTGCAAGTCGTCCGGATCTCCCCAACGCCCGGCCGGCGTGCGGTTCAGGATGAATTCGTTGAACGGATGGCCGCCGACGCGGATAGGCGCCGTCTGGGACGTGGCGAAGTAGCCGGGTCCGATGCCGTTGGCCTGGACGTCGTGCTTCGCCCATTCGGTGGCCATGTTCTTGGTAAGCATCTTCAGTCCGCCCTTGGCCGCCGCATAGGCGCCGACGGTGTCGCGTCCCAGCTCGCTCATCATCGAGCACATGTTGATGATCTTGCCGCCCCGTCCGCGCGCGAGCATGCTCTTGACGACGTGCTTGGCCATGATGAACGGCGCGACGAGGTCGATCCGAACGACTTCCTCGAAATCGGCCACGCTCATGTCCAGCATCGGAATGCGCTTGATGATGCCCGCGTTGTTCACGAGAATGTCGATGGGGCCGACGTCCTTCTCGATTTTCGCGACGTACTCGATGACCTCCCGCTCCTTGGTGACGTCGAATCGGTAAGCGCGGGCGGTGACGCCGGTCCGCCGATACTCGTCCGCGGCGTCGCGGAGTCGATCTTCCAGGATATCGTTGAAGGCGATCCTGGCGCCGGCCTTGGCGAGGCCCTTGGCGATGGCCATGCCGAGGCCATGCGATCCGCCCGTGACGAGAGCGACCTTGCCCGTCAAATCAAAAAGGTCCATGTCGATCCTCTATTTCAAATCGTCGGCCGCGACCGCGTCCATGTCGCCGAAGTCGAGGTTCTCGCCGGCCATGCCCCAGATGAAGGTGTAGTTCGAGGTGCCGGCCGCCGAGTGGATCGACCAGTCGGGAGAGATGACCGCTTCTTCGTTGCCGAGCCAGATGTGGCGCGTCTCGCCGGGCTCGCCCATGAAATGGCAGACCGGCTGTCCCTTCGGAACCTCGAAGTAGAAATATGCCTCCATGCGGCGATCGTGGACGTGCGGCGGCATCGTGTTCCACACGCTGCCGGTCTTCAGCTCGGTCATGCCCATCTGGAGCTGGCAGGTCTTGATGACGTCGTTAATGAGAAGCTTGAAGATGCGGCGCTGATTCGAAGACTCCGCGGAACCCAGATCCGCGATGACGGCGTTCTTTTGCGTGACTTTTTGGACCGGATAGGCGGCGTGCGCCGTCGCCGAGTTCAGGTAGAAGCGGGCGGGTCTGGACGAGTCCCGGCTCTTGAACAGCACGGTCTTGACTCCTCGTCCCACGTAGAGCGCTTCCTTGAAATCGATCTCGAAGTCCTGTCCGTCGGCCGAAACCGCGCCCGGACCGCCGACGTTGATGATTCCCAGCTCGCGTCGTTCGAGAAAGAAGCCGCCGCGTATGGGCCCGATCGGCGAAAGCTCGAGCGGCTCCTTCGCCGGGCAGGCGCCGCCGATGATGAGCCGGTCATAGTGGGAATAGACCAGGCGGACTTCGTCGGCCTTCATGATGTCCGTCACCAGAAAGTGCCGGCGGATTTGTTGGGTGTCGAAACGCTTGACGTCTTCCGGATGGGCGGCGTAGCGCACTTCGTAATGAGTCTTCATGACATCTCCTTGATTCGATCGTCCATGAGCGGAGTTATTCGGCTTTCACGCTCACCTTGACGGGCGAGCGCAAGCGTTTCGCGAATCGCTCGAGATAGTCGTCCCAGTCCGCGACGTTCGCGAAATCCCCGCTCTTGTTCCAGCCGAAGCCGGCATGGTACGAGGCCGACTGTCCAGAGGGCGCCCTGGCTACGACGAGATGATTGCCGTCGGCCTCGGTCACTTCAACCAGCGCGGACGGATCGAAAACGACGCCGCATCCCAGTTCGCCGTTCTCGCCGCCCAACGACTCCCATGTGCGCATCCAGCCGGCCGTCTTGTCGACGCGCATCGTCGATCCGGCGGCGTTCTTGAGCCCGGCGGCGAAGAGGACGTCACGGTCGCCGGCCAGCAGGTATTCGCTTTCAAAGCGGCTGAGGTTCTGCCCGGCATCCAGCGTCACGCGTTTCACCTCGGCCACTCGCCGGCCTTCCACGAGCCACGGCTCGTACGTCAGTTCGAACATGATCCGGATTGGCCCGCATGCGATCACTTTCGAATGGACGAAGTTCCGCGACACGTGGAGACGGCCGTCGGCCCAGATCCCGCTCCCGCCGCAGCCGCGGCTTCCTCCGGCCGAATACAGATCGCCGCCTTCGCCGGTGTCATGGTGATAGTCGTCCGTGAGATACCAATCGTTGATCACCAGGCGTCGGGTTCGCTTGCACCAGACGTCCACCGCGCTGCTGGTCAGTGGCTCCAGCGTCCACGTCTCGAGCGCCTTGCCGTACGTTCGATGAGCAATGCGGTCGTTTTCCCATGCGAAGTCGTCGAAGCGTTCGCGGATGAATCGGCCGTAGGCGTTGTACTCGCCGGCCTTGGGGATGCGGAGATCTCCCGCCGTCAATACGACACGGCGCGTCTCCATGGCGCCGAGGTCGGCTTGAAAGAGGAACTGATCCATGACGCCGTCGTTGTCGAGGTCCACGGATTGAGTCGGTAGATTCTTGCCCGTCTGCTCGTCGCTGGCGTGAATCCTGCGCATGTCGTCGGTCGCGAGCGCTCTCGCCGTCTCCCTGGCGTCCAGAACGACGGTTTCACTCGATCGCGAAAGCGGGAGATCGTTGGTCAGCGTGACGACCAGTCTCTCCGCCGCCGGCGCGGAAACCGCGCCGAGAAGAAGCCCGAACACGGCCGGCGCCACGTACCCATTCACCTTGCGCATCGCCACTCCTCCTCTTCAAAGGACCGAAGTCAAAAAGTCATTGTGTCACAGCACTGCTTGCGGCTTCTACCCAAGAGAATGAAGGACATCCTGCTCGTCTCGAACGAGCCACGGCCCTGGGGCGTTTGTGCGCGGGGATTTGGGAGATGCACGCCTCCCTGGCGAAGAGTAGATACTCGGGCGTCATGATCGGCGACAGGTGGACCGCCGCGCGGACATGGCCAACGTCGGCGGCGGATTGATGAAAAACGTTCCCTGGTGATCGAGAGTCAGAATGTTGGAGCCGGCGCGGATGCGGACCTGTGCCTCGATCACGAAAACCCCGACTCGGGCGGATGGTCTTACGACTCGCCGGATCGCCGAGACGGGCTTAGCGTCTTCCCATGAACTTCCCGATCATCCCGACGACGTCATTCACCACCGAGCCGTCGCCGTCGGCGTCGAGCATCGGCGTGAGCATGCCGAGCAGTCCGCCGGCCCCGCCCTGACCGCCGAGCTGAGCGCCCAGACCCGGCTGCGACGACCCGCCCAACTGCTTTTTGGCCATGGCTCCCATCACGATCGCCGCGACGACGGGGAGCATCTTCTTGAGGATGTCCGTGCCGACGCCGGATTGGGCTGACGCTTTCCGCGCAACCTCGCGGCTCACTTGCTTTCCGCCGAAGATGTGTCCCAGAATCCCGTTCCCATCGTCGATGGTTTCCGGCCTCCCGAGGTTCTGGATCTCGTCGAGGTAACGGCCGTGCTGCCCCTGACTGAGCGCGCCGATGAGCGAGTCAAGGCCGTTCTGACTCGACGTGTTTTGCTTGAAACCCGCCGCGAGCGCCGGCAGCAGCGCCGTGAGGGCCGAGGAAGTCTGCGACTTGTCCAGCCCGAACTGCTGGCCCAACTGCTGAACCACGCCGCCGGCCTGGTTCCCGAGCAACGCTTCGATCATGTTCATGGCGAGGCCTCCCGTATTGTGCGCACTAAACGCCTCTATCATATCCGACATCGCCCTCCTTGGCGTCGCAACGCTCATGATCGCCCGTGAGCATGATCATCGGGCCGATGGTCGGCCGGCCGTGGATGGCGAGGCCGCGAGGCCGTGGAACCGTTGACTCCCAAGAGACGGAAGAGTAATCTTTATTTATTAGCATTCAAGAAACGCCGTGCGTCAAGGAGATCTCGGAGCACTGGACATACACGCCGAGGGAGTCGGCCCAAGGAAGGTAACGCCCGCGAGATCGGAGATCGATCGGGGGATGACAAGCATAAAGTCGAAGCCAATCAGCATCCTCGTTGCCGCCCTCGTAGCGATTCTTCTTGCCGTTTCCACCGAGGCTCAGCAGCACAGGGCCACCCGACTCGGTAATCCAGCGACGCGCTTCGCGAAGCGGCGGATTCAGAAGACGGAAGACGTGAGAGTGTTGTTGCGCGGCGGCAGGACAAAGGCCGATGTCGATGCGATTCTTGCCGGCGCAGGCTGGAAGGGAAACCTGGAGGACTTCGATCGCGCGGCGGCATCCGCCGACATCGCCAGGATCGAAATCCCGGCCGGCACGCGCCTGCCCTTCATGGCCTCGCGAGAGCGCGGACCCGGCCACAAGCCGCATGTGCTCATGGATGTTCTGTGGGCCGGCAAGGAACCCATCGACGCTTGGGCGTTCGAGCTCGTTTCCCGTTGCACGCGATACCGCGTGGTCGTGCCGTTGGCCTGCGGCAACTTCTGGGTGGAGGATCTCGGGGGCGCTTGCGCGCCGCCCGTGGTCAACGTCAACACGCCCGACGATGTTTGTGTGACGCAGCCGATTGAAATCGCCGTCGACGTGAAGAACCCGCCCGCCGATGGGAAGGTCGTCGTCACATTCAACGGCCGGGAGGTCGCGTCCGGATATCTCTCCGACGGATTCTACAGCGCCGGCATTCCGGGAGTCGCCCGGCCCGGCGCGTATGAAGTCAATGTCACGGCCGGCGACGTGACCAGCTCGAGTACCGTTCATGTCAAGGCTTGCGTGCCGGTCTGCGCCACGACCGCCTGGCCGAATCCGGCCAAGGCCGGCCGGCCGATTGGCGTGGACGTGCTGGGATCCAACGTGGCCCCGGGCGTACAGGGCGGCATCAAGTCGGCCATGATCGAGATCGTGCGCGACGGCGTGGTCGTTGACACCGTCGAGATCACCGCCCCGGACCTCTCACGCGACGACATCATTATCAAGAAGAGCGGCGCGTACACCCTACGCGCGTTCGTTGTCGACGAGGCCGGCCAGACCTCGATCAACGCCTGCGAGACGACCATCGACGTCAAGGGCGGGCTGCCGATATTCGCGGGGGCGTATTTCGGCAAGGAGCGCATGACTCATGACTCCGGTCCGGGCAGCCCCGGCGGCCGCTGCGCTCCGCTCGTGGGCGCCGAGGTCGGCATCCAGCACAGGATCGGCGCGCGCGCCGAGGTCGAGATGGCGCTCGGCGGCAAGCTCAATGCCCGCGACGGCGAGAACTCGAGCCTGTTCGCCGACGTGGCGTTCAGTTGCCTGATGAAAGGCTGTTTTATCGGCGGCGGCGTGTCGGCCTGGGATCTCACGCGGGATAACGGCTCGCGCCTGCTGGCGTTGCTGGTGCAGGGCGGCGTCGATCTCACGCATGACGGCCGGTGGCGTTTCGTGGCCCAGGCCCGCGCTCCCTTCGCTCGATTCGACGACCTCGACGACAACTACCAGCTCTGGGGCGGCTTGCGCTTCCGGACGTTTCACTCGAACTGAGCTCACGCAGGCGCATCAGGGCGGAATTGGACTCGATGATCTTCACGGTGTTGGACCGAGAACGCATGACCGCGGTTTCCTCAAGGCGAGTGATGATGGCGGCCTCGGCCGCCTTGTTCATCAGGTCCTTCATCTCGCCGGGCAGGAATGGAGCGAGGCAACGCACACCGCCGGCCTGGAGAACTTCTCGGGTCTAGAAATAGAAATTCAGCGCGGCCACAGCATAAGTCCTACGGAGAGATGCGGAAATCTCGGTTTCCAGATCCGAGGCGATGCCGTACCACACATCATCAATTTCGATGTCATCCAAGTCGGACAGACCTTTGGACTCGGCGGAAAGACTGTAGAGATTCATCCCGAACTCTCCGCCCACGCTGAAATGTTCGTTAACTCGGTACTCTCCGCCGAAACCCAATTTGAACCCCTTGAAGCCGAGCATGTCTTCGAGGAGCTTCTTGGTGTCATCGTCCAGAGAATTCTCGCCCGCTATATCGAGTTTAACGCTCGACATGGCTTTGAAGAATCCTCCGTAAACATAGGGACGCACCGGCTCGCTCGAGAAGTAATACCTCGCGCCGACGTGTGGCACGAACAGAGATAGGCCCGCCTCGATGTCCATCGCTTTGCCGCTCAGTGAAAAATAGTCCACGCCAAAATAGGGCTGAAACCGCTCTTTGTTCAATCCTAACTGAGCGGTCTGAAGACTGTCCCCGCCGATTTTGACGCTAAAAACGACGCTCTGAGCGGATGCGAGCGCTGGAACGAGCATCGGAACCAGAGCCAGAAAGACGAGTCCCTTCTTCATTTTCTTCTCCTTTTCATAACTTCATGGCGAAGGCCGCCACATCGCCAACCTATTGGGATCATCTATAAACGTCATTTTACTTTTACCATTCAACAAGTCAAGTGGAACAGATTGCGTTTTGGGGGCATGACCCACACCGGCATCGCCGACCTGCCGTAGGAGGCTTCCTCGCGGCAGTCAAGTTGACTTCAAATGCTTGTTCGATTAATTTAGTCGGCCACATGACGCACTCGATGCCAACCCGCGCTGGCGCCGATCTTCACGACGTGTCCCTGCGTGAGATCCGGATCGTCGGCGTCATCCCACAACTCGGGGGGCGCCCGGTGTAGTTATAAGAGCAAAACGAAGGCGCATACCCCCGAGAGCCTGACGGCCTCGGGGGTTTTCGTTTTTAGGGGTATTTATGACGACCGTTCGAGACGATGTCACAAACGGACAAGGCGCCTCGACAAGGCTTGCCCATGTGAGACGTTTTTATCGCGAGGCCTATTCTGGATTGCCGCGCGACGCATGGATTCTGGCGTTGCTCGAGCTGGTGAATCGCAGCGGCACGATGGTCTTCTTTTTCTTGACGCTCTACATGACGCGGCGTCTCGGATTCTCGCTCGCCGAGTCCGGTCGCGCCATGAGCGCCTATGGGCTCGGCGCGGTTGCCGGCACCTATTTCGGCGGACGACTGTGCGATCGCATCGGCGCATATCATGTCCAGAAAATCAGCCTGGCCGCATCGGGAGTCCTGCTCATCGCGCTGCGTTGGCCGCGCGCTCCCTGGACCATGGCCGCGGCTCTCTTCCTCCTCGCTTCGGCGCACGAAGCGCTCCATCCAGCCAACGCCGCGGCCACAGCCAGGATCTGCCGGCCGGAGATACGGCCCAAGGGCTTTGCGCTCTCCCGACTGGCATCCAACCTCGGCGTCAGCTTCGGGCCGCTGATCGGCGGATTCCTCGCGCTCATCGACTACGACTGGCTTTTCTGGGTGGACGGTTTGACGAGCCTCGCGGCGGCGGTCCTGGCGCTGGTCTTGCTCCCAATGGCCGGTCCACGCGACGGCGCGTCGCGCCGTCCAAGCAGAAGCGCATGGCGGGACATCGGCTTCCTGGCCATGCTTCCGATCATCGTGGGCGTAGGACTTCTGTTCGTTCAGCTCTTGAACGCGTTTCCGGTCTACATGCGATCCGTATACGGCCTGCCCGAGAACGCCATCGGCGGCTTGATCGCCGTCAACACGGTTCTGATCGTGGCCATCGAGATGCTTCTCATGCACGGCTTGCGCCGCGCGCGTCCGGCGCGCGTGGCAAGTCTGGGGACGTTTCTGCTCGGCTTTGGATTCGCTCTACTGCCGTTCGGCCGCGGAGCACCCTATGCCGTTTTCACGGTCGTCGTGTGGACCATGGGCGAGATTCTGGCCTTGCCGATGCTCATGACGATCGTGTCCGCGCGCGCCGACGAATCGACACAGGGGGAGTACCAGGGCGTTTCCAGCCTGGGTTTCGCAACGGCCTGGGTCATTGGACCGTCTCTCGGCATGGGAATCTACGATCGCTTCGGCAGCGATGCGCTTTGGTATGCCTGCGGTCTTCTGGGAATAGCGCTCAGTTTGGGATGCTCGCGGCTTTGCGCCAAAGCGCCCGGTCAAGGTAAGAACGGCCGCAATTGCGACGCCGGATGAATCCTTTACTGCCGAGAGGAGTTCCCCTATGTTATCTTTCGGCCGTTCTCAACTCCGTAATGGCACCCCTTCTACTGCGCCGGTTTATGTGCAGCTCATCGGGGAATAGGCATACATAAACTTCGCACCATACAATGACGTATTTGACGGTTCGTACACGGTACACGGCGCCAAAACCGGTTTTCTTGTAAGCGGAAACTATTTTACGTACAATTAAAAAAGAACGGTTCAAAAACGGCACGTATGCTAAAAAAAGGCGTTCGCAAAAAAGGCGTCCGCCATGAGAAGAAATCAAACGGACCAGCCCGTCTTTCCGCCCGACAATAAAACACCGGATGAAACCGGCTCACCCACCACAGTGGGATTCGCGGAGATCCACGCCATCATCAACGCGCTTCCCGCATTGGTGACCGTTGTCGACCGTGAATACAACGTTTTGATCGCCAATGATAAGACGATAAAAGAATTCGGACAAAACAGCCCGGATGAAGTGCTTGGCAAAAAGTGCTACGCGACGCGCAAGGGACTCGCAAGCCCCTGCCCCCATTGCAGTCTGATCAAGGCTTTTGATACGGGGGAAATGGTGGTGAGGTATTCGAACGCCGAGGAGGAACGCATTCTCGGCATGGCCACCAAATCGTACGCCATTCCCCTGAAAAACGAGCGGGGACATATCTACGGCGGCGTCGAAGTGATTCTGGACATAAGCGATCTAAGAAAGATCGAAACGGATTTGCGCGAAAGCAAGAACATGATGAAAAACATCCTGTCCGCGTCGTCGGCCGGCCTGGCCCATGCCGTGAACAGGAAGATCGTCTGGGCCAATGAGGCCATGACGGCGATGTTCGGTTTCACGCGCGAGGACGAGTATCTCAACGTCGACACGTCGATCCTGTACGCCGATATGGAGGAGTACAGGCGCGTCGGCGCCATCACCTACACCCAGCAGCAGTCAAAACGGTACCTGGCGTTCGACGCCCTGTTTAGACGCGCGGACGGCTCCCTGTTCAATGGATATGTCAAGGTGAATCCATTGGTTCCCGCGGACCCGGGGAGCGGCATTATTGTCAGTATCATGGACATCACGGAACGGAAACGCATGGAAGAGGCGCTGGCCGCGGAAAAGGAAATGCTTTCCGTCACGCTGCGCAGCATCGGCGACGGGGTGATCACCACCGACACTCGCGGCGTCATCCGAACTTTAAACAAGGCGGCGGAAATAATCACCGGCTGGACGCAGGCGGAAGCCGAAGGCCGTCCGCTGTCGGAGGTCTTTCCCATTACTAATGAAGCGACCGGCGCGTTGTGCGGCAACCCGGTGGAAGAGGTGCTCCGGACGGGCGATATCGTCGAACTTGCAGATCAGACGATGCTCGTGACGCGCGACCGCCGGAGGATCCTTCTGGCGGACTCGGGCGCGTCCATACAGGACGGCAACAGCAACATTATAGGCGTGGTCCTGGTCTTCCGCGATATTACCGAAAAACAGGCACTGCTGGAGAGCACACACCGCGCGGACAAACTGAATTCGATCGGTGTTCTGGCCGGAGGCATCGCCCATGATTTCAACAACCTCCTGAGCGGCGTTTTCGGTTACCTCGACATGGCCCGGGAATCATGCGCGCCGGGTAGCGACACCGAGGGCCACCTGACCAGGGCGCTTGAGATCTATTCCCGCGCCAGGGACCTTACCCGTCAGCTTCTCACCTTTGCCAAGGGGGGCGAACCCATCCGCACCACCGGTCTGCTGTCCGCACTGCTGGAAAAGAGCGTCCGGTTCGCGTTGAGCGGATCCAATGTGGCTGCTGCATTCGATATTCCCCGCGACCTCTGGAGCTGCGATTTTGACGAGAACCAGATGGGACAGGTGATAGACAATCTTGTGATCAACGCGGTACAGGCCATGCCGCAGGGCGGCCGGCTTACGGTCACCGCCAAAAACATCGAAGCAAAGAAGGGCGAACACCCGGCGGACAAACCCGGTAGATACGTGTCGTTCTCCATCGCCGACACCGGTGTCGGCATCCCCCGAAGCATCCTTCCCCGGATTTTTGATCCATTTTTTACGACCAAGCAAAAGGGAAGCGGCCTGGGCCTGGCGACGGTCTATTCGATTATCAAAAAGCATGACGGTAACATTGCCGTGGACTCTGAACCGGGTCAAGGCGCGGTTTTCCGCGTCACCCTGCCAGCTTCCCGGCGGACGGACACTTATCGGGAACTCGGGCCTCCGGCTTCCCATAAAGGTACGGGACGCGTCCTCATTATGGATGACGAAGATTACATACGCGATATTGCGGGGAGAATCGTCATTTCCATGGGGTATGAAGCGAGTTATGCTAAAAACGGCGCGGAAGCCGTGGCGGCGGTGCGGGAGTCCCTTCTCTCCAACCGTCCTTTTTTCGCCATTATCATGGACTTGACCATCCACGGCGGTATGGGCGGCAAGGAAGCCATCAGGGAATTGCGGGAAATCGACCGGGACGTGCATGTATTCGTATCGAGCGGGTATTCGAAAGACCCGGTCATGGCCGATCCGGCCGCGTACGGTTTCAC
>JAFGSN010000193.1 GCA_016934575.1 Vicinamibacteria bacterium
GATCTCGTTGCAGCATTCGATCACGCCCCCGACCCCTTGCGAGTCCCAGACAGGCGGAAAAGACCGAGCATAAAGCCGTCCGGCGGCATCCGAAGCAGAGATCGGGATGGCGCGTGTCTTTCCGGCGTGGCGCAAGAAGAAGACCGCGGTCAGCGGACGAGAGGCGGCGAGTGAAAAACGCGCTTCGCCTTGCCAGGGAGTCCCGAAAATGCGGGGTCCGCGCGCGCCTCGACGGATAACGATGCGGTCGTCGCTCAGCACGCGAGCCCGAAGCCGCGATCGAGACCACAGGCGCGCCGATGTCGATTTGCCGGCCCCCGAACGACCGCAAAGCAGAAAGGCGGAGCGACCGGCGACGACGCCGCAGGCGTGCAACAGGGCATGTCCGTCGCGCGCCAGCCGGTGAGCGAAGAGCAGCTCGTCGAGCGGATATGAAAGCGTGAAGCGCGGCGCCATGGGTCCTTGCGGCGCATAGAGAGTCCCATGACTGAACGTGGCGTCGACCGCGAAGCCCTGGAAGAGACGAGGTGCGTTCGCAGCGCTGCGACACTGATAGAGAAGGCCTCCTTCGAAAACAAACACACGCCATGGACCGCCGGATTCGAAGACGAGGTCCCGGCGCGACGGATCCGGCACGGGAGCGTCCACGGCGTTCAGTCGGATCGTTCCGCCGCGCGCAGTCAAAAAGGGCGCATGGATCGCGGGCACGCGGAGCGCCGGACCCGCGCGGCCGGATCGCACGACAAGCACAATCCCGCCCACGCGTAGTCTGAATCCCCTGTCCGATGGACGAGCGCTTTTCATGGCACGGCCGCCTCGGCCTTGCGATCTCTGCGAGTCAGCGCTCCCAGGGACTCGAGGCGAGCCACGAACCGAATGTAATCTCTCGCGGCGCGCATGACCGGCGCCTCGAAACGTTCGACAACGCCGCGGACAATCTCCCGTCCGGAGCTTTTCCCGTCGAGTCGTTCCCAGATGAAAGCCCCGGGAGCGTTGAGGTCGAAAAGCGCATCGAGATCCGCCGCGTCACGGACCAGGGCGACGAGAACGTTTCGCCCGTCGACCTTGCGGCCGACGATCCGCTCCGAATGCGAGAAGACGTCCTGGAGCGAGGGCCGTTTCATAGCGTTTTCATCCTCATGGTTCGTGTTCGTCAGTCTGACGGCGTCTCATGATACGCCGCCATAAACGGAGCGGGCCTTCTCGCACGAGAGACAACAACACGACGATCATCCAGCCGCGACGCGGCGCGGCGTTGATACGGCGATCCCTCTCGATCGAGACGACCGTGGCCAGAACGTCCTCGGAGCGCAGCGGCGCATCGACGACGCCCCGGCCGGATGCTGTGCGCCAGGCGCGATGCGCTCCGGCGAACGGCGGCCCCCAGACGAGACGATGAAGGCGCAGACCGGCGGCATGACGGACAAGCACGACGTCGCCCATGAAGGGATGGCGTCGCGCGGCGGAGACAAGCTCGACGTCGTCGCCGGGAGCGAGCACGGGCCGCATGCATGTTCCGGTTACGCGCAGGCGGACGCGGGCAAAGTCGGCCAGACACTGCCGCAGGTATTCCGCCGTCTGGAGCGAATCGGCGTTGATCGCGCGCGGGTCATCGACTTCGCCGGCATCGTCGTGCATCGCGCCGGCGCGACGCGTTTCGGGCGTCAGGTCTTTTCTCATACGCCGTCGGTTTTCAGGAAACTGAAGATCGCGTCCGCCGAAGGCGCGCGATCAACCGCCTCGATCACATCATCATCTTTTCATTGCAGCCGCGAGCCGCCGGGGGCGGTCGTGTCGGCGGATTTCCTCCAGGGTCTGCGGAAGAGCGAGGGACCAGTTCGGCCACTGCGTGATCGTGCCCGGACGATTGGGGGGATCCGGGATTCCGAGCGCATCCTCGAGCGTCGCCATGACCACTGCCGCGGGCGAGCGCGCGAGAACGGCATGAACGCCGACCACGGCGTCTTCGGCGGTGACGGCGTCGTCCAGCCCGGCGATGCGCTTGAGGCGCTCGCGCATCGATGAAAGGGCTCTCTCGTGCGTTGGAATTCCGATCTCGCTTCGCATGAGCAGCTCCTCGCCGCTCCACAGGCCCGTGAAAGTCGGGAGATCGTGCGTCGTCACGGCGGCGAACGATAGCGCCGGATACTCGGACGGATGCGCGTTCTCGAAGAAGGCCAGGCGATATGACGGGATCCGGCTTTCAGCGAGCCGCGCGCGGACGGCGTCCTCCACCGTGCCGAGATCTTCCCCCAGAATCCAGGCGCGGGCGCGCTGACTCTCCACGGCGAGCACCGCGAGAAGCTCCTCGAACGGATAACGGACGTACGTGCCGGCGGTCGCGGTCGCGGGAATCCAGTAGAGCCGCGACAGCCCCATGACGTGATCGATCCGGAGCGCGCTCGCATGACGCAGGTTGGCGCGCACGGTCTCGATGATGGGCCGGTAAGCGGCCGCACGAAGCTTGTGCGGCACGAAGGGCGGAAGGCCCCACTCCTGTCCGTTGGGATTGAAGTCGTCCGGCGGCGCGCCGATGCTCGCGCCCAGGGCCAGGACGTCCTGATACGCCCACGCGTCGGCGCCGTCAGGATCAAAGCCCACCGGCAAATCGGCCATCAGCGGGATTTCGCGGGACGCCGCGAGCATCTGCGCGTCGAGAAGCCACTGGAGCCACTGGCGAAATCGGACGCGATCGGCGCATTCGACGGCGAAGCGCTCCACGGCCGCGGAATCAGGGCGGCGATACTCCTCGGGCCAGCGCCGCCAGCCCACGCCCAGTCGCTCGGCGAGCGCGCAGAACACGGCGAATCTCCGGAGCGGCGCGCCTTCATCGCGACAGTAACGGTCGAAAGCGAGGGAGCCGCCGAAGCGCGACCACAGCCGATCAAGAGCGCGAGACTTGGTTTCGACGACGACGTCGTAATCGATGCGGCGCGTTCCGTTCATTCGTCGCGCCGTCGCGCGCAATGGCTCGATGTCGGGATCCTGGGCGGCTCCCGGGATCTCCTCGACGCGAAGGTAGAGCAGATTCCGATAAAGACGGCTGCATGGAGAGTACGGACGAACGTGCGGCGAAGCGCAGACGGATGCGCAGAGCGGACTCAGCATGAGCAAGCCCGCGCCGAGATCCTTCGCCCAAGAGGCCAGCGCGCGCAGATCGGCCAGATCGCCCACGCCCCAGCTCATCGAAGAGCGCACGGCGTAGAGCTGGGCCGCGAAGCCCCAGACGCGCAACTCGTCCGGGAAGTAGCAGGCCGGCGGACTCACGATGACGGTTTCCGGGCGCTCGGCATTCCCGCGAAACGTGTGGTATCCGACCGGCAGATCCGGAGGAAAAGAGCCCTCGACCTTCAGGATCGTTCCATCCTCCAGGACGATCTCGCCCGCGCCCCGTGAGGCATGCGTCTCACCGGCGCGCAAGACGCGCAAGCGCGGCGGAACGGGCGCGGCCGCGTTCACGGGATCGACGCCCATGGCGCCAAGCAGCGCGGAACGGGTGGCGTCGTCGGTCGCATGATAATCGCCCAAGGCGTCGTGGAATCCGTCGATAATTCCCCAGGGATCGGGCAATGCGCGCTTCTCCGAGTGACGCCTTTACACGTGTCGCACATCCGTTGCGACGGCCTTCGTCGACGATGTATGAGCAATCATGACAAGGATCGGCGGGCATGACAAGCGCACGACGCCCGCCGTGTCGCGGCGCGAGCCTTCGGGCCGTCCAGTATTGAACGCGCCCGCGCATCCATGCGATGCGGATCACAATACCGGCGCAAGTCGCTGATTCTTTTTGACTCTTCGAATCGGGTCATGCTATTCTTTTGTCGACTTTTTTGACGATCTTCGATTTCGAAGGCTCGTCACAGTCAATTCTTCAGTGCGCCATCCCGAGACGCGCCGTATAAGCATCGCGGCGCGCGCGAGTCCGCGCAAAAACTAGAACGGATCACGCCGTGAGAAGTCTCCAACAGTCGATCGCCCGACGTTACGCACAGGCGCTGTTCGAGGCGACGCGCGACGCCGGCCAATCGCTTGACGCGGCGAGTCGCGACCTTGCGGAGGTGACGGCGTTTCTCGACCACGTCGAATTGCGACGCGTTCTCGAGCATCCCGGCGTCCCATTCGAGAAGAAGAAGAAAGTGCTGGCGGCCGTCTGGAGCGGCGCGCCGCTCGTCATGCGTCTCGTCGATCTGCTTCTCGAACGGAGACGCTTGTCGCTTCTGCCCGCGATCGAGCGGAGCTTCATCGCGCGGTGGAACGAGCACAGACGCGTGGAGCCGGCGGAAGTCGTGTGCGGGCATCCCCTCGACGCCGGCCAGGAGAGAGCGCTGCGCGCCGCCCTCGAGCGGGCCTCGGGCAAGGAAGTCGAAATGAACGTGCGGGTGGATCCGCGGATCCTCGGGGGCGTGCTCGTCCGCATGGGCGGACGGGTGCTCGACGGCACGGTGCAATCGCGTCTTTCGTCGTTGCGCGAGCATCTCGTCAAGGGAAGGCTCGGCGCTTGAGTCGGAGGTGCTGAAATCGATATGGAAATACGAGCCGACGAGATCACCAGGGTCATTCGCGAGCAGCTCGACGGCTTCAAAAGCGGCGTCGACGTGGCGGAGGTTGGCGCCGTTCTGTCCGTCGGTGACGGAATCGCGCGCCTGCACGGGCTGACGCGCTGCATGGCAGGCGAGCTGCTCGAGCTTCCGCACGGCGTCATGGGCGTGGCGCTGAATCTCGAAGAGGACACCGTCGGCGCCGTGCTGCTCGGCGACTACGCCGCGATCAAGGAAGGCGACGAGGCCCGGCGCACGCGCCGCATCATGTCCGTTCCCGTGGGCGACGGGCTCGTCGGCCGCGTCGTCAACCCCCTGGGCGAGCCGCTCGACGGAAATGGTCCGATCGAGACGAATGAGCACAGGCTGATCGATGCGATCGCGCCGGGCGTGGTCGACCGGATGCCCGTGCGCGAGCCGCTCGAGACCGGCATCAAGGCCATCGACAGCATGGTCAACATCGGCCGCGGACAACGCGAGCTGGTCATCGGCGACCGGCAAACGGGCAAGACGGCCATTGCCATCGACACGATCATCAATCAGAAGGGCAAGGGCGTCGTCTGCATCTATGTCGCCATCGGCCAGAAGCGCTCGACGGTGGCGCAGGTCGTCAAGACGCTCCAGGAATTCGGCGCGATGGATCACACGATCGTCGTCTCCGCCACAGCCTCCGAGCCGGCGCCGATGCTTTATATCGCGCCCTACTCCGGCTGCGCCATGGGCGAGTACTTTCGCGACCGCGGCCAGCACGCGCTCTGCGTCTACGACGATCTCACGAAACACGCCGCTTCCTATCGCGAGATCTCGCTCTTGTTGCGCCGCCCGCCGGGCCGCGAGGCCTATCCGGGCGACGTTTTCTATCTCCATAGCCGCCTGCTTGAGCGCGCCGCCAAACTCAACGAGAAGAGGGGCGGCGGCAGCTTGACGGCGATCCCGATCATCGAGACTCAGGCCGGCGACATCTCGGCCTACATTCCGACCAACGTCATCTCGATCACCGACGGACAGATCTTTCTCGAGTCCGATCTTTTCAACTCCGGCATTCGTCCGGCGATCAACGTCGGCAACTCCGTGTCGCGCGTCGGCGGCTCGGCCCAGGTCAAGGCGATGAAGACCGTCGCCGGCCGCCTGCGCATCGACCTGGCGCAATATCGAGAGATGGCCGCCTTCGCCATGTTCGCCGCCGATCTCGACAAGGCGACGCAGGCGATGCTCGCCAAGGGCGAGCGACTGACGGAGATCCTCAAGCAGGAACAGTACAAGCCGTTGCCGATGGAGAAGCAGGTCCTGATCATTTTCGCGGCGACGCACGGGTTTCTCGAGGCGTACGCCGTTTCGGAATGCCGTCGATATGAGATGGAGCTTTACACGTTCATGGAAACGCGCCATCCCAGCCTGCTGCGGGAGATCGCCGAGAAAAAAGACATCAAGGGCGAGCCGTCGGAGCGGCTCATCGCCGCGCTCGACGAGTTCAAGGACGTTTTTCAGCCCCAGGCGGACGTCGCCGGGGCCGCCTAGTCGACGATGCCCGCGCTCATCGACATCCGCCGGCGCATTCGCAGCGTCCGTAACACGGAGCAGATCACCAAAGCCATGAAGATGGTCTCGGCGGCGAAGCTCCGGCGGGCGCAGGAATCGATGTTCGCCGCGCGGCCTTATGCGCGCAAGATGATGGAAGTGCTGAACAGCCTGGCCGCGCGCGCCGATCCGGCCGGCCACCCGTTGCTCGCCGAACGCGCCGGCGACCGGTTGCTGATCGTGATCATCACCGCCGACAAGGGCTTGTGCGGCGGCTTCAACGCCGCGATCGTGCGCGCCGCCACGGAGTTTCTCGGCGAGCAACGCGAGCGCGATATCGCGCTGACGCTCGTCGGTCGCAAGGGGCGGGAACATTTTCGCCGGCGCGACCACGAGATTCGCTCCGAGCACGTCGGCCTTTTTCAAAAGCTGCAGTACGCGTCGGCGCGTCGGATCGCGGCCGAGCTGATCGAGATCTACACGCGCGGCGAGATCGATCAGGTCTTTCTCGTCTTCAACGAGTTCAAGACCGTCATCCAACAGCGCGTGGTCGTCGAGCGGCTGTTGCCGATCGAGAAACTGACGCCCACGGGCGTGACGTCGCCTTTCGACTACGTCTACGAGCCGGAGCCGGGCGCCATATTCGATCGCCTGCTGCCCAAATACGTCGAGATTCAGGTCTGGCATGCGTTGCTGGAATCGGCGGCGGCGGAGCACGGCGCGCGCATGTCCGCCATGGACGCCGCCACCAACAACGCCGGGGAGATGATCGATCGCCTGACGCTTTACATGAACAAAGTGCGTCAGGCCGCGATCACGAAGGAGATCATCGAGGTCGTCTCGGGAGCGGGAGGCGATTGAGCGGCATACGTCGCGCGCCGCGGGCGAACGGGACGGCGCGACATGGATATTGAGAGTTGAATGAGATGCCTCAGAGAACCGGAGATAGAGCGACAACGGCCGTGGAAAACGTCGGGCGCGTGGTTCAGGTCATCGGACCCGTCGTGGACGTCGAGTTCGAGAAAGGCGTGCCGTCGATTTACAACGCGGTGCGCGTCGTCGACGACGGCAAGATCGGCGACGTTCCCATCGACATCATCGTCGAGGTTGAGCAGCACCTGGGCGACAACCGCGCGCGCTGCGTGAGCATGGCGCCCACCGACGGCCTCGTGCGCGGAACGCGCGCTATCGACCTGGGCGAGGCGATCACGGTGCCGGTGGGCTCGGGCACGCTCGGGCGCGTGATGAACGTCGTGGGCGAGGCGGTCGACGAGCTGGGGCCGATCCAGGCCTCGAAGCGCCTGCCGATTCATCGTCCCGCGCCGGCGTTCGACGAGCAGTCGACGCAGCTCGAAATGTTCGAGACCGGAATCAAGGTCATCGACCTGCTTGAGCCCTACATGCGCGGCGGCAAGATCGGGCTCTTCGGCGGCGCCGGCGTCGGCAAGACCGTCATCATCATGGAGCTCATCAACAACATCGCCAAGCAACACGGCGGCATCTCGGTCTTTGCCGGCGTGGGCGAGCGCACGCGCGAGGGCAACGACCTGTGGCTCGACATGCGGGAGTCGAAGGTCATCGTCGCGGGGGATCCGTCCCAGTCCAAGGCGGCGCTGATCTACGGACAGATGACCGAGCCGCCGGGAGCGCGCCTGCGCGTCGGCCTGTCCGGCCTGACCGTCGCCGAGCACTTCAGGGACGACGAGGGCAAGGACGTTCTGCTCTTCATCGACAATATTTTCCGATTCACACAGGCCGGATCGGAAGTCTCGGCGCTCCTCGGACGCATGCCCTCGGCCGTCGGTTATCAGCCGACGTTGCAGACCGAGATGGGCGAGTTGCAGGAGCGCATCACTTCGACCAAGCGCGGCTCGATCACGTCGATACAGGCCATCTACGTTCCGGCCGACGACTACACCGATCCGGCGCCGGCGACGACCTTCGCCCACCTCGACGCCACGACGAACCTTTCGCGCCAGATCGTGCAGCTCGGCATCTATCCCGCCGTCGATCCCCTGGCGTCCTCGTCGCGCATCCTCGATCCGCGCATCATCGGCGAGGAGCACTACCAGGTGGCGCGCAGCGTGAAGCAGATTCTGCAGCGTTACAAGGACCTTCAGGACATCATCGCCATCCTCGGGATCGACGAGCTTTCCGAGGAAGACAAGGTCACGGTCGCCCGAGCGCGCCGGATCCAGCGTTTCCTGTCGCAGCCGTTCCATGTCGCCGAGCAGTATCTGGGCATTCCCGGGAAATACGTGCCGCTCAAGGACACCATCCACAGCTTCAAGATGATCGTCGGCGGCGAGCTGGACGACTTGCCGGAGCAGGCCTTCTTCATGGTGGGCTCGATCGAGGAGGTCTTCGAGCAGGCGAAGACCCTGGGCAAGTGAGTATTCCCAAGGTGAAATCATGAGCGAGGCCAAGCTTCCGAGGAAGCTGTTGCTCGAGGTCGTGACCCCCGAGGGCTTGCTGATGCGCGACGAGGTCGACGACGTCGTCGTGCCGGGCGCGCTCGGTTATTTCGGCGTGCTGCCCGGGCACGCTCCGTTTCTGAGCGCCCTCGGCATGGGCGAGATCTCCTACGGCAAACAAGGAGCGCGCCGCTATCTGACCTGCTGCGCCGGCTTCTGCGAAGTCCTGCCCGACCGCGTCAACATTCTCGCCGAAGCGGGCGAGCGCGTCGAGGACATCGACGCGGCGCACGTCGAGGAGGCGCGCGCCCGCGCCGTCGAGCGGCTGAAGGCTGTTCGCGACGAGGAGGGGTATGAAGAGGCGAGCCAGGCTTATCGGGCCGCCGTCACGGGCAAGGCGGCCACGCGGCGCAGGCGCGGCTAGCGTCCCATAACGTACGCGACGGGACGCTTCCCGGGAAAGGCCCCATGCCTTGCAGAGAAGAAATGGATCCGAGACGCGACGCGAGGATGCGCGCGAGTCCGGGCCGTGAAAGCCGCCGATGATACGCCAGATTTTCCGGCTTTTTCGTTATCGGCTGCTCGTCCAGAGCCTCGTTTCACGCGAGCTGAAGGCGCGCTATCGGGGCAGCGTGCTGGGCTTCGTCTGGAGCTTCATCAATCCTCTTTTCCTGCTTCTGACTTACGGTATTGTCTTCACTTATGTCTTTCAAGTGGGACGGGGAGACGCCGCCCTGGATCCTTACTTCCTGTTCCTGTTCTGCGGGATCCTGCCTTGGACGTGGTTTCAGGCCTCGATCGCGGAGTCGTCCTCGATCCTTCTTTCGAGCGGCACTCTCATCAAGAAAGTGCTCTTTCCCGCCGAGGTGCTCCCCGTCGTGAGCGTCTTCGCGAACTTCGTGCATTTCTTCCTGGGCCTTCCCATTCTGCTGCTGTTTCTCGTCGTCAAGGGAAAATTGACGTGGTGGGCGCTGCTTCTGCCGCTGCCGCTGCTCGTGCAGCTCGTCCTCACTCTGGGACTGGCCCTTTTCTTCTCGGCGCTGACCGTCCACTTCAGAGACCTCAGGGATCTGCTGCATCACATCATCCA